>CALDOK010000023.1 GCA_937912125.1 uncultured Pseudomonadota bacterium
CTCCTCAGCTCAGGATCTACAGTCAGCGATAGCCGAGGGTGACGGTCCAGATGCTCAGGGCCGCGAGCCATACAGGCGAGGGCCCGCGTGTACCTCGAGCCTGCCCGCGGTGTTCCTTCGAGCTCGAGGACCGCGTGAAGCGGGGCGATCCGAAGCGTCGTGGCAGTCGTTATCAGCGCAGAGCGATTGGGGGCGCCGCGCGCCTATCCGCTGCATCGGCGGTTCCCTCCGGGTTTGGTGTTGGTCGGTGGTGGCTCCCTTCAGGCGACCACGGCGAGTGGGGTGCGATCTCTCCTACCGGCCTGGTCCGGCGTCGCGCGGGCAGCCGCGCACTCGAGGCCAAGCGCCCACCAGCGATACTCGGCAGCCCCAGCGTGCTGGGCGCGAAGTACCCTGGCCACCGACATCACTCGGAAGCCAGCTGGCGCCAGGGCGACGGTGCGCGCTCGCATCGGCTGTCCACTGCGAGGACATAGGGCGCGATCTTACTGGGATACTCTCCAGAGCGACGCGGCCCACGCCAGCCAAGCTGGCTGGGGCCCAAGCGCTGGCTCCTTGGTGAGCCTGATGTGGTGGTGGGCCGGCGCTGTTGGGGCCCCGTCTTGCTCCCCTGTCTTGCTCCCCTGTCTTGCTCCCCTGTTTGTGGGCGCTCTGCATCGTCAGCCGTGGCGCTCCCGCAGCACCCTGGCGGCCTTCGCCATCTGGGCGACCTTGGCTGTCGCGGTTCGTTCGTCGTTCACGCAGCGGTTGGCGAAGCAGCCGAAGCCGCAGTCGGGGTTCAGGTAGATCTGCTCGGGGCGGAACCACCGCAGCGCGCGCTCGGCTTGGTTCACGATGAACTCCACGCTCTCGGCCTCGGTGGTGCGGGGGTTCACCACCCCCAGCCCCAGCTCCCGGTCGGCGAGGGACCGGCCCACCACCTCGATGTCCCCCGCCCGGGGGGTGGCGTACTCGAGCACCAGTTGGCGCACGTTCATGGCCTCGAAGGCGGGCACGAGGGGCTCGTAGTCACCGCTGAGCAGCACGTCTTCCCGGCGGCTCCAGTTGCCTCGGCACACGTGGATGCCTGTGCGCAGGCCCTCGAAGCCTGCGATCACCCGATTGAGCAGCTCTGCGGCATACTCGAGCTCACAACCCGCATCACGGCGGGTGGCAAGGGTCGCTCACATGAAGGTGCGGCGGTCGTTCTCCTGGGAGAAGACGATCTCGGTGAGCACCGGCTCGTCGAACTGTACGAAGCTGGCGCCCAGCGCCTCGAGCTCCGCCAGCTCATCCCGCAGGATCCGGATGACGTCCTCGGCCAGCTCGGTCTTGTCGGCGTAGCCGGCCTTGGAGTAGGCGGTGACCCACATGGAACGGGTGAGCAGGTAGGGGCCCGGGAGGGTGACCTTGATGGGCTTGTCCGTCAGCTGCCGCACGAAGCGCAGATCGTCGGCCACCAGCGGTTCCCGTCGGCTCACGCGGCCCACGCAGGTGGGGTTGCGGATGGCCGAGGCGGGCACGTCCAGGGTCTCGAGCATCTCCTCGAAGCCGGCCTTGTCCTCGAGCACATCCAACATCTCGGCCAGGGACATCAGCCGGGTGCCGTCGAGCTTGTCGGCGACGAAGGAGTAGAAGTTGTCGCGGCGGTGCTCGCCGTCGACGATCACGTCGGCGCCGGCCTCGATCTGCAGGCTCACGCAGCGACGGATCTCATCGTCGGCCACGGCGTCGAAGTCGGCGCGGCTCATGCGGCCCAGCCGCTTGTCCCGCAGCGCCTTCAAGAGCGTGCGTGAGCGGGGCCAGCTCCCTACCTGGGTGACGTCGAACATGGGTTCCTCCTGGGTTCACATGATGACCAGCTTGATCTCGATGCTGGCCGCTTTGCGCAGGGTGGCCACGATGGGCGAGCGCGCCAAGGCGCGGTCCCAGGCCGCCCGCACCGCGGCCTCGTCGTCGAAGCTGGAGGCGAAGCAGCGCAGCGTCGCGCTCTCGAGGCTCGGGTCCCCAGCGTCGAGGCCCAGGTGGGCCATCACGCTGTGCAGGGTACCCTTGGCGCTGATCTCGATGTCGTCGACCTCGAGGCCGTCCCGGGCGCACTCGGTGGCGAAGCCGGTGGTGAGGGAGGCCGCCAGGGTCCCCAGCAGGTACTCCACCGCCGAGGGGTGGGCGTCCCTCTCCTCGAAGCTGGCCGCCTGGCCCACGGTCCACTGGAAGTTGCGGCAGTACACGGTGCTGCGCATGGGGCCGGCGGCCCGCGCCCGCAGGCGCCAGGTGTAGTCGTTGGCCTTCGCCTTGTCCGCCGCCAGGGCCTGCTCGTCCTGGACACCGTCGCCCCGGCGCACGAAGAAGCGGGTGGTGTTGCCTCCGGGCAGCTCCCCCAGGTAGTCGTGGCCCGACAGGCGGCACCAGGGGGGCAGGTCGTCGCAGACCGTGATCTCCCGGCTGCGCACCTCGAGCACCGCGCCGGGGGGCACTTCGAGCATGTGCTCGCGGATCAGCAGCGCCAGCCCGGACCCGCAGTCCAGATCACCGCCGTCGAACACCACCGCGGGCTCGAGCCCACTCAGGGTCGGGTCAGCCATGGCGGATCAGTAGGTGATGCAGGGCGCGCCGTTCACCAGCAGCTCCACCAGGGCGGCGCCACCGGCGGGCACGGCGCCGTCGATCATGTCGTCGGGGCCGAAGCCGCGCATCTTCATGCAGGGGGAGCAGACCAGGATCTTGCCGCCACCGGCCACGAACTTCTCCACCAAGCCAGCCAGGGGAGCGAAGGGGGGCTCGGCCACGATCTTGGCGGCCTCGCCGCGCTTGGCGATCCAGGCGCCATCGGCGCTCAAGAACACGGTGGTGTCCTGGTCGCTGCCCAGGGCCGCGTTGGCCACGACGAAGCCCACGGTGGCCTTGTCGATGTCGAGGTGGGAGTTGACGATGGAGACGACGAATCCGGGCATGGTTGCCCTCCTTGGGTTGGCTTCAGGACTTCTTCCTGACGCGGTAGGTGGGGGGGGTGAGTTCGAGCAGGGCGTGTCCTGCCAGGCGGCACCACGCCGGGATGTCCTGCACCGCCCCTGGGTCGGTGGCGTGGATCACCACGAGGCCGCCGGGCCCTACATCGGCCATGCGGCACCGCAGGGCCAAGGCCAGGTCGCCGCAGCCTTCGTCACCCAGGTCCCAGTGAACGACCGCGGGCGGAGTGGAGGCGGTGCGGTCCGAGGCCGTGTGCGCGGCGGGGGCCGTGGGCCAGGCCTGCCACAGACACGCGGGCCGCATGGGATCGGCTTGCCCCTCCCTGACTCCAGCCCTGAGCCAGGCGGTGCGGTAGCAGTCACGGCGGGCCAGAAAGTCCACAGCCCGCCCGAGGAAGTCCTCGGTGGGCAGCTCGAGCGCCTGGGCCAGGCAGACCACGCAGCGTGGCGCGTCCTTGGCGCCCATCTGAATGGCGATGACGCTGGCGTGGCCACACAGCTCACGCCCACATCCGCAGCAGCTCGTGCCTTCGAGCCGGTCGACTTCGGCGAACAGCGCGTCGAGCTCGGCCTGCTCGGCAGGGGTGATGGGCGTCCAGGACTGCAAGGTGGTTCCGGGCCAGGGCACCATGCAGGGGTAGTGCGGGGCCGACGGTCCTACCAACGATCAATATCGATGATAGTGCATCACGGTATCGATGAAATCGATTCAACCACCCTGTTTCAGGCACCGGATGAGCTGGGTCACCGCCGCGCTGGGCTCCCTCGCCCGCATCCTGGCCGCGTAGATGCGGCGGGACACCGGCGTGCCCAGGAGCGACAGCTCCACCAGGCGGCCCTCCCTCAGATCCTCGGCCACCGCCAGCCGGGAGATGAAGCTCACCCCCAGGCCCTGCAGCAGGCACTGTCGCGCCGCGGCAGTGCTGCCCACGCGGATCGCCGGGCCGGTTTGTCGCTGGGCAGCGCGCACCGCCAGGATGTCCGCCACCGCCCCCATGGTGCCGGAGCCTTCTTCCCGGAGGATGATGGGTGCGCTCGCGAGGTCCCCAGCGCTGAGCTCTCCGGTCTGGGCCGTCGCATCGCCCGCCCTGGCCACCAGCACCACTTCGTCGGTGCCGATGGGGGTGTAGACGATGCGCTTGTCCTGTTCCCGGGCGCCGACGACCGCCAGGTCGCAGTCCCTCGCCCGCAGCGCGGCGATGGCCCGGCTCGAGTCCGAGACCTCGAGGGAGACGCTGATGCCCGGGCTGGTTCGGCGGAGCCTGGCCAGGGCCCCAGGCAGCAGGTAGACCGCGGGGATGGTGGAGCAGGCGACGGCGATGTTTCCAGCGGTGCCAGCGCCTTGTCCCTGGAGCGTGGCTTTGGCCTCGTCTCGCAGCGCCAGGATCCGGGTGGCGTAGGGCGCCAGCGTGGCACCGGCCGAGGTGGCGCGGACCGGTCGGGCGCGCCGCTCGAGCAGCACGACCCCCAGGCGGTCCTCCAGCGCCTTGATGTGAAAGCTCACCGTGGACTGGGTGATGTGCAGCGCCCGGGCGGCGCGAGAGAAGCTGCCGTGCTCGAGGATGGCCAGGAAGGTCTGCAGCTGATGGATGTCCACGGGGCCTCCTGCTTGGACCGGCCGCACCGAGTCCTCCGCACCGCAGCACAGGCTACCAGGAACGGTGCGGGACTTGGCGGTGGAGGCCGGAAGCGGCGCTGGCGCACCGCAGCCTGATAGCGGTACCGCTAGAAGATGAAGTCAGGGGCCTGGTTCAATACGTCGCGAAGCAGGCCAGGGCGGCGCGCCAGCACGAGGCGGCTTGCCCAGGGCAGGGTGCAAGGCGTCGGTGTGGAGCCCGCGCAGGTCCTGGCGTTGGCTCACCAGGGACTCCTCGGCGGTGCTGCCTGCGCCTGCGCGCTTCAGGTCCGAGACGAAGCCCCTGCGGAAGCCGCGCCGGGGGCGGCCCGCGTCGCTACCAGCTGTACAGAGGTGTTCCCTGCTCGACCATCCAATCATCGAGCATTCCCTGACAGACATCGAAGCTCTCCTCGGGGATGGCCAGGTATGAAGTGACGCCATCGTCGGCCCAGGAGTGGTCGGGGGCGGCGAGCCAGGTCTGGCTCCAGGTCTCGCAGTAGGGCGCGTCGTCCTCGGCTGCCACCCGGTAGAGGTCCGCACCGACGGTAGGAGCCTGCCACTGTACGTCCTCGTAGCTGTAGCTCCACTCCTGACCGCGCAGGCTGGTGACCTGGGTGAAGCCGTCGTAGCGCACCGCCCAGCTGTAGGCGTAGGTGTCGAGGCCAGCCAGCAGCTCGTCGAGGGACTCCATGTCGTAGCAGGGACAGAAGAAGTCCTCGTCGGTCCAGCCGTCGCAGTCGTTGTCGTAGCCATCGGCGAGCTCGGCCATCCCCGGGCCCGAGGCGGCGCCGCCGTCGCCGCAGTCATCGGCGTTGTCCACGTAGCCGGCCTCGGGGTACTCGCTGGCGGTGGCGTCGGGGTCGCCGAAGCCGTCCCCGTCCGAGTCGGGGTACCAGGCCCCCGGCAGGACATCGCCATGTCCCAGGTGGGCCGAGAGCGCACTCTCGGAGATGCTCAGCAGGTTGTAGCTGCCGTCGCCCCTGGCGTGGCAGACGTCCACCTTGACGGCCTTGGCGCTGGCCAGGGTCGGAACGCCCGAGGCGGTGAACAGCAGCGCTACGGCGAAGAGCGCGGGACGCGCCCTCGGCCCTGAGCGTGATGCCACGGAGCATCGCGCGTTCCGTCAATCGGTTGGGGAAAGCCTGTCCAGACGGGCCCCCCGTCTATGCTCTTGGTCCCCCGACCAGGCTCCTAGCCTCCCGCGGCCGAGCGGAGCCGGCTGATGGGTGCGTCCGGCAGCAGCTCGGTCGGCTCGGGCACGGGCGCCCGGTAGGGGGAGCGCGCGCCGATGGGGTCGTCGTCGATCACCCCGCGGAAGGGCTCGGGCAGCACGCTCTCGTCCTCGAGCTGGCCCAGGATCCAGCGTGTGAACGTGGCCTCCTCCCGCTCACCCCGAGCCTCGAGGTCCGCGACGTAGGCCTCCATCTGCTCCAGGGTCCAGGCGCCGCTCAAGCCGGCGGTGCGCTCCTTCAGCTTGCTGTTCAGCTCGGCGTTCGCACGGTCGATGATGGTCTGCTTCTGGAGCCTGCCGGACTCGTCCTCCTCGCGAATGTTCACCGTCTCGGTGATGCGGCGGGTCCCTGCGCCGTACGCGAGGGTGACGCTGCGCGACACGCTACCGCTCCAGGTGGTGGTGGTGACGCGGTCCTCGCGCCGATGAACCTGGGTGACCGTGCCGTCGGGGCTCGGACCGAGGGCATCCACCTCCCGCTCGCAGCGCGCGCGGACCTCCGAGATCCGCGCTTCGACCTCGGCGTTGTTGCGCAGGGCAGCGGAGTTGTCCGGCGCACGGCCCCACTCGATGCCCTCCTGCTCGTAGGTCCGCGTGGTGGTGCCGTCGGCGTTGATGTAGTCATTGGCGGTCACGGGGCCCACGGAGCGCACAGAGGCCCCGGAGGTGTCGATGGCCATCAGCTCGGCCTCGAGCGCCTCGACCTCATCGTCGCAGCCGAACTGGATCCCGTTGTAGCGCTGCACCCAGCTGTCCCGCGCGCTGGTGTCCCGCGAGGTGGACTCCCACTCCTCCACCTCGGTGCGGGTGTCCTGGCTGCTGACGAGGCGGATCACGGGCTCGTCCTCCGCGATCAGGCGGATGTCGGCGCGCTGCCCCTCCGGGCTCGGGGTCGGAGCGTGGATGGCGGGGAGGAAGTCTTTGAAGGTCGCGAAGCGCCTGCCACCGATTCCATCGAGAAAGACCCCGGACAGGTACACGGTGCCCGAGACGTAGTGCTTGGCACCCTCGTCCACGGACGGCAGCCAGCCCTCGATCAGGGCACCCATGCGGGCCTTGGCGACCTCGGCCGCGTCGTTCTTCAGGTAGGAGGACGAGCGCCACACGTCCATGCTGCGTAGCACCGCGTTGCCGAAGAGCACCCAAGCCGTGAAGGTGGCCGGGCCGGAGTCGGCCTCGCGGGCCCGAAGCTCCTGCTCGATGCGCTGCTCGTAGAGCCCGAAGAGAGCCTTGTCGAGGTAGTAGTTGTCCCCGGAGACCGCCGTCACGAGGTGGGCGTAGCGTGCGAACTCGGGTGCCAGGCCGAGGAACTCCCAGAACTCGTCCGTAGCCTCGATGCGGGCGGTCAGGTCTCGCAGCTCGGCCGCGAATGCTCGCTCCCCCATCCACCGCTGGAGATCGGAGAGATTCCAGTCAAGCCCCTGTGCAAGCTGACCCAGCCGCACCGCCTCGTCGATCTCGCCCGCGGTGATCGCGGTCTCGATGCGCTCCTGGAGATCGTCCAAGGGTGCCGGATCTCCGCAGAGGGGCCAGAAGCGCGCATCGTCGAACACCCACAGCACACCCGGCTCGATCCCTTCCCAGGAGGTGACGTAGACGTCCTCACGCTCGGTGGACCACGCGGCCCCGAGGGGGGTGAGGCGAGGCGGTGTCGCGGACGGAACGAGCTCGAACGGCGCACTCTCGAGGCCCTCCGCGCGCCAGGCGTCCTCGAAGCGTATGGTGGAGAGGAGCCCGTGGACCGCCAGCAGCCTGCGGCCGTCCTCGTCGTAGAACAGCTCCAGGCGCTCGACGGTGGCACCCTCGGCGAGATCGAGTGCCAGATACTGCGGATCGCTGCGGTACACCGCCGTGACCTCACCCTCGGCCTGGAGCTCGTCGAGCTTCTTGTTGGAGAGCGGACCGCTGCCCCGCACCAGCGGTGCCAACGCGCCACCGCGGACGCCGAAGTCGCTCGTGCGCAGGTCCTGCAGGCTGCTGTCACCAGCGCCAACGACGGGGGGGACCAGGAGTCCAACGAAGAGGAACGTGGCGGAGGGAAGCATCGGGATTCTCCTGATGGGTTTCGGTACCAGGGACCCGGAACACGTACTGCTAACGCCAACTCCCGGCGTTGTTGCTGCTCCCCACTCCGGCGATGAAGGGGCAGCCAAGAGGAGGCCGGGGAAGCCCGTCCAGACGGCGAGGCACCTGTGCACCGAGTCTGGGCCTCCCACCCGAGGCCTGTCAAGGGTCGGCGACTCGCATCGTTCGAGTCCGCGGGAGGGCGCTCGAGGCTGTCGACGAGATCCCTAGAACTGGAAGTAGATGAAGTCGTTGCTCGTGGTGCGCTGGAAGACCCACATGCACAGGGCGAAGGCGGTGCAGGCCGTGGTCATGACCGGCAGGTACCAGGGGCTCTTGCTGAGCTTGGGGATCACGAACATCTGGGCCAGGCTGCCCGCCATCAGGAAGGCGCCCAGGGCCAGGGTGATGGCCAGCATGACGGTGGCGGCGATCCACTGATCCTGGGTGCCCCCGAGGGGGTTGAGGGTGAAGTAGTGGAACAGCCGCCCCACGTGAGTCTCGCGGAAGATGATGAAGTTGACCACGATGAAGGTGAACATCAACGGCACGGTGAGCACCCGCCACTGGCGCACGGCCATCATCTTGGCGGGGATGCGCTTCATGACGATGCGATACCCGGTGAGCAGGGATGCATGGTAGATGCCCCAGATCACGAAGGTCCACGAGGCGCCGTGCCAGACGGCGCTCAGGACCATGGCGATGAAGGTGTTGCGGGTGACGAACCAGAAGCCGCCCCGCGACCCGCCCAGGGGGAAGTACAGGTAGTCGCGGATCCATGTGGAGAACGAGATGTGCTGGCGCGCCCAGAACTCCGAAGGCGTGGCGGACCACAGGGAGAACTCGAAGTTCTTCATGAGCTCGAAGCCCATCATCTTGGCGGTGCCCCGCGCGATGTCGGTGTAGCCCGAGAAGTCGGCCATGATCTGTACGGTGAAGCCCAGGGTGGCGGCCCAGATCATCGCCGACGAGGGATCGTTGTGGATGAACATCTTGTCGACGTAGGGGGCGATGGTGTCGGCCACGACCATCTTCTTGAAGGCGCCCCACATGGCCAGGCCCAGGCCGTCGCGGAACTGCTCGAAGCGGAAGCTGCGGTGCTTCTCGATCTGGGGCAGCAGGTTGCTGGCGCGCTCGACGGGGCCGGCCACCAGCTGGGGGAAGAAGCTGACGAAGACCAGGTAGTCCAGGAAGTTCCTGCGGACCTCGAGCTTCCCCTTGTACACGTCGATGGTGTAGCTCATGGTCTGGAAGGTGTAGAAGCTGATGCCCACGGGCAGGAAGATGCCCAGGGTGGTGAGGTCGGTGGTGACCCCGGCGGCCTGCAGCGCGGCGATGACGTTCTCGATGAAGAAGTCGAAGTACTTGAAGTAGCCGAGCATGCCCAGGTTTCCGCACATGCTGAGGACCAGGAACAGCTTCTTGCGCTCGGGCCAGCGCTTCATGGCGTGGCCCAGGCTGTAGTCGAGCACCGCCGAGGAGTAGAGCAGGATCAGGAACCAAGGGTGGACCCAGCCGTAGAAGATGGCGCTGGCCCCCATCATCAGGACGTTCTGGGCCTTGCGGTTCCGCAGACCCCAGTACAGCGCCAGGACGATGATGAAGAACCACAGGAATTCCAGCTGAACGAAGGACACGGTGTCTCCTGGGGGCCGATGGGCGTTGGGTCAGCGATGCCTGGAAGGGGGGGGCTGGGGCGGGACCGGAGCGTCACTGCTGGAGGTCGGCCTTGGTGATGTAGAAGTAGGGGGCTTCTGGGGCGGCCTTCACGCGCAGGACGGTGTTGCGGGTGCCGGCGGGCATGGGAGAATCGAGGGCGATCTCGACGACGCCCGCATCGAGCTCTTCGGTGGTGACGGAGCGCTGCAGGATGGACTGGCCGTCGGCTTCGATGGTGATGTCCAGGGTCGCGGTGGGGTCTCCGCCGATGTGGATGCCCTCGATCCTGAGCAGCGAGGCGCCTTCGGTGAGCTGGACCATCTGGTAGCCGATCAACGACATCTGGCTGGTGTCGCCCGGGTAGACCCACAGGCCCCCGAGGATCCAGCGCTCGTCGCTGAGGCCCACGGAGTAGGATCGACCGTTCTGGCCGGGCTGGCTGCCATCGCTCGAGCCGAACAACACGGTGCTCTCTTCCTGGCACCACGCGCCCTCGAAGGCCTGCTTCTGGCGCAGCAGGAAGCAGTTGCGGGTGGCGGGGCCGAAGGGCTGGCCGGCCTCGATGACGCGCAGGGGCGAGCAGTCGGCGCAGGGTGTCAGGGCACCCACGGCCTTGTGGGAGAGCATGTCGAGCTCGGGCGCGGGCGTCCTGGCCAGGGGGAAGCGCGCGTGGGGCTCGAGCGCCTCGAGGGGCACCTCCATGCGCGGACCCTCGGAGCTCAGATCGCCCTTGCGGGCGTTGAGGAACAGGGTGACGCTGGGGGGCAAGAGCACCTTTTCGTCGCCCACGATGTCCATGGAGCCCCGCTCTGTGGCGATCTGGAGCCAGCGCAGGGTGAGCATGGGGCCGCCCGCGGGCGCCTCGATCTCGACGGACCAGTCGGTGGTGGGCATGGGGAGCTGGTGCTCGGCCAGGAACAGGGACCCGCTGGGGGTGAAGGTCACTGGCTGGCCCGCGATGTTGGCCTGAGGCTGGGCTTGGCCTGGTCCCACTGGAGAGATCACCAGCTGGAGGGTGGCGCCGATAGGGGTGTCCTGCCACGCTGGGAAGTCGAAGTGCAGCTTGGTGCCCGGGTAGATCCAGTACACGGGACCCCAGGTGTTCTCGACGGACAGCTCATCGGTCAGCGCCAGGGTGTAGTGGCCCGCCGGGGAAGCCAGCAGCTCCGGGGTGCTCGGCGCGACGTGGAGGTAGCCGGAGGTGTGGACGAAGGTGCCCAGGGGGGAGTCGGGACTGTACGCCGGCTCGCGGACCATCGGCTTGCCGTCCTCGAGCACCATCAGCGGGGAGGCGGAGCCCAGGCCTGCGTTGCGGGTGCCGTTGTTGCTGAACGCCTGGTAGATGGGCATGTGCCCGACCAGCCGGGTGGGGTCTTTGGGCCAGGGGGCCAGGGAGGGTTCGGTGAGGGGCTCGGGGTTGCCCTCGCGCCGGGCCGTGAACTCCACGTAGAAGGGCTCGACGGCCTTGGGCATGGCCTGGCCGCCCAGGATGTCCAGCTCGCGCAGCTTCTGCGCCAGCTCCTTGGAGAACCGCGCGCGGCCCTTGGCGTTGAGGTGGGTGTCGTCCATGAACAGCAGCTTGTCGTAGTCGAGGTCCTGCAGGTCCAGCCAGCCGGCGCCGAGCTCGTTGAGGGTGCGCACCAGCTCGGTGTAGGTCGCCGGGTCCACCGATTCCCGCGCCCGGGAGCTCTCGGGGTAGGGCAAGGACACGAAGATCACCTTCGAGCCGTTGTCGTGGGCCAGCTGCACCAGATCGGGGATGAAGGTGTCCTGGATACCGCCGGCCTCGGTGCCTGCCTTGCGGTCGGCTACCTCGTGCTCGACGATGGGGATGACGCGGCTGTGCAGGGTCAAGTCCACGGCGTCTTCGGTGCCGAAGACACGCTCGAGGGCGGGCTCGGCTACGCCGGCGCCCTGCTCTCTGAGGCTGCCGTCGCCTTCGCCGAATAGCAGGCCCACGCTGACCTCGCGAACCCAGTCCTGGAAGCCCGAGCGGGCATGGACCCGGGTCTGCTCCATGTTGTGCTGCAGCGGGGTGGTGCGCTCTTTGCCGTAGGCCTTTTGGGAGACCACTGGGTCGTAGCCTTGCAGGTGGTCGGCCATGACCTCCTTGGCGGCCTGGGTCTCGACGCCGGTGTGGAAGAACCAGCGCGGAGTGGCGCCGATGATCACGAGCTCCGGCTTCAGCCCGGCACTGTAGACGCGGTTCTTGAGCAGCACGTACCAGTTGGCGGGTCGCGAGCCGCCCTTGCACAGCTTGGACACGGCCACCGGCTGGTCGGACAGCGCCGCGCCGAAGACCGACGCGTCGACGCCCTGGGCCACGGTGGAGGCGCCCAGCAACAGCACCCGGGGTTGCTCCTGGGCGAGCTGCTGCTCCACCAGGAGCGCATCCTCGGACAGCTCGTCGTCATCGCCGCCGTTGACGAGCAAGAAGGCTGCGAGCAGCAGCAGCACGGGACCGAGAACCGATGCGATGAGGGGGGCGATCCCCGGCCTCGAAGACGAAGTCATGGCTCCTCCACGCGCCCTGATAACACAGCTTCGTCGGTCTCGGGGCGGGGCTGGTGAGAGCCCGATCCCGCGCTGGGCCCGACCTGTTCGTCGCCAGGGATGCGGGCCCTTTGTGGGAGCGTCGCCGTCGGAAGATCCACCCGATCTCGGGTCGCGCGCCTCAGGACTCTGGAACCGTCCTCACGTCCACCACGCGGCCTGCGCCCCCCGTGAGGGCCAGGCGCCCTGCGCACAGCTCCAGCGCGTCGGCGCCGAAGACCACCCGGCGCCAGCCTGCCAAGGCGGGCACGTCGGGGTTGTCCTCTGTGGCGATCCGGTCGAGATCCGATCGCCTGGCCACCACGGGCATCGCCACGTCGTGGGTCTCACAGCGCTGCTGGAGCAGGGCCTGCAGCAGG
The DNA here is from genome assembly GCA_937912125.1 of uncultured Pseudomonadota bacterium. Taxonomy (GTDB): domain Bacteria; phylum Myxococcota_A; class UBA796; order UBA796; family JAFGLY01; genus CALDOK01. Next base: position 12,433 of record CALDOK010000023.1, read on the forward strand.
GCGACCAGGGACTCGTGCCCGCTCAGCCGCTTGGGGGTCGGGGGGAGCTTGGGCCAGCTGTCCTCGGGGGAGGCCAGGGCCCGCTGCACGGCGTCCAGCAGCGCGTGGCCGTCGTGTCCTTGGGCGACCTGCTTGCTCAAGGCTCGCACCCGGGCCAGCTCGTCTGCGTTGGTGGGGAGGCTGTGGGCGATCTCCAGCAGGGCGTCATCGCGGATCACCCAGCTGCGGGGGATGTCGCGGTCCATGGCCGCCTCCTCGCGCCAGGCCGCGAGCTCGCGGAGCACCGCCAGGGTCTTGGGCTTCGCGCGCCGGATCTTCAGGCGCCGCCATGCCTGCTCTGGCAGCACGCTGTAGCGGGACGCGTCCAGCAGCGCCTCCATCTCCTCGGCGACCCAGGTGCTGCGCTTGGTGGACTCCAGCCGCTCCACCAGCTTCTCGTAGATCACGCAGAGGTGGGTGACGTCGGCCAGGGCGTACTCGATCTGGCGGTCGGTGAGGGGCCGCAGCGACCAGTCCGTGACCTGAGAAGCCTTGTCGATCTGGATCTTCAGCATCGACGAGACGAGCTTGGCGTAGCCGGGCTGCTCCCCCATGCCGCAGACCGACGCGGCGATCTGGGTGTCGAAGACCGGCGCGGGCACCTGGCCGATCTTGTTCAGGAAGATCTCGAGATCCTGGGTGGCCGAGTGCAGCACCTTCACGATGTTCGGGTCGCAGAGCAGCTCGCGCAGGGGGGAGAGGTCCAGCCCGCGGGCGAGTGGATCGATGGCCGCGGCATGCTCTCCGTAGGCGACCTGCACCAGGCAGAGCTTGGAATAGTAGCTCTTCTCGCGCATGAACTCGGTGTCCACAGCGATGTAGGGTGCGGTGCGCAGCGCGCTGCAGAACTCGGCGAGGGCGGAAGATGTAGTGATGATCATGCGGGGCACTATCCCGCGGGGAGGGACGAGGTCGGGCGCTCGTCGCTACTCCCGGGGCTCCACCAGGATTCGCTCGCTGGCGTCGCTCAACCCATGCGCGGCTGTGTTGTCTCTCGTCCAGGCGTTCGGCCTTGTTGCTTTGGCCGCGCGGGTCGCGGTCGGCGCCCACCTGGGTGAGCTCCACTCGAAGGTCGAGTAGCCCCTGCCTGTCCGTGGCCATCGGCCCTGCGGCGAGGGTGGAGGCCTCGAGCAGCGCCAGAGCCCAGGGTCAGTGTACATACCCCAGGATCGCCTCCTCCGAGACGCCAGCGGGGCAGTGCTCGTCCAGCCAATGGAAGTGGGCTTGTACGCTGCTGTTGTAGCAACGGCGCAGGGGGCGGGGCGTGGCGCTCGAGCGAGTCGTGGAGGCGAAGCCCAGGGGACCCTCGGTGGTGGTGCCTTCGCAGGCCGGGTCAGTGCTGATGAAGTGGTCCACGCCGGTGTAGCAGCGGTACAAGGCCGCGCGGTCGGCGCCGCCGTCGGCGTACAGCAGGAAGGGACCGTCGCCGGTGGCACCACCGCCGCAGAGCCCCGGCGGGCCGTAGTGGGGGTTGCAGACCTCGTCCCAGCCCGAGCCCACCAGGCTCGCTCTTTCGCTGGCGCTGATGGTGGGGAGGTGGTCCGCTGTGGTGCCCGTGCTGTCGCCGCTGAGGCGCAGGCTGTGGACCGTCAGCAGCCCGGAGCCCAGATCGCAGCAGGCCTCGCTCGCCGCGTCGGGGTGCTCGCAGCCGCGGGTGCCCGAGGCCCGGTAGACCCGCAGGCAGCTCTGCATCAGGGCGTAGGCCACGCCGCCGTCCTGGACCGTGGGCTCCATGTCCCGGCTCAGGTCGCTGCCGTACATGTCCACCCACAGCCAGTCGGCGCCGGCGTCCTCGATGTCGGTCACGCCCATGCTGCGGCGCAGCCCCCCCAGGCTGGCGGCGTAGGGGTTGGCCTGGGGCTGGGCGATGTGCTCGTTCCAGGCGTTGAGCAGCAGGTAGTCGGGCTGCACCGTGTAGGCCGTCTCCACCTGCTTCATCAGGGTCAGGCCTTCTTGGCGGCCGCTGGCTTGGAAGGGCAGGCTGGCGTAGCCGATCTGGTAGCTTGCGCTGGCCGAGAGCACCGTGCCGATGGGGGTGGTGCTGCTGTAGCCCTGGTCGCAGGGTGTGGCGGGGGCCAGCAGGGTGGTGAAGCTGCCGCTGCTGGTGCAGGGCTGCATCCAGCCGGCCACGCCCGAGGCCAGGGCGGTCGCGCTCAGGTTGCCCCACAGGCGCACGGGCAGGATGCCCGCGGCCTCCACCGAGGCCACCAGGGTGGCGTCGGAGCTGGCGCCATCAGCGTCCACCAGGAACATCACGCGCTGGCCGGTGGGTTGATGGGTCAGCAGCAGCTCGGCGTAGCGGGGTTGGGCGTAGATCTCGAGCAGGTGGGTGACCATGGGGTCGTCCTGGCCGGGCCAGGCCGGGACCCAGGCGGCCACCTGGGGGGTGGGGGTGCCGGCCTCACGCAGGGCGGCCCACTCCTCGAGCAGCACCTCGAAGGGCCGCAGGCCCAGGGCGTCGCCGAAGTCGGAGTACCCGGGCAAGTTGGTGAGGTCGACGTAGACGAAGTCCACCCCGGCGTCCCACAGCTGCTGGGCGTGGGTCGTGGCGGTGGCGGTGATGTCTGCGCAGTCGTCCAACACCCCGTCCTCGCCGTCCCGAGCCCGGTACAGGCAGTAGAAGCCGGGCTCTGGCTCGCTGTGGTAGTGGAAGGCCTGGGCGGCGCTGTACAGGCCGTGGTCGTGGATGACGTCGGCGAAGCCCAGGCAGGCGTCGCGGATCACGTCCTCGACCACGACGCGCTGGCTTGGGTCCAGGCTGGCCACGGCCTGGGCCGCGTAGGCGTGCCAGGTCAGGTAGAACATGCCCACGCGCTGTGTGGGGTACTCGATGACCAGGGGGGAGCCGGTGTCCGTGTCCGTGTCCGCGTCGGCATCGGCGTCCGCGTCCGCGTCCGCATCGGCATCCGTGTCCGAGTCGCTGTCCCCATCCGCGTCCGTGTCTGCCTCCGGGCTGGTGTCCACCGGAAGCTTCTGCTGGCAGGCGGCGCAGGCGAAGATCAGCGGGAACATGAGCAGGGTGGAGCGCATTGTGAGGAGTATACGCCGGGCGAGTGACACGGCCGCGCGGGGGCGGTGTTGCCTGATCCACTCGCGCCCTCGAGAGCCCCATGCAGTCCCCGTCTTCGCAGCCCGCGCCCATCCGTCGTGTCGTCCTCCTCGAGCCCGAAGCCCCCGGCGTCCACATCTACAGCCGCTTTGGCCTGCCACGTCTGGGCGTGGTGTTGCTGGGCACCATCCTGCGGGAGCTGGGCTTCGAGGTCTCTGTGATGGTGGAGGCGGTGCGGCCCTTCGACCTGGATCTGGTGCGCCAGGCAGACCTGGTGGGCATCTCGGCCATCACGCCCACCGCCATGCGCGCCTTCGAGCTGGCGGATCAGCTGCGGGCTGGTGGCCAGCGGGTGGTGCTGGGCGGTCCCCACGTCACCCATCTGGCGGACGAGGGCCTGGAGCATGCCGACTACGTGGTGCGTGGCGAGGGCGAGGAGGCCCTGCCGGCCTTGATCCGTGCCCTCGATGGGCAGCTGGCCCTGGACGCGGTGCCCAACCTGTCGTTCTTGCGAGACGGCCTGGCTGTGCACAATACCCTCGCGGCCCTGCAGCCGGATCTGGACCGCTGGCCCACTCCCGACCTCACCCTCGTGCAGGGCTTCGGGGCCATGAACCTGCTGGGTATGCGCAAGATCATCCCGGTGCAGACCAGCCGGGGTTGTCCCCACGACTGCTCGTTCTGTTCGGTGACCACCACCTTCGGGCGCCGCATGCGCTACCGCTCCATCGAGCGTGTCCGGGACGAGCTGCTCCGCTACGATCTCGGCAAGAGCATGATCTTCTTCTACGACGACAACTTCGCGGCCAGCCCTGCACGGGCCCGCGAGGTCGTCGCCATGCTGCGCACCCTGCCCGGCAAGCTGCACTGGTCCGCCCAGGTGCGGGCCGACATCGCCAGGGATCCCGAGCTGCTGCAGGAGATGCGCGACGCGGGGTGCATCCAGGTCTACCTGGGCCTCGAGTCGGTGAACCAGGACAGCCTGGACGCCGCCGACAAGCGCCAGGACCTCGAGCAGACCCGGGAGCACATCCGCAGGATCCACAAGGTGGGCATCCGGGTGCATGGCATGTTCGTCTTCGGCTTCGACACCGACGGGGAGGGAACCCTCGAGCGCACCGTGACCTTCGCCCGAGAGCTGGCCCTGTCCACGGTTCAGTTCCTGATCCTCACGCCCCTGCCGGGCAGCCGCACCTACCGGGAGCTCGAGGATCAGGGGCGCCTGCTGACCCGGGACTGGAACCGCTACGACGCCCACCATGTGGCCTTCCAGCCCGTGGGCGTCAGCCCGGCTGAGCTGCAGCGCTGGCAGATGGTGGGCCACGATCGGTACTACAAGCTGTGGCCCACCCTGATGCGGTGGAGCATCCGCGACCTGATCATCGCGGTCTACGCCAGCCGCATCAACAAGCAGTGGCAGGTGGACAACCGGGACTACCTGGCCGAGCTGGAGGTGATGTCGGTGCCCACTGTGGATGAGCCGATCGCCCAGGTGGCAAAATAGGCAAAGACCGACAGAGCGGCCTTTGCCCGGGGCGTTCGAACCGACGGAGCGGAGCTCCGCGGCTCAACGCCCCGCTGACCGACAGAGTGAAGCTCTGCGCGCTACTCGGCCCCGGACGCGAGCCATCCCGGCAGGCGGTCCTGGCCCATCAGGACCATGAAGGCCTCGACCACCTGGGGGTCGAACTGCGCGCCGCGGCCCCTCAGCAAGGCGGCGCCGCCAGCCGCCAGCCCCCCGGCGTTGCGGTGGGGGCGGGGGGAGGCCACAGCCTCGACCTTGTCAGCCACGGCGATGATGCGGGCCTCGAGCAGGATGCCCTCGCCGGCCAGGCCCTGGGGGTAGCCGCTGCCGTCCCAGGCTTCGTGGTGCTGCTGCACCATGGCCGCCACGGGCCAGGCGAAGTCGGCGGCCGTGAGAAAGCGGTGGCCGAGCTCCACATGAGCGCGCAGCTGAAGCTCTTCGTGGGGCTCGAGGGTCTCGGGCTTGCTCAACAGGTCTCGCGGCACGCCGATCTTTCCGATGTCGTGCAGGGACGCAGCGAGGGCCAGGCCTTGCAGGCGATCCTCGTCCAGACCCAGCTGATGGCCCAGGGCGCAGGCCAGCTCTGACACGCGCTGCTGGTGCGCGGCGGTGAAGGGGTCTTGCACCTCGAGCATGAGCCCGATGGTGCGGATGGAGGCTCTCAGGGTGTCAGCCACACGCTGGTGCTCGGCCGTTAGATCATCGCGGGCGCGGGCCCGCTGGACCATCACGCCGACCACGCCGGCGGCGGAGCGCAGGAAGGCTTCCTCGCGGCGGGAGCGGCGGTGGCCGGCGGGCAGGTAGAAGGTGAGCACTCCGAGCAAGCACCCGTCTGTGGAGAAGGGCACGCAGTAGTGGCCGTGGGGTTGCATCTCGGCGTGGCGGCGGCTGTGGTCGCGCCCGAGCTCGGCCTCGTAGACCAGATCTCCTTTCGCCGACGCTCGGCCGCACAGGCATGTGCCTCGGGGCACTCGCTGACAGAGCTGGGTGGCGATGGCGCTCAGGCCCACTGCGGCTTGCATGGTCAGGTCGCCGTGGACGTCGGCCATGAAGGCCACCCCCCTTCGCTGCACGCCGAGCCAGGACAGATCCACCAGCCGCTCCAGGGCCAGCTGCAGCAGCACACCTACGGGCAACTCCGGGTCGAGCAGCAGCAGATCGCGCAGGGCCTCGAGCTCCTGGGTGCGCAGCTTGCTCTGGCGCAGCACCTCCTCGCGCTCGCTGACGTCCCTCTGGCGGAACAGGTAGACCCGGCTCTTCTTGCGCGTGAGGTACGGGGTCAGCGTGACGCTGGCCTCGAGCCAGCGGCCCGTGTCCTCGCGCTCCCACATGGCCGTGTGCCGCTCGAGCCCCTCCTGCGCCGCCAGCTCCACGGGGCAGGGCTCGGGTGCGCCGCCGTCGGGAAACAGCAGATCGTAGGCGTCCAGCCCGATGACCGAGTCCGGATGGGCCCCCAGGAAGCGCCGCAAGGGGGCGTTGGTGGCCAACACCTGGCGCCCCTCGGACACCAGCAGCGCCGCGTCGGACCAGGCGTCCATCAACGCGAGCACGCTGTCGAGGTCGATGGGCGATCCTTCACTGTCGAACAGGCGAACGGTCTTCTTCTTGCGCTGGCGAGGAGGGTTCACGCGATCGGCTCCGGCTCTGGCTTCCTGCGAAGATCCCGTCTACCACGGGATGGGCGCGGCTCGTGTCTCCACCTGTCAGGGCGTCCGTAGCTGTGGTGCTACGCACAGAACCGGACGTCAAAAAATAGGGGACAGCGTGCCGCTTGACCCTTCGTCGCCGCGCGGCCACCCTCTGTGGGAGGGGGCTTGGCATCGTGGCGCGGCGGGGCCTCACCTCCATGGTCAGCATCGAGCGCGCCCTCGCGGTGTTGCTCGTGCTCAACCTGATCGAAGCCGTCAGGGCCTCGGGGTGTCGAAGATCGTCGAAACGGACGTCGAACTTTCGACGATCGTCGGCGCGTCGAACCTTCGAACGCCTGGTTTCGAATGGCACGTTGCTTGCGGAAGCCTCCGGGGCCACCTCTGGAGGACCCATGCGACCCTGGCACCTGAACATCAGCTCTGTCTCCCGCCTTGCCCTGTTCCCCAGCCCTGACCACACCCGCGAGGCGGTGAGGAAGCTGGTGGAGATCCTGGGCGACGACCTGGCCCTGTTCTGCGTTGTGGACGATCACCTGCATGTGGTGCTCGTCTGTGATGAGCGCACCCTCCAACCCCGTGTGCGAGCCTTGACCCGCTCTGTCCGGGCCCTGGCTGCGGTGGAGGTGAACCCGACCCATGTGCGGCGAGTCGAGGGGCGCAAGCACATGCAGACCCTGCTCGACTACGTCCTGCGCCAACCGAGCAAGCACGACTTGCTCGTGCATCCCGCGCTGTGGGAAGGGGGCTGCCTGCCCGACCTCGTCGGTGCCAGGCGCCTCCCAGGCCTGCGACTGCGCATCATGGAGGCGCTGCCGCGTGCCACCCAGGCAGACGCCCTCTGCGCCGTGGGACTTCCCGAGGCACGGCTGGAGCCCATGGACCTGCACACGGTGCGTACCCTCGGCCCCGCGCGGCTGTTGAGCGCTGCCGCCGCCGCGACATGCTCGGACCCCCGCTTGCGAAGCAAGCGACGCGGCGCGGCCGACGCTCGACGCGCGGCTTGTTCACTGGCCAAGAAAGCAGGAATCACCATGTCCGAGCTGGCCTGGCAGCTGGGTGTGACCCCGCGGGCCTGCCGCCGCATGGTGGCTCACCCGGGGGCGCAGGGCCTGGAGGAGGTGGTGCTCCGTCGTCTGGCTCTCGAGGAGAGGGTGGCGGTAGCCACACGACGTTGACACCAGGACCATCTGGGGCGATCCGCCGCCGGAACTCCGATCCTGGTCCTCTCTGACGGACCATCTGGGGCGATCCGCCTCCGGAACGCCGATCCTGGTCCTCTCTGACGGACCATCTGGGGCGATCCGCCTCCGGAACCCCGATCCTGGTCCGCCTCGACCACCGCCCGTGCGAAATCTCCGCTCCTACGCTCCCAGCCACCCCTCATGCACCCGCAGCAGCTCGCCCGCGGCGGCCTCGAGCAGCTCGGCGCCCAGGGCCACGCTGGCCCGGTGTTGGTCGGCGCCTACGCGGCCGTCGGGGAAGAGGGCCCGGAAGTCCTCGGCACCGCAGAACCCTGTCATCACAGCGGCCCCGGCTTGGGGCGCGGTCTGGCGCTGGTGCTCCGGGTGCAGGGCCCAGCTCAGGGACAGCTCGCTGGGGGTGGCGTGGGCTCCCTCGCTGTCGCCCAGCCGAGCCTTGACCAGGCCGGCGACCGCTGGCAGCTCGTACCAGTTGCTCATCCGGCAGCGCAGCTGTGGGTGACGGTGATGGATCTCCGAGAAGGCCGCGTGGGCAGTGGCGATGTTGCCGCCGTGGCCGTTGACGAAGTGCAGCCTGGTGAAGCCGTGGTGGGCCAACGAGTCGGCCAGGTCGCGCAGCACAGCGATCATGGTGCTGGGCTGCAGGGACATGGACCCAGGGAAGGCGAGGTGGTGTAGGGACATGCCCACCGAAAGCACGGGCGTCACCAGGATGCCGGCTCGCTCGCCCGCGGTGTTGGCCACCCCTTCGGCGCAGAGGCTGTCGGTGCCGATGAGCCCGAAGGGGCCGTGCTGCTCGGTGGCTCCGATGGGGATCAGGATGTCGGTGCGGGTGGCCAGGTAGCCCTCGACCTCGGGCCAGGTGGTGAAGCGTAGCTGCATGGTCACTCTCCAGTGGGTGAGGCCAGTGTGGGCGAGGGTGGGGCGGGCAAGGGCAGCGCCGGCAGAGGCAGCCCCGGCAGATCGCGGTAGCGCTCGAACAGCGCGTCGTGTCGGGTGGTGGTGTCTACGGACCGGCCCTCGATCAGCACGCTTGTGGCCCAGCTGGAGAGCTCGAGGGGGTCGCCGTTCCAGATCACCAGATCTGCGCGGGCCCCGTGGGCGATGCGTCCCCGATCCTCGGGCCCGAAGACCAGGGCTGGGGTGGCTGTGATGGCCGCGAGGGCCTGGGCGTGGTCCATGCCGTCGCGCCAGGCCAGCCCGGCGAGCTGGCGCAGGTGGCCGGCGAACAGGGCGCTGTGGTTGGTGATGATCACCCGCACGCCCGCCGCGGCCAACAGGGCTGGGTTGTCGTGCCGGGCGTGCGGCTGGTCGAAGCTGCTGGGGTCCTGGGTGAGCGGGTTGAGCACCACGGCGATGCCCGCCGAGGCCAGCGCGGGGGCGTGCAGCCAGGCTTCGGCGCCGCCGTCGATGATGAGGCCCACTTCTTCGTCGCGGGCGAAGCGGATCAGGGCCTCGATGTCGGCGCTGCGGTTGGCGCCCACGATCAGGGGCATCCTGCCCTGGATCACCGGCTGCAGGGCCTCGAGCTCCATGCGACCTGCGGCCAGGCTGCGGCTGCGGTTCCCATCATAGGCGCCCCGGTCGGTCGCGAAGGCGCGGGCGTCGTCCAGCAACTCCCGCAGCAGGCGCAGGCCCTCGGCGGGGGTGCCACCGGACAGGCTGGCCCCCATGGCCACGCCATGTCGGACCACGGCGTCGGCCTGGGTGCGCCCCTCGAGCTGCACCCAGGCGGCCTGCCCGGCCACCATGCCGCCACCGGGTACGATCACGGCGCTGGTGATGCCTTCGCGCCGCGCCACCGGCACCGCCACGCTGGTGGGGTCGTAGGCGTCGGCCACGTCGTGGGCGGCCCGCACCGGCTCGCCGCCGGCGTCGTGGTTGTGGGTGGAGGACTCGCCCCCGATCTCCAACAAGCCCAGGGTGCTGCCCACATGGATCAGCCCCGGGGTGAGCCAGGCGTCGGGCTCGAGGGAGATGATCCGACAGGCCTCGCCGTCCCAGCTGCGGTCCACCTGGGGAGCGATGCGCTGGATGAGGCCGTCGGCCACCAGGACCTCGAGATCGTCCCGGGCCTCAGCCGGCAGCGCGACGGTGCCCCCGGTGAAGACCTTGCAGGGTCCAGGTCCGGCGGAGACCGCCGTGGAGAGCAGCAGGCTGATCAGCAGGGCGTTCATGGCTGCACCTCCCGCCCCAGCTCGAAGTCGGACCAGGTCTGGGGTCGCTCCCGGTCGTAGCGCAGCGCTCCCTCGATGAAGACCAGATCGGCCCGGGTGGTGGCGCCGAAGGGGTGGCCGCTCCACACCACCACATCGGCCCGCTTGCCGGGCTCGAGGCTGCCGGTGAGCTGGTCGATGCCCAGGACCCAGGCGGGCTGCAGGGTGATCCATGCCAGGGCCTGGTCCTCGCTGATGTCCAGCCCCACTCTGCGGGCCTCGCGCAGGGCCTTGGCGGCGTCCTGGTTGAGGATCTGACCGTAGCTGGGCGAGTCGGAGTGCAGGGTGACGTGGGCGCCGGCGTCCTGCAGCAGCCCCACGCCCTGGGGGATGCCGTCCATGGCCTCCATCTTGAAGCCCCACCAGTCCGACCAGGTCACCGCGCCCACGTCGCGCTCGGCCAGCACGTCGCGGATCTTGTAGGCCGAGGTGGCGTGGTGGAAGGCCCGGATGGAGAAGCCCATTTCGTCGGCCAGCTGCAGCATGGCAAGCATGTCGTCGGCCCGGTAGCAGTGGATCTGGGGCAGGATCTCGCCCCGCAGCACGCCCACCAGGGTCTCGGTGGCCAGGTCGCGCTCGGGGGGCTCGGCGGGCTGTGGGGCGTCCTTCTTCTTGCGACCCTGGGGCTCGGCCGTGGCCTGCTCCCAGGCGTCCCACTCCTGGCGCGCCACGGCGGCCTCGAGGAAGGCCTGCCGCAGGGTGAACATGGCACCCATGCGGGTGCTGGGCATACGTCCCTGGTCGCCGTGGTAGCGCTTGGGGTTCTCTCCGCAGGCCATCTTGAGGTGCTCGGGGGCGCCCGGGAAGCGCATGGCGCGACCGCTCCTGGCAGGCACGAGCTGCAGCACCACCCCGCGCCCGCCGATCAGGTTGGCGGAGCCGGGGATGGTCAGGATGGTGGTGACTCCGCCGGCCACCGCGCGCTGGATGGCGGGGTCCTGGGGCTTGACAGAGTGCTCGGCCCAGACCCCGGCGGTCATCACGGCGGTGACCTCGTTGCCGTCGTCGTGGGCTTCGGCGTCAGGCCAGCCGTAGACGCCCATGTGGGAGTGGGGGTCGATGAGCCCCGGGGTGATCCAGCGGCCCTCGAGGCTCAGGGTGGCGACGCCGGGCGCCGGGGGAGGCTCCCCCTCGCCCAGGGCGGAGATGACCCCATCCTCGAGCAGCACCCAGCCCCGCTCGTAGACCGCGCCTGTGGCGGTCATGACGTGGGCGTCCCGGAGCAGCACGCTGGGGGCGTCCGCCACCGGCGCAGCCTCGATCAGGGCGAAGCCCGGCGCCTCAGCGGCGGCCAGGGTGGTCTGGGGGGTGAGCTCGGCGACCTGCGCTCGGGTGGGAGGCGCCAGCGCCAGGGATACCGCCAGGGTCAGAGGGAGCATGGGCACGGCCGTCACCGGGAGGGGGACGAGGAGAGTAGCGCGCCACGATCCGGGATGGCGAGGTCGGGCGAGCCGACGCTCGGATCAGATCGCGTCGCCCTTGGCCAGCTCCCTCTGCATGTCGGTCCCGTAGCGCTCGAACAGGGGCAACATCACGTCGTCCTCCTGGGCTGCATGCAGCAGGAGCAGGTCGATCACCAGGCGGGCCCTGCGGCTGATGTCCACCAGCTGGGGCCCGGACAGCAGGCCCTTGGCGATGGCCCGGAGATCCTCGATCAGCGGGTCCAGCTTCTCGATCAAGACCACGTGCTCACGCTCGAACTCGGCCAGCGCCTGGTGCAGCTCCGGGGCGGGGTCCAGCCGCCGCAGGGCGGGGAACAGGCGCTGCTCCTCGTAGGCGAAGTGAGGCCTCACCTCGCGCTGGTAGAAGTTCGCCAGAGCGGCGATCTCGGCGCTGGTGGCCTCGCCGTAGAGGAAGGCCGCCGCCTTGCGCATCTGAGCCAGCCACTCCGAGATCTGGTCATGAATCTCGTAGCGAGGCTTGGATGGTGCTTCCATGGGTGTGACTCTCATGGTCATCATGCTACCCACGCCGCAGCGCGCGTGTACCCGAGCGGGCTGGCCCTGTGGGAACGCTCACGCTCGCCGCAAGGGGGGGATCAGTGGGCCGTCAGAACGCCACGCCCACCCCCGCCACGAAGCCGGGCCCGTGGCGGAAGCAGCCGGTGCAGTCGGGACCGGGCCAGCGCCAGAGCCAGCCCGGGGCCGCCTCGGTGTTGCCCTCCATGGGCAGCCACAGGTCCCAGCTGGGCCCGAGCACCAGATCCACGGGGCCCGCCAGGGGGCACTCCCAGACCATGCGTGGCTGGATCAGCAGGGCCTCTCCGTTGCCCTGCTGGGCTGGACCGTAGAAGGCGACCAGGGCCTCGATGGCGACGCGGTGTGCGTGGATGGGGACCGCGCCTCCGATTCCCCAGCGCCACGCCGGGGTCTCCTGGCTGGACAGGCCCACGCCCAGCAGGCTGTAGACCAGATCGCCCCCCAGGTGCAGCTCGATGCCGCCCGGCTCCCGGGCCGTGGTCACCAGGTGGATCTCGTGGCGTCCGTCGCGCACCAGGTTGATGAGGCCTACGCTGGCGCGCCCGGTCTCGGCGACGTTCACCAAGCCCAGCTGCAGGCCCTGGACGTCGCGGCCCAGGTTGATCAGGCCCAGCTGCAGGCCCTGGACCTTGCGGGTCGTGTTCACCGCGCCCAGCTGCAGGCCCTGGATCTCAGGAGCCTGGTTGTAGAGGCCGGCGAGCTGCGCTCCCTGCACCGTGGCCGCGCCCAGGTTGACCGCTCCGGCCAGCTGCAGGCCCTGCATTCGTTCGGCCGTGCGGTTCAGGGCGCCGGCCAGCTGCAGGCCCGCCAGCTCATGTCCGGCCAGGTTGACTGCGGCGGCCAGCTGGGAGCCCGCGGCCGGCCCTCGCACCCGGTTCAGGCCCCCCGCGAGCTGGAAGCCGCGCAGGTAGCCCTGAGTCAGGTTGGTGCCCCCCGCCAGCTGCCAGGCGCGCACGTGGCGGCCCGTGTGGTTGGCACCTCCAGCGATCTGCAGGCCGTTGGCGGAGCCCCCCACGAGGTTGGTGCCCAGCGCCAGCAAGACGCCGTGGGCGTCCCGCTCCACGATGCTCCCACCGGCGCCCAGGGCGAGGCCTTGCACATAGGCCGAGCGTCCCATCAGCAGGTTGATGGCCACGTGCTCCACAACCTGGGGATCGGCCCGGGTGGGCAGGGTGTTCACCCGCAGGGGCCAGTGCAGCAGGCCTCGGTCCTGGCGGCGCTCTCGGCCGCCGCGGGGAGCGCTGGGGGCGCCCTCACGCCAGGTGAGATCCTGGGCGGTGAGCTGCAGTCGCTCGCCCACCGCCAGCTCCACCCGAAGCTCGGCCCAGCGATCGGCGCGACGCAGGGTGAGCTGGTAGTGCCCGGGGGCAAGGCCTACCTGCACCGGGTGCTCGGGACCACCATCGAGCTCCGCCAGCAGGCGGCCCGCGCCGTCCCGGATCCAGGCCTGCGTTGGCTCGCTCGGCGCCAGGGTCAGGCTGGCGCCCGTGCGGTGCAGGTCCGTGAGCACCAGCTCGCCAGTGCCCGCCAGCTGCATGTCATAGGCCGGGTGCTGGGGCCCGCCGGAGCTGCGGGCGGTCTCGCTCAGGGTGGCGTCGAAGGCGTAGCCGTAGGCCTCGGCCAGGGTGACCTGCCCGTCTCCGCTGACGTCGGCAGCCCCCCGCAGCCCGGTCACCAGGTAGTGGGTGAAGAAGCTCGAGCCCAGGGCATCGCTCTCCTGGGCCGCTTCGTCCGCCGAGGCGGAGGTGAGCAGGGCGTAGCCGCGGACGTCGCTGCTCAGCCGCGTGGTCAGCTGGGGCAGGTGCTGGCCGCCCTTGTCGCGCACCATGGCCCCTGAGGCGCAGGAGTCCACGATGGCCACCCGCACCCGGGCAGGCAGGGCCTCGAGGGTGCTGCGCAGCTCGCCGTAGGGGTAGCGCTCGCCCCCCAGCAGCAGCCCGTGCTGGTCCGAGTGGCCCGAGTAGTAGACCAGCACCTCGGCCTGCTCGGCGCCGGCCTTCAGGGCCCGCTGCTCCACCTGCCGCAGGGACTGGCGCAGGGTGGCGGGGCTGGGGTCCCGCAGCAGGAACTGGTCGGCGGGGGCCACGCCCCCCAGCTCCACCAGCACCCGCGCCATGGCCTCGGCGTCGCTCTGGGCGTGGCGCAGCAGCTGACGCCGGGGGCCACCGTCGTTGCTCCCCACCAGCAGCGCCAGGCGTCGGGGTGAGTCCTGGGCGTGGGCCCGTGGCCCGAGGCACAGCGTGCCCAGCAGCAGCAGGAGAGTGCGCAGGAGCCAGGACATCAGGGGGCGGTGGCTTTGAGGATCAGAAAGTCCGCCTGGTTGATGGAGCGAGGGAGGTCGAGGGGGGCCGTGCTGGCGCGCTTGGGGTCCAGCGCCAGAACGCGGGCGGCCTCGAGGGCCGGGGCCAGGTCGAAGGGCTCCCGGGCCGTGAGCAGGAAGAAGCGCTCGAAGGCAAGGGCGTCATCCAGCACGTAGCTCGATGGGAGGTCCACGGTGCCCTCAGGCAGCAGCGCCTTGGACTGGGCGCCTTGCTGGGGCAGGTGCAGGGTGACCCCGCCGCTGCCGTCGATGGAGATCACCGCTCCGTGGGTCCTGCCCAGGGCGGCGTAGGCCAGCTGCAGCTGGGCTCCGGGGCTGGCCGGGTCTCTGGGCCCCAGCTCCTGGAGGCCCTCGGGTACCTGGCGGAACACGCGCAGGTAGGGCTCGACGCCCTTTTCGCGGATGCCTTGGTCGAGGAACGGGTGGATCTGGGACTGGCGGATGGGCGAGGGCATCAGCCACACCAGGACCAGCGCCACGGCTGCGAGCTCGGCGGCCAACCACCACAGCTTCCTGCGGCGGCGAGCGCGGTCGGGGGCGGACGGCGCCGCGCTGGCGCGCTCGGTGACCTGGGCTGCCAGTACCCGCGGCGGGGTGCGCTCCATCAGCTCGGCCTCGCGCCGGTCCATGGCTGCCAGCCGCTGCGCCAGGGCGGGGTCCTCTGCCAGCGCGGCACGGAGGGTCTGGGCACGGGCTGGAGGCAGCTCGTCCAGCCGGTACATGGCCAGCTCCCAGTCGGGGAAGGTGTGCTCGTCGCGCTTCATGGCTCGACCTCCTCCAGCTCGGCCACCCAGGCCTTCAGCCCACGCAGCCGCTTGCGCACGCCCGAGACCGACATGCCGGTCTGCTCGGCCACCTCCTCGAGGGTCCAGCCGTCCCGCAGGTGGAGCACGGCCATCACCTTCGTGCTCTCCTGCTGCCCCGCGAAGACTCGCCGCAGGAACAGGCGGGCTGCGCCCTGGGCCTCGACGTCCGGCGCCGCGGCGATGCGCTCCAGCAGCCCAGGCTCCGAGTCCTCGGGGTGACGGCGGCGAGTGCGGATGCGGTTGAGGCAGACATTGGTGGCGATTCGCAGGAGCAGGGAGGAGGGGGCCGCGTTGTGCAGGCGCCCTTGGTGGCGCACCAGCTGCACGAAGACGTCCTGCATGGCGTCCTCTGCTTCGTCTTGACCCAGCAGGTCGCGACAGCGGCAGAGCACCAGCAGGCCGTACTTCCTGTAGAAGGCCTCCACGTCGAGGGGCAAGGCGGTCTCCGGGATCAGGCAACACCGCTGTGAGCGCGCGGTGTCACCGGGGTATCCCGTTCTGGGAGACACCTCCTTCGCCGGGGCGATGCCCCCAGGAGAGAACGACCCGTCGCGGATCCCTTCGCACGCTGACACCCACTACAGCCACATGGAGGTGTGTGACGACAGGCCTCCTGCGACCAGTGACCCTCGACGCCTGGGAAAAGCCCACTACCACGGTCGTTGGCTCGTTCCATCGACCTACATCACCCCCTGACCTGTGCAGGTAGGGAGCTCGTGTACATGACTCACAGACACCTCGTCACAGTGTTGCTCGCCGTCTTGTTGCTCGCCGTCTCGTTGCTGCCGCTGGCTGCGCAGGCGCAGGAGCCCAGCGTGGGCGTGCGGATCGAGCAGAGCAGCCAGACCAGCCCCGAGGAGAAGCTCCGCTACTCCGCCCAGGCCCTCGACGGCATGCGCGCCATGGTCGAGGAGGTCGCTCAGCTGGTGGGAGCGGCCGAGCGCGAGAAGAACATGGCGGCCATCCAGTGTTTCGCTAGGAAGCTGACCACCATGCGGGCGCTGCTCGAGGTCTCGGAGAGCTCGGTGCTGCTGCTCCAGCAAGCCCTCGCCGACGGAAAGCTCGTGACCGCCGAGCACGAGTACCGCAAGATCGCCGTGGCCTCGAGCAAGGTCCAGCAGTTCCGCGCCGAGGCCGCCGCTTGCGACGGGGGCGGCGGCGGAGAAGAGAGGGTCACCGTCGAGCTCCTCTCGTCCCCCCTGAGCTCCGAGGACGAGACCGCTCCGCCAGTCTTCACCGAGACCTTTGGTGATCAGCCCCTCGAGACCAGCCCGTTCCAGTAGCCGAACACCGCCCTTCGATCTGGCGCGGGGCCGTCGGCCTGGCATCGCCCTGCCAGTGAGCGCCCCGCCGGAGCGCCCGTGTCGTGTCTCCGCGCGGGCGCCGCGCTGGCTGCCCGCTACGGGCTCAGCTCACAGTCGTTGTCCTGGCAGGTGAACGAGGTGCCCGTGCCGGCGTCGAAGCTCTCGCCGCCTTCGGAGGTGCCGTCCGAGGCGAAGATGTCTTCGGGCGTGTTGGCGCTGAAGTCGCAGTCCGTTCCCTGGACGATCCCCTGGTAGTAGACGAAGATGCCGCCGCCCAGCGGCGCGGAGTTGCCCGTGAAGCTGACCCGCTCGAGGGTCGCGCTGCCGTAGACCAGCAGGCCGCCACCGTAGACGCCGCTGTCGTCCTGGTTGCCCGAGAAGACACCGTCGCTGAGCGCCATGGTGCTGTTGTACAGCCAGATGCCGCCGCTGAAGCCCGTGGCGGTGTTGTCGACGATGGACAGATCCGTGGCCGTGACGTCACTGTTGAAGATCGCCATGCCCCCGCCATCCAGCGATCGGTTGTCGTGGATCTGGACCTGATCGAAGCTGGCCGTGGAGTCCCATAGGGTCACCGCGCCGCCGTCGTCCTCGGCGGTGTTGTCGTGGAAGGCGCTGCCGGTGACGTCGAGGGTGCAGTCGTTGGTGTAGATGGCGGGCCCATCGTTGGCTTCGTTGGCCGAGAAGACGGCGTCCGAGACGATCACGGCGCCGTCCTGCTCGCAGTAGATGCCGCCGCCCCCTGAGTTGTGGGCCACGTCCAGCCCTGCGCCGCGATCCAGGGTGACGTTGCGGACGGACAGGGTCACGGCGGGGCCCGCGACGTCCAGGATGGTGCCGCTCAGGCCGCCCGACAGGACCGTGTCCCCGGGGCCGGCGCCCAGGCCCACGACGTCGACGTCGGCGCGCACCAGCACGCGGGAGTACCAGGTTCCGGGGCAGACCTGGAGCGTGCCGGGGACCGCCAGGGTCACGTACTCGCCGGACAGGAACATGTCCGTCAGGTCTTGGGTGGCGCCGTCGGTCAGCTCGAAGGTGACGGTGGGCGTGGCGCAGGGCGAGTCGCCTGTGTCGTCGGTGTCGTGCGGCGAGTCGGTCTCGTCCTGGGGGGCGCTGTCCTGGGAGTCCTCGGCTGGCCCGGGGCAGCCAAGGAGCCACGCGGAGAGGATCATGGGGGTGGCGCGCATCGTCTGCTCCGGTTCGGGTCTACCGCACTTTAGCGCGCTTGTTGCCGGTGCGAACTTGTCGCATACTGATCTTTGTTCGCAGGAGGCTTCGATGATCTGGGCTTTGCTATTAGGGTGCGGCCTAGGCCAAGAGCCTGGGCAGGATGACACCGCGACGGTGCCCACCGAGGACCCGGGCGAGGTCGAGTGGGTCGTGCAGCCGACCTCCCTGGATCTCGGTGAGACCCCGGCGGACCAGGCCGTGGCGGGTGCGTTCACGCTGATCAACACGGGCAAGACGGACCTGTTGGTGCTCGACCTGGGCGACGATCCCGAGGACGAGCTCGAGCTGTCCCTCATGGACGCGCCCATGTTGCCCCCCGGGGCGTCGGTTCGCATCGAGGTGCTGTGGACGCCGGAGGCCCCCGGGACGCTGGACTCTACGCTGTCCCTCAGCGTGGGCGGCTCCCCCGACGACGCTCAGCCGGTGACGGTGCCGGTGGCCGGCACAGCCCTGGGTCCCATCGCCACCATCTCCACCTCCTCCTACGACTTCGGGGAGATCGGCATCGGCTGCGAGGACGAGCTCACGCTCACCCTCACCAACACGGGCAACGCCCCCATGGAGGTGGTGTCGGTGGATCTGCACGGAGCGGAGGGGTACAGCCGGGACGCGCCCGAGGGTCTGCCGTGGGTGCTCGCTCCGTTCCAGAGTCGCCAGCAGGCCGTGCGCTTCTCGCCCGACGAGCTGGGGGAGGCGTTCAGCGAGCTGTCCTTCGAGACGGACGTCGGCGTCGTCACCACCGATCTGCATGGCGACGGCGTGGTCGACGAGGAGCGGACCCTGAGCTTCGACGTCGGCGAGCAGGGTCGCTCGACGATCATCGTGGACGTCAACAACACCGCCATCCCCATGTCCTCCGAGGATCAACACTCGGCGAAGTTGGTGGACTCGCTGCCCACGTTCTTCCAGACGCTGCAGGACAACCACGCCAGCTACCGCGCCGCCTTCGTCTGGAGCGTCTCCGGGACCGTGGATGGAGACTACGCGTATATCGACGAGAGCTTCACCCCAGCGGAGGCCACGGACGCCGCCCTGGCGATGATCGCGCCGGGGGCCAACGGCGGAGACAACGACGCGAACTTCCGCACTCTGCTCGCCGCAATCGCCGCGAACAGCGACTGGCTCTTCGAGACCGAGGGCTGGTCGGAGTCCCGCCTCAACCTCCTGACCATCCAGCGAGACAACGAGGCGAGCGGGGGGTCCTGGGGCCACTGGGTCAGCCAGGCCCAGGCCTACAAGGATGACCCCAGCGACATCGTCTTTCACGCCATCGCCGGGCCGATTCCCCGAGGCTGCAGCGGCGCGAACCCCTTCACCGACTACGACCAGGCCGTGACCGCGACCGGGGGCGCCTTTCTCAGTGTCTGCGAGGCGGACTGGAACAACCACATGGCTCAGATCGCCATCGCCTGCCTCGAGGGGGCCAGCGGCATCTTCCGCCTCGAGGGGAGCCCGATGGAGTCCAGCATCCAGGTCGCGGTGGACAGCGTCCCGGTCAGCGAGGGCTGGGTCTACGACTCGGCCAAGAACGCCGTGATCTTCGAAGAGGACGCCTACCCGCCCTTCGAGTCCATCGTCACCGTCTACTACTGGTTGAGTGGGGACTGCGGCTGATCTCTTCACAGATCTGCAGCTCCAGGTTGCACTCCTGCCCGTCCGGGCAGTCGGCGTCGCTCACGCACGGGGTGTAGCCCACGACGTCGACGCGGACGGTCGCGGGCGAGGCCACGGTGAAGTCCATGCAGCCCGCCGTGACGTCGACCCGGTCCTGGGTGCGGCGCTCGAGGGCGCCGCTGGGATAGCCGGTCACGCCGGTGGCGATCAGGGCCTGGAGGATCCCGGCGGGGACCGTGGCCTGACCATCGTCCTCGAAGCTGCACAGCAGGGTGCCCGGGGTGGCGCCGTGCTGATCGATGTTCAGGCTCAGGGCGATCTCGCCGCGGTTGACCGCGCCCGACGGGGCCTGCCAGCGGACGAGCAGGTCCACGCCGTCCTCGACCGACCACTCCTCGTCCAGCGGGAC
The DNA here is from genome assembly GCA_937912125.1 of uncultured Pseudomonadota bacterium. Classification (GTDB taxonomy): domain Bacteria; phylum Myxococcota_A; class UBA796; order UBA796; family JAFGLY01; genus CALDOK01. Next base: position 31,772 of record CALDOK010000023.1, read on the forward strand.
GATGGCCTCCACCCCGACCCCGTACAGCGTCGCAGGACCATATGCGCCGCCCGGCATGCGGAGGGTGATGAGATCGCCTGCGTCGAATGGGGGGGAGGGCAGCGAGGTGTCGTAGTAGGTGTTGCCCGGGAAGACGGGCTCCAGCTCGACGGGGGCCGCCAGGCCCGTGATGGTGACGGCGCCCAGGTCCTGGTTGGAGGGGTAGGGCAGGCAGGCCCCCTCGAAGTCGCAGGTGAAGCCTGGCTCGCAGGCCGGGTCGCAGTAGGGGTTGTTGCGTCGCATCAGCCGGCAGTCGCCCTCGGAGGCGATCTGCTCGAGCACGCTGATGGGCACCACGCCGTCGGCCACGGCGCCGTCGACTCCCGACCGGCCTTCCTCGCTGCTCACCAGGAACCCTCCGAGATCCTGCGCCATGGGGCACTCGCCGGCCAGCGGTGCCTCGGCGGGGTCCGGGGCGGCGCTGTCCTGGGGCGGTTCGTCTTGGCCGCAGGCCGTGAAGAGAAGAGCGAAGATCAGCGGTGCCATGTCGGACCTCGTCCCGGGAGGGGGCGGGTCCAGCTTACACCGAGAACCAGCGCCCGGTCGCGGTCACATCGCCAGGCCCCTCTCGCGCCAGCGCGGCTCGATCCCTGGCAGCACGAAGAGTCCACGGTTCTGTCCCGGGTCGGCTCGAGGGCGTCTGGCCTGGCTTCGGTTGGGCTCCACACCCATGATCCCGGACCGAGATCATGCCCCGCGCAGTGGGGGCGCCCGGGCCCCATCGTGAGGAGATATCCTCGGGATGGCAGGCCCCCGTCGGTGTCGCTGCCGCCCCCTCGAGCTCCTGGAGAGACCCCATGTTCCAGAAGACCATCTGCATCTCCGTCCCTCACCGCGGGCTCCACGACGTCAGCCAGGAGGTGGTGGAGGCCGTGACCGAGAGCAAGATCGTGCGCGGCATGTGCAACCTCTTCGTGCGCCACACCTCGGCGTCGCTGACCATCCAGGAGAACGCCGACCCAGACGTGCGGAGGGATCTCGAGGCCTTCTTCCGGCGCCTCTGCCCCGACGGCGATCCCATCTACCGGCACACCATGGAAGGCCCCGACGACATGCCGGCCCATGTCTGCTCCGCGCTCACAGCCACCTCCCTGGTCATCCCCATCAGCGATGGCAAGCTGGCCCTGGGCACCTGGCAGGGCATCTTCCTGTGGGAGCATCGCAAGCGCTGTCGCGAGCGCTCTGTGCTGATCTCCTGCTGGGGTGAGCGGGCCTGGGGGTAGGGCCAGGGCGGTGGGGACGGATCCGGGGATGTGACCGATCGGTCATGATCCAGATCAGCATGTGACTACCCGGTCATGTGGCCTCTTGCGCGTGTGACTGATCGGTCATACGGTGGTGGAGTCTCTCTCCAGAGGTCCCGATGAACGTCTTCAAAATGGGCTGGCGGAACGTCTGGCGCAACAAGCGCCGCTCGGCCGTCACCATCGCCGCCATGACCCTGGCCCTGTGGGTTCTGCTGCTGTATGCAGGCTTCATCCCTGGCTATCTCAAGAACATGGAAGAGGGTGTGACCGAGCTCGAGATCGGCGACATCCAGATCCACGCCCAGGGCTACCTCACCGCCCCGTCGCTGTTCACCGTCATCGAAGACTCCACCGCCATCGTGGCGAAGCTCGAAGAAGCGGGCATCGCCGCCTCGCCCCGTCTGCTGGGCGGTGGCCTGGGCGCCGCGGGCGAGTTCTCCGCGGGCGTGGCCCTGCGGGGCCTGGACGTCGAGCGCGACGCGAAGGTCAGCAAGCTGTCCATGACGGTGGGCGAAGGCTCCTGGCTCGACCCCGCCGACCCAGAGGGTGTGGTGCTGGGCAAGCGCCTGGCCAAGACCCTGAACGTCAAGGTGGGCGGCGAATTGCTGGTGGTCAGCCAGGCCGCCGACGGCTCCATGGCCAACGACCTCTTCGAGGTGCGGGGCATCCTCAAGGGCGTCTCCCAGGGTACCGACCGCACGGCGGTGCTGATGAACTCGAGCACCTTCCGGGATCTGATGGTGGTCCCTGTGGGCGATCACCAGATCGTGCTGCGGCGGGGTGACGGCGAGTTGAACGCTGTGGCCGATCAGGCCCGCGCCATCGCCCCCGACGCCGACGTCAGGACCTGGATGGAGCTGATGCCCGCCGTGGCCCAGATGCTCCAGTCGGTCTCGGGCATGATCTTCGTCTTCTACCTGATCGTCTACATCGCCGTGGGCATCTTGATCCTCAACGCCATGCTCACCGCGGTCTTCGAGCGCATCAGGGAGTTCGGTGTGCTCAAGGCCATCGGTGCTGGGCCCATCCGGGTGCTGTCTGTCATCCTGGTGGAAGGGGCGACTCAGGCCGGGGTGGCCACGGTGCTCGGGACCCTGCTGGCGACGCCTGCCATGTGGTACATACAGCACCACGGCATCAACGCTGGCGCTCTGGGGGGCATGGACGCCGCGGGCGTGGCCATGCCGGAGATCTGGTACGGCATCTACTCTGCCCAGAGCTGCTCTGGACCCATCATCCTGTTGTGGGTCATCACCATGGGTGCTGTGCTCTTTCCGGCGCTCAAGGCCGCCTGGATCAACCCCATCCGCGCCATGCGCTACCGCTAGGAGGTCATGATGGCTGGACCTAAGCTCGCGACCATCGCCTGGCGCAACCTCTGGCGGCAGAAGCGCCGCACCTTCCTCACCCTGGTCTCCATCGCCTTCGGCTTCTTCATGGCCGTGCTGATGATGTCCATGCAGGACATGACCTTCTCCGACTTCGTGGACACGGCCGCTCAGCTGGGCTCGGGCCACGTGGTGGTCCACCACCACGAGTACCTGGACACCCCCAGCCTGGGGCGCACGGTGCACGCCACCGACGAGCTCCGGGGCCTGGCTGCCGATGACGTGCGGGTCGACCGGGTGGTCGAGCGCATCATGGGCGAGGCCATGGTGGCCACCGCCCACGACAGCTTCGGCGCGGGCTTCATCGCCTACGACCCCGCCATGGAGACCGACGACACCCTGCACTTCCTCGAGGGCCTGGTCGAGGGCGAGTGGTACGCCACCGCCGACGACAAGGGCATCATCCTGGGCAAGGTGCTGGCTGCGAACCTGGGCGCCGAGTTGGGCGACAAGGTGGTCTACACCCTGATGGACAAGGACGGTGAGATCGTGGCCGGCATGGGGCGCCTGAAGGGCACCATCGGCACCGGCTCCCCTCAGGGCGACGCCTCCCTGTTCCTGCTGCCCTTGAACAAGGCTCGCAAGGTGCTGGGCTACGAAGCCGACGAGGCCACCCATCTGGGTGTCTACCTGCACGACAACCGCAGGAGCGCGGCGGTCGCGGCGGATCTCGACGAGAAGCTCGGCGAAGGCGTCGAGGCCTCCACCTGGGCCGAGGTCGCCCCCGACCTCAACGCGTTTGTGGCCATGAAGAAGGGGGGCGGCAAGTTCTTCCTCATCATCATCGGCCTGCTGGTGGCCGCCGGCATCTTCAACACTCTGTTCATGTCGGTCATGGAGCGGGTGCGGGAGTTCGGGATTCTCGTGGCCATCGGCTACACCCCCGGTCAGATCTTCCGCATGGTCATGTGGGAGTCGGTGTTCCTGGCCATCACGGGGCTGATCTTCGGGGGGCTCATCACCGCCTGGCCCTACAAGTGGCTGTCCGACAACGGCATCGACATGACCGAGATGTACGCGGGCAACGACGTCTCTGTGGGCGGCGTGGGCTTCGACATGGTCATGCCCTGCGGGCTCTACCCTGAGAGCTTCATCTTCATCGTCTGCTGCGTCATCTTCGCTACCCTGGCCGCCGGCCTCTACCCCGCCTGGAAGGCGGGTCGTGTAGAGCCCGTCGACTCCATCAAGCTCGTCTGAGGTACATCATGAGCAACACCAACGTCATCGAGATCTCCGGGGTCACCAAGGACTACCGCCAGGGCAGCATCGACGTCCACGCCCTGCGCGGGGTGGATCTCGACATCGCCGCCGGCGAGTTCACCGCCATCTGCGGGCCTTCGGGCTCGGGCAAGACCACCCTCCTCAACCTCATCGGCGCCCTGGACGTGCCCAGCAACGGCACCTTGAAGGTCGACGGGCATGACCTGGCCGCCCTGGGGCGCGGGGGTCGCAGCAAGCTGCGCCGCGACCGCATCGGCTTCGTCTTCCAGGCCTACAACCTGATGCCCGTGCTCACGGCCTACGAGAACGCCGAGTCGGTGCTCGCACTCCAGGGCGTGTCCGACAAGGAGCGCCGGGAGACGGTCATGAAGCTGCTGAAGGACGTGGGCCTCGAGGGCCTCGAGGATCGTCGTCCCGATCAGCTGTCTGGCGGGCAGCAGCAGCGGGTGGCCATCGCCCGGGCCATCGCCTCCAACCCCGCGGTGGTGCTGGCCGACGAGCCCACCGCCAACGTCGACTCCGAGACCGCCGAGAAGCTCCTGGGCATCATGGAGAAGCTCAACAAGGAGCGCGGCGTCACCTTTGTATTCTCCACCCACGATCCGCGGGTCATGGAACGCGCGCGCCGGCTGGTGCGTCTAGTGGATGGAAAGGTATCCAGCGACGAGCGCAAGGAGGTCTGACCATGCGCAACAGCATCATCACCATCGCCGCGGCCCTGGGGCTGTTCGCCACCACGGCCGCCTACGGCCAGGACGCTCCGGTCGAGACGGAGTCCCAGGCGCGCGCCCGCGCGTTGCTCGACGGCACCGACGACATGCACAAGGGCGCCTCGAGCTACTCGAAGGTCACCATGCACGTCAAGACGGCCCGCTGGGACCGCACCCTGACCATGGAGGGCTGGTCCCAGGGAGAGGAACACTCCCTGACCAAGATCCTCTCCCCGGCCAAGGAAGCCGGCATGGCCACCCTCAAGGTCGAGGACAACATCTGGAACTACCTGCCCAAGGTCGACCGCACCATGAAGGTGCCCGCGGGCATGATGTCCGGGTCCTGGATGGGCTCCCACTTCACCAACGACGATCTGGTGAAAGAATCGCGGATGGCCGACGACTTCGACTTCGACCTGACCTCCGAGCCCGCGGCCGACGGCACCGGCGAGTACGTCATCGAGTGCGTGGCCAGGGAAGACGCCGCGGTGGTCTGGGGCAAGATCGTGGTCAAGCTGCGCCCCGACGAGCAGCCCACCGAGATCACCTACTGGGACGAGGACGGCGAATTGGTCCGCACCATGAGCTTCACCGACTACAAGGAGGCCGACGGTCGCATGATCGCCGGCCGCATGAAGCTGGTGCCGGCGGACGAGCCCGATGAGTTCACCGAGATCGTCTACGACGAGATCGACTTCGACGTCGAGATCCCCGAGGGCACCTTCACCATCCAGGCCCTGAAGAACTAGCCGCCGTCATCCCGGGGCGACCGTCGGTGATGGTCGCCCCCATGAGCACCATGCCCAAAGACACCTTCTTCAACCTGCCTCCCGACAAGCGCGCTCGCATCGCGGACGCGGCCATCGATGAGTTCGCCGAGAAGGGCTACACCGGCGCGTCCATCTCGCGGATCGTGGCCAAGGCCCGGATCGCCAAGGGCAGCTTCTACCAGTACTTCGACGGCAAGATCGTGCTGTTCAAGTGGCTGCTGTACGACGTGGGCAGCCAGCGCAAGCTCGAGGCCATCAAGGAACTCACGCCGCCAGAACCAGGCGACTTCTGGGAGCAGCTCTCCGCCATGTTCATCGCGGGGCTGCGCTTCGGGCTGAACAACCCCAAGCTCTCGCGCATCGCGGCGGTGCTCTGGCACCCCAGCGGCGATCCCGAGCTGCAGGGCATGATCGCCGAGTTCCAGGTGCTGGCTCGCCGCAACTGGAAGCTGCTGCTGCAGCAGGGCCAGGCCATGGGCCAGGTGCGCACCGACCTCGATCTGGACCTGGCCGCTGAGCTGGTGCTGTCGCAGGTGATGATGGGCATGGACCTGGCCATCCAGCGCAAGATCGGCATGGACCTCATCGAGTTCTGTGCCCACCCCGAGCTCGAGTCCAGCTTCCCGGTCGAACAGCAGCGCGCGCTGGTGGACCAGATCATCGAGCTGGTGCGCCGCTCCATTGGTCACTGCGAGCCCGTGCAGGGCGTCCAGGGGCGCATCGATGTGGACGTCATCCGGACCGCAATGCAGGATTCCGACTGACGCAATGTTCGGTCTCCCGCGGGTTATGCCAGCGCTGGAGGTCCCATGAAGAGGTCGTGGATCGTGCTCGCTGGGTTAGCTGTCGTGGCCGTCGTGCTGGCGGTCTTGGTGGTGGGCCTCGGCCCGTCCAAGGGCGGTGATGGCGACCCGCCTCCCCCCAAGAAGCGCGTGCGCATCGCGCCGGGGGATCTGTCCGAAGACCTGATGGACGAGGTCGCCGATGCTGCGGTGCCTCCAGCGGCGCCCGGCGTGCCAGCAGGGCGAGGGTCCCAGCCGGACATCCCGGGCCCCGCTGTGGCACCCGTTGACGCCGCCGAGCCCGGCATCATGCCCGACCCCGGCTTGCTCGCGCGCTTCGAGCTCATCCTGGGTGACATGCCCCAGGGTGAGCGCCCCATCGATGTGGTCTGGACCTGCCCCCAGGCACCCCACACCTGCAAGGTCCAGGGCACCCTGGCCGCCAGCGAGCACATCGCCGCCTTCATGCACGCCCTCGAAGACAACCCGCAGGCCCAGGACGACGAGATCCCCACGGTCCACCTGGACCACCTCGAGAGCCTGCCCGAGGGTGGCAAGCGCTTCCAGCTGCAGCTCGAGCTGCCCTGAGCCATAGGGTGCGTCCGCGGCCGCTCTGGCGAGGATAAGCATAGGGTCCCATGACTCTGCTCTCACTCCTGGCCATCGCCGTCGCCCTCGCCATGGACGCCTTCGCGGTGGCGGTGGCTGCGGGCCTGACCCTGGATCGGGTCACTCCGCGTCGAACCTTCCGCCTGGCCTTCCACTTCGGGCTGTTCCAGGCGCTGATGCCCGTCCTGGGCTGGGCTGCTGGGCTCACCGTGCGCTCGATGATCGAGTCCTGGGACCACTGGCTGGCCTTCGTCTTGCTCGCGTTCGTGGGTGGGCGCATGTTGTGGGAGGCGGTGCGCGGGGGTGACGGGCAGCGCGAGCCCCGGGACCCGACCCGTGGCTGGACCCTGGTGGTGCTCTCCGTGGCCACCAGCATCGATGCCCTGGCGGTCGGTCTGTCCCTGGCTGTGCTGGGGGAGTCCATCTGGGTCGCGGCGCTGGTCATCGGGCTCGTGGCCCTGGGCTTCACCGCCGGTGGCCTGCACCTGGGTCGCCTGGTGGGCGGGCTCGAGCGGCTGGCGAGGTTCGCCAACGTGCTCGGAGGCCTGGTGCTGATCGCCATCGGGCTCCGGATCCTCTGGGATCACGGAGCCCTGGCGTGGTTGCGATAGCGAGCCTGCGTCACTCGGCCAGGCTGAGCTCCGCGGTGGCGCCGGGGGCCGGCAGCTCCACGTCGAAGCCCATGGTGACCTGGGGGTTCACCTTCATGGGGCCGAAGCCCGGGGTGCTGATGCCCCACTCGTCCAGGTTGATGGTGGCCGCGCCCTTGGCGTGCAGGGGGTCCGTGCCGGAGATGGTGGCGGTGACCGTGATGGGGCGGGCCTGGCCCACGATGGTCAGGCGGCCGTCGAGGGTCACGGGTCCAGCGGTCAGCGTGGAGTCGGTGCGGGCCTGGAAGACCACCAAGCTCTTGCCAGCCTCCTTGTAGCCATCGAAGATGGTGCCGCGCATGTGGCTGTTGCGACCGCCGTTGTTGGTGTCGATGGCCTCGACCGGGACCTGGACCTCGATGGTGCGGAAGCCCTTGGCGTCGGGGTCGGAGATGGCGATGTCGAACGAGGAGGCTGTGACCGGGAAGTCGTGGGTGGGCGTGATGCCCATGCCTTCGAGGGTTCCGGCAGCCTGGTTCACGGCGATGGCGCCGACGACCGTGGTGGGGATGGCGAAGGCGGCGAGGGTGGCGACGAGGGTGGTGGTGCGCATGGTGACTCCAGGTGGCAGCAACAGAGGGGTTGGGGTTCGGTGCAGGCTGCATCCTGTACCGTACGCACCGATGACGGCGGAGAACGGTCGGCGTGACGATGGGGAGGGCGCGGCTGTGAGGGTGCGTACAGTTGGGGGTCGGTGGTGCCTGGCCCACCGACCTCACCATCGCCATCAGCGGCGAGACCCTGGTCCTGGCCTGATCGCTACCACACCCCCGGGATCAGCCGGTAGCGCGTGCGCTTGGCGTACTCCGAGTAGCCAGGCAGCTCCGCCTTCAGGGTCCGATCCTCCATGGCCGTGCGCACCAGGAACAGGGCGGCCGAGGCCACACCGATGCCGATGGCCCACCAGGACTGCAGCATCACGCCAGAGCCGATCTCGAAGAGGATGGAGCCCACGTAGCCAGGGTGGCGCACCCAGCGGTAGGGCCCGCCAGTCGCCACCCGCTGGCCCCGGTCCTTCTGGATGCGTACGTGGGTGGCGAACCAGGCGTTGGCCACCATGCCCCAGGTCACCAGGGCGTAGCCCACGGCGGCCACGGGGATGGCGGCGAGGGACAGCGCCAACGGCACCTCGGGCCCCCAGCCGAAGCGGACATCGAGGCCGGCCACGACATAGCGGCCGATGGTCAGCAGCCCGACCACCCCCATGATGCCCATGTCCCAGCCCTTGACCCCCGGCGGGCGCTTCTGGGCCCGCTCGGCCAGCAGGCTCTTGTGGTTTGGCCACAGCAGCAGGGCGTTGGCACCGACCCAGGCGGCGTAGAGCCCGGTGAGCACCCAGGCCATGGGCCAGGACCACGTGCCCGCGCTCCATAGCAGGATGAGGGGCACGGATGCGGTGCCCATGCTCTCCCGCAGCAGCCAGCGGCGGGCACCGCGCTCGATCTCGGGGGTGGTGGCGGCCATGGCTACTTCCTCAGATCCTCGTCCACCCTGCCGTCCACCAGCCGCACCACGCGGCTGGCGCGCTCCATGACCTTGGGGTCGTGGGTGGCGAACAGGAAGGTGACCCCCTGGCGCTGGTTGAACTCCCGCATGGTGTCCAGCAGGGCGTAGCCGGTGGCGGTGTCCAGGTTGGCGGTGGGCTCGTCGGCCAGCACCAGGGCGGGCTCACCCGCGAGGGCTCGGGCCAAGGCCACCCGCCTCCGTTGGCCGCCGGAGAGCTCCGTGGGGCAGCGGTGCTCCATGCCCTCGAGACCCACGTCCTTCAGCGCCCGCATCGCCCGCTCCCCACCCTCGGCTGCGGGGCAGCCCTGCAGCGACAGCGTGAGCCCGGCGTTCTGATAGGCGGACAGCACCGGGATGAGGTTGTAGGCCTGGAACACGAAGCCCAGGTGCTCGGTGCAGAACCTGGAACGGTCTGCTCTGCCCATGGCGGCCAGGTCCTGGCCCACCAGCCGCACCTGCCCAGCGCTTGGAGTGTCGAGCCCCCCTATGAGGTGGAGCAGGGTGGTCTTGCCCGAGCCGGGCGGGCCTGTCAGCGCTGTGAACTCGCCGGGCTCGATGCGGAGGTCCACGCTGCACAGGGCGTGCACCACGTGGGCCCCCCGTCGGTGCTTCCTCTCGAGATCTGTGGTGACGACGATGGCCATGGGGCCCATCCGTGAGTTGGGAACGCAAGGGTGCCGGTCGTCGAAGTTGAGCTTTTCGACTACAATACCCGCTGTTGTCTCCAGCCTGTGCAGGAGTACCACGCCCCCGTGTCGTTAGACAAGGAGATAGTTTCGACGAGTGAGCTAGAATATTCCTAGCTGTTTCCGAACCGCGTCCGTGCCCCTTCCAGCACCGCCTGAACCCCCCGGTGGGCCACCTTGCGCTCGACGGTGATGGCGTGGAAGCGTTCCTCGGCGTCGGGCACCGTGCCGATCACCTCGAGGCTGGATCGCTCCTGGATGCGCTGGGCGATGAGGCTGGGGACGGCAAGGAAGCCGAGCTGGTCGTCGGCGAAGACCAGCATCATGGCGGGGTCTTCGAACTCGGCCACCACCCTGGGGCTCACCCCGAGGCTCGAGAACCAGCGGTCCAGGGTGCGGCGCAGGGCGGTCTCGCCGGTGGTGAGGATGGCCGGGGCGCCGTCCAGGGAGGCGGGGAAGCCAGGGCGCAGGGCCGCAGCCAGGGGCGGGGCGGCCATGAGCACCACCGGCGAGCGGCCCAGCTCGTGGGTGAAGGCCTTGACCCGCAGGGAGGAGGGGGCGGGACGGTCCGTGAGCACCAGGTCCAGCTTCCAGCTGGCCAGCTCGAGCAGCATGGTCTCGAGGTCGGCCTCCCGCACCGAGAAGCGCACGGGCTCGTTCATGGCCAGCACAGGCGCCAGGATCTCCCGCGCGACCAGCTTGGGCATGGAGTCGGTCACACCGATGGCCAACTGCAGGGGGCGCCCCGTGGGTAGCTGGCGCACGGCGGACATGAGCTCGCGGCCCAGGCCGAAGATCTCGTCGGCGTAGCTGAAGACCACCCGGCCCACCTCGGTGAGCACCAGGCTGCGGCCGCGACGCTCGAAGAGCTTCTCCCCCAGAGAGTGCTCCAGGGCCTTGATCTGGGTGGAGACCGTGGGGGGCGCCAGCAGCAGCACCTCGGCCGCCTTCGCGATGCTGCCCTCGCGGGCGACGGTCCAGAAGTACAGCAGGTGGTGGTAGTTGAGCCAGTCCATGCGCGTTCCCTAGGCTTTGTCTAGCATTTGGCTATCTCGAGCCGGCCTGGGCTGGCGAGCGCTTGCGAACCGAAACCCGGCGACGTACATGCGCAAGCTTCGATTTGCCTGGAGGATTCCATGCTCTCCGTCCTGACCCTCGCCCTGGCCGCCGCCTCCGTCTCACAGGCCTCCTGCCCCGCGGATGTGACCGTCCACGGAGCGCTCACGTGCTCCTCCAGCTTCGCGGGCACCGTGGCCGCGGCCGCCGACAGCAAGCTGGGGGGCGAGTGCAGCGACAGCGCCTGCTACAGCTGCGGCGAGCCCTTCGCCAACGAGAACCAGGTGGCCAGCGAGGCCGTCTACAGCTTCGAGTGTCAGCTGGCCGGCACGGTCACCATGCTGATCACCGACCTGACCTGTGACCTGGACATCTACGTCCTGGACGACAGCTGCGACCCCTACGGCGGCTGCCTGATGGGCTCCACGGCCCCCTACGACGTGGACGACAGCGTGGAGTTCGAGTGTGCGCCTGGGCAGGTCTACTACGTGGTGGTCGAAGCCTACGGCACAGCGCACCTCGAGGACGCCTCGGGCCCATGCACCGACGACGGCACCGCCACCGGCACGGTCTACGACCCAGGCTACACCCTGAGCTTCGACGTCAGCGCCAGCACGGGCTGTGCCGAGGACTGCGACGACGGGCTGGACAACGACCTGGACGGCGACGTGGACTGCGACGACAGCGACTGCTGGGTCGAGGATCTCTGCTGCGACACCGACGGCGACGGCTACCGGGCCGAGGGCGACTGCGGCGGCGACGACTGTGACGACACCAACCCCTACGTGCATCCAGGCGCCCCCGAGGGCGACGCCAGTGGCGACGGCACGGGCGTGGACAACGACTGCGACGGCACGGTGGACGAGGGCACCAACGACTACGACGACGACGGCGACGGCTTCACCGAGAACGATGGTGACTGCGACGACGGCGACGCTTCGGTGAACCCCGATGCCACGGACATCCCCGACAACGGCATCGACGAGGACTGTGACGGCAGCGACACCACCACCCCGGAGGACACCCAGCCCCCCGAGGACACGGACACCAGCGACACCGAGCCTCCGGAGAGCGACGACACCGGTCCCGTTGGCGACGACACAGGCGACGACGATGGCAAGGACGGCTTCGGTGTGTGCAACTGCAGCGCGGCCCCCGGCGGCCTGCTGGGTGGCTCGCTGATGGGCCTGTTCGCCCTGGGCCTGGCGGTTCGACGACGGAGCTAGGCTGGGTGAGCCGCTGCTCTACTCGGCGCTCGAGGTGATCAGGTCGGCGCAGCAGCGGAAGCCGTCGTCGTCCTGCTTGTGTCCGGTGGCATGCCAGTGGCGGCTCATGCAGTCCTGGCCGTAGGTGGCGCCCCACATGGTGCCGCCCAGGATCTCGTGACAGGGCTCGTCGGCGGCGCTGGGATCGGGCGGGAAGGGGGGCCCGGGGTGCTCGGCGGCCACCCACTCGCTCACGCCCCCGTTGAGGTCGTGGATTCCCTGGGGGCTGACGCAGTCGGGGAAGTCGCCGATGGCCCGCAGGTCGCGGGTGTCGAAGTAGCGGGCGCCTTCGGTGAAGCAGCGGGTGGGCTCGTACTCGGCGCCGTAGCTGTAGCGCCAGCGCTGGACGCCGCGGCAGGCCGCCTCCCACTCATCGACGCTGCAGAGCCTGCGCCCGCTTGCTTCGCAGGTCAGGCGGGCCTCTTCCCAGCTGATGTTGGTCCTGGGGAGCTCTCCCACCCGGTTGGGGTACTCGTAGACGTCCATGCAGAACGCGGGGAGCGCCACCGTGCGATCCGGGGTGAAGTAGTCGGCGATGGGCTCGATGTCTGCGCCGGGGCCCAGCACGTAGGAGCCGCCCGGGATGGGCGCCATGCCCTGGGGGCATGAGGCGCCTGGGGGCAGGGGGTCGGCGGCGGCGGTGCTGGGGTCGGGTACGGGGCTGGAGTGGCTGGCCCAAGCGGCGGCCTTGGTGGCTTGTGCCGCGAGCAGGTCCGCCACGTCGTCTCGGCGGGTCAGGTAGGTCAGCCGGGCGCCCATGGGGGCTTCCACGACGTGATCGACGGTGTAGCAGCGCCGCGCCAGGGCGATGGCGTCGTGCCAAGCCTGGCGCTGGTGCTCGTCCATGCCCACGAAGCCCAGGGGCCGCGCGACCTCGCCGCTGTCGAACCATGGGTCGGTCAGGTGGATCACCAGCAGGCGGTCGAGGCTGCATGGCTGGTCCACGAAGCGACCGGGCAGATAGGAGGCGTGCAGCCGGCGCACGGGCCAGTCCACGTCGAGATCCGGGCGCTGGGTGGTGATCAGGTAGTGGAGCCAGTGGCCGGCCCAGATGCCCTTGGCCTGGACCAGATCGAGCACCGCGGCCCCCCGCTCGGCCTCGAGCCACGCCATCGCGGCCTGATCGGTGTCGTCCCGGGGCTCGCCTGCGCGATCGGTCATGGGGGTGAGGGGCCCCAAGGCCGCTGGGATCAAGCCGGAGCTGACGGCGTGGGCCACCATGGCCAGCACCGCGCCCACGGCCAGTAGGCTGGTGCCTGCGGCGCTGGTGTGGACCCGGCTGCGACCCCAGCCCACGCCGGCCAGCACGGCCAAGGGCGCCACCAGAAAGAGCGTGAGGCCGCCCTGGCCGCTCTCGGTGAGGGCCAGCAGGGGCAGGGGGGAGATCAGCGCTGCCAGCCAGCACATCAGGCCCGCATCCCAGCCCGGCCGCCGGGCGACATAGCCCAGGAAACCCAGGGCCAGCAGCACCGTGGCGACGATGCCCAGGCCCTGGAGGGGGACCCAGCCAGCCAGCTCGCCCAGGCGGCCGACCATGGCCATGGGCTCGCTGGCTTCCTGGCTCGCGATGCGCCCGCCCCAGGCCTGCCACCAGCCGAGGTAGAAGGGACCGGCCATCAGGGCCACCAGGGCCAGGGCCATGGCCTGGATGGGGAGCCTGCGCTTGCGATCACCGGGCTGGAGCAGGGCCACCAGCAGGGGGGCCCAGATCAGGAAGGCCATGGTGGTGCGGTCGCTCATCAGCCCCAGGCCCACCGTGCAGGCCCAGGCCAGGGCCAGGGCCCGGTGCCGAAAGCCCTGGGACAGCACCAGCAGGGTGGTGGAGACGGCGGCCAGGCAGGCCACGAAGGGCACGGGGGTGTAGTGCCGCAGCTCGAGGAGCAGCACGGTGGGCAGCAGCGCCAGCAGCACCGCGCGCCAGGCCGAGGCGTGGTGGGCATCCGCGAGCATGGAGGAGGTCTTGCGCCCCACGTTCAAGCGCTTCTCGACCGCGGCCACCGAGCCCAGCCGAGCGGCCTGGGGCAGGCGCGCCGAGAGGTCGTGGGCGCCGACGCCCACGGCCCACAGCAGCAGGAGCAGCGCGGGCAGCAAGGCGAAGAGGGGGGCGCGCAGCCCGCCGATCCAACAGAAGGGGGCCGTGGCGAGGTAGGCGGCGCCCGGCCAGTAGGCGTAGCGCTCTTCGCCCGCGTAGCGTCCCATCCAGGCGTCGCGCAGGCCCTCGATCGGGCTGTCGGCGAGCTCAGAGGCCACGTTGGCCGCGTTCTGCAGGTGGGTGATCTCGTCGTTGCCGGTGGGGAACCAGTCCGCCATCAGCCAGCTGGCGCTGATGCCCAGGACGGCCAGGAGCGCCAGCGCGGCGAGGAGGCGGAAGAAGCGAGCGTAGGCCATGCGAGAAGAACCTCGGACTGTCGGCGTTCTATCGCGGGGGCCGCGGGAGCGCTTCGAACGGACTGGGGCTTGTCCATGCCTCCCAGGGGGGGGGCGACTGGACCACCGCCAGCGCCCTAGCGGCCCGCAGCGCCGGTGAGTGGCTACCCTTGCGGCGAGGGTGTGGGGTTCCCAGCGCCCGCGGCCCCCGCGGTGGCACTACCCCGGCGTCCGCACCTCACCCAAGGCCGGCGCGGGCTCGCGCCGCTCCAGCAGCAGCGCACCGCCGCTCTCCAGCTTGCGCTCGAAGCCGGCAGCCTCGAGCAGGGGCACCCAGTCGTGGAAGCCTGGCAGCACAGCCAGGTTCACCGCGGTGCTGAGCCAAGCGCGGTCTTCAGGCTCAGACCAGTCGTCGGTGGCGTAGACCACCTGGCGGTCGGCGAGCATGGCCACATAGCGGGCGTCGGTGAGCACCGGAACCGCAGGGGGCACGGCCCGGATCACCGTCCAGGGGGTGTCCTCTCGCGTGCTCGGCGCCGTGGCGCCCCTGAGGGTGCGGTGGCTCATCAGGGCGCGGCCTCGCAGCTCGGCGGGCCACATCCACAGGTTGGCCAGCACCAGCAGCGCGAGCGCCACCCGGCAGGGCCAGCGCCAGCGCTCGAGGCGGGTGGCCGCCGCCACCAGCACCAGGCCCATCCCCGCCAAGCCCATTGCCCACAGGTGGTAGGCGTTGCCGGCCACGTAGCCGCTGGTGGCGGTGGAGCCGATCCAGTTGCCCAGCACCACCAGCGCGGCCAGGGGGGCCACGGGCAGCAGCAGCAGCGAGCCGCCCACCAGCCCGGCCAGCTGCTCGGCGTAGGTCCAGGCCCAGCCGCCTCCGTCGGCAGTGGAGCCGAAGGCTGTGGCCAGCCCACCCCACAGATCGTGCCCGCCGAAGAAGTCCGAGACCCGGCCCAGGCCCACGCGGATGAACAGGGTCCAGCCACTCCCCGCGGCCAGCAGGGCCCCCGCCGCGGCCCACCGCCAGCGGGGCTTGCCCGGCCAGGCCATGGCCGGGATGGCGGCCAGCATGAGCACCGCCACCTCCTCGCGGCAGGCGGCGGCGGCCAGGGCCAGGATCAGCCCGGGGACCAGCCGGCCTTCGCGCAGCAGGGCCCAGCAGCCCAGGGCGAAGGGGATGGCCATGGTGATGCTGCGGAAGTCCTCGATCACCACGAACATCAGGCCGGGCATGCTCAGCCAGGCCAGGACACACAACACCGCGGCGACAGGGTCCATCAGGCTCTTCAGGCCCATGCGTCCCACGGCCAGGCCTCCCAGGCCCACCAGCCACACCTGCAGCAACAGCATGGCCTCGACCCGGGGGAACAGCCGGACCAGGGGCACGGCCAGCACCAGACCGGGCTCCACGTGGCGCCCGGCCAGCAAGCCATGGCCTTGTTCGGTGCCCAGCAGGGTGCGCTGGGGGTTGTCCATCCAGGCTGCCTGCCAGACCCGGTGGAAGAAGTAGCCCTTGTCCAGGCCCAGCTCTCGCTCGAAGCCCCAGTGGCGCTCCAGCGCCAGGGCCGAGCCCGCCAGCACGAAGACCAGCACCGCCACGACGATGGCGGTCCAGGCCCAGGTGGGTGCGCGGCGTGGGCTGGGAGAGGGCAAGGGCTGGCTCCGGGGTCGAGGGCATTGTAGGAGCCCCCTCTGGGCGCGTCCAGGTGCGCCAGCGAGGTGAGCGATGACGCGGCAGCCCGAAGCCAGCTTCCACATGACCCCCGAAGAGTTCCGACGTCGCGGCCACGAGGCGGTGGACTGGGTGGCCTCCTATATGGAGCGCCTCGAGGACTTCCCCGTGCGCTCCCAGGTGGAGCCCGGCCAGGTGCGCGCCGGCTTGCCCGAGCACCCGCCTCGGCAGGGAGAGCCCTTCGACGCGGTGATGGCCGACCTGGAGCGCGTGCTCCTGCCGGGTATCACCCACTGGCAGCACCCCAGCTTCTTCGCCTACTTCAACGCCAACGCCTCGGGCCCCTCCATCCTGGGGGAGCTGCTGAGCGCGGGGCTCGGGGTGCAGGGCATGCTCTGGTCTACCAGCCCGGCCTGCACTGAGCTCGAGACCCTGGTGATGGACTGGCTGCTGGAGCTGCTGGACCTACCCCGAGCCTTCCACTCCAGCGGCGCCGGCGGCGGTGTGATCCAGGACACGGCCTCGAGCGCCACCCTCTGCGCGCTGCTCACCGCCCGGGAGCAGGCCAGCGGCTGGACCGCTCACCGTGAGGGCACGCCGAGGGAGCTGACCGTCTACTGCTCCACCCAGACCCACTCGTCTGTGGAGAAGGCAGTGCGGGTGGCGGGCATGGGCACGGATCGGCTGCGCCTGGTGGGCACCGACGCGGATCTGGCCATGGACCCCCAGGCTCTTCGGACCGCCATCCAGGACGATCTGGCGGCGGGCCTGCGCCCCTGCTGTGTGATCGCCACGGTGGGCACCACCTCCACCACGGCGGTGGATCCCCTGCGAGGCATCGGCGAGATCTGCCAGGAGCACGGGGTCTGGCTGCATGTGGACGGCGCCCACGGGGGCACCGCTGCGCTGCTGCCGGAGCTACGGTGGATCCACGATGGCCTGGATCTGGCCGACTCCTACTGCTTCAACCCCCACAAGTGGATGTTCGTGAACTTCGACTGCGACGCCTTCTGGGTGCGGGATCGGGCGGCCCTGGTGCGCACCCTGAGCGTGCTGCCCGAGTACCTGCGCAACGAGGCCACCACCTCAGGGCAGGTGATCGACTACCGCGACTGGCACGTGCCCCTGGGGCGACGCTTCCGGGCCCTGAAGCTCTGGATGGTGCTGCGTCACTACGGCGCCGAGGGGCTGCGTCATCACATCCGGGAGCACCTGCGCCTGGCCGCGTGGCTCGAGGCCCAGGTCGTCGCCCACCCGGACTTCCTGCTGGCCGCCCCTCGCACCATGAACCTGCTCTGCTTCCGGCATCGGCGTGGCGATGCGGTCAACCAGGCCATCATGGATCTGCTCAACGCCAGCGGGGCCATGTTCCTGACCCACACCAAGGTCCAGGATCGCCTGGTGTTGCGGCTGTGCATCGGCGGTACCCACACGCAGCAGCGTCACGTGGAGCAGGCCTGGGCCCTGATCCAACAGGCCGCCCTGGAGCTACCAGACGCCGGGTAGCATGATGATGGGCACCTGACGGGTGTAGGCGATGTAGCCCTTGAGATCCTCTTGCAGGGCGCGGTCCTCGAGCAGGGCGCGGGTGACCATCACCGCTGCGATGCCCAGCACCGGCACCCAAGCCCAGACCGAGCAGAGCACCAGGGGCGCCCCCGCGGCCTGGACGATGGTGGCCAGGTAGCCGGGGTGACGCACGATGCGGTAGGGCCCGTTGTAGATGACCTTGTGGCCGATGTCGCGCTGGACGCGCATGCCCGCTTCGTAGTGGGGGTTCTCGAACATGGCCCAGGCCTGGGCGACCGCGCCGAAGAGCACCAGCAGGGTGCCTGGGTAGACCAAACCCGTGGGCAGCGAAGAGGCGTGGAAGCGTTGTACCTCCAGCCCAGCGATCACAGGCAGCGAGAGGATCAGCGGGATGTAGATGGCCTGCAGGATCCGCTCGTAGCGCCTGCCCCGCTTCAGGCCCTCGGCGCGTCGCGCCAGCAGGCCGGGGTTGTCGCGGATCAGCGCGGCGGTGGGCATGGCCGTGGCGATGGCCCAGAGGCAGATGAAGGTCCAGCCCTGGGCCCAGGCGGTGGTGCCCGCGCTGGCGAAGAGCAGCACCGCCATGATCCCCACGCCGAGCAGGCCCCGCAGCAGCGGCTTCCAGGCGTTGGGGGGGATTGTAGGCGCGGCTCTGGCCTTCATGGTGCGGCTCCCAGGTGGGGCCTTCCTATGGATGTGGAGGGCTCGCGGCGAGGGCTGGAGAGGCTTGTTTGGACTCTCAGCTCACCTATTCCTGTTGTCCGCTGCAGGAGTTGGTGGACCCTTGAAACAGTGCGTGTCATGTTTAGGCCCCTCCCAGGAGCATCCATGGTTCGCCTGTTCATCTTCTTGCCTCTGATCTTTGCCCTGGCATGCGAGTCCGACGACGCCCAAGACACCGACGCCAGCCCCGACACCGACACCGACAC
>CALDOK010000024.1 GCA_937912125.1 uncultured Pseudomonadota bacterium
ACCCGCCACTCACCGCCATGAGTCGCCGCTCAGGTCCGCCCGCCGGACCGCACCCTCCACTCACCGCCATGAGTCGCCGCTCAGGTCCGCGCCCCTCGCCCTCGTCGGTTCAGATCTCGTCGGCCCAGATCTCGCCGGTGAAGGGCCAGGACATCTCGGTGGGGTCGGCCTCCTCCTCTTCGCTTCCCCAGGCGTCGGGGTCGCCGGTGGGGCGCAGGCCCTCGCTGTCAGGGCAGCTGGTGCCCTTGGCCAGCTCGCCGAGCTGCGCCTCGCAGAGCTGGAGGAGTACGCCGAGCTCGGCCTCGACATCGGCCATGGCCTCGAGGAGGGCTCGGCCGGCATCGTCCTGGCGGCGGGCGCGCTCGTGCTCGAGCTGCAGGCGGAGCGGCGCCTCCATGCTGCGCCTCCACGATGGGTCCTGGACCGTGAGCAGCTCGATCTCATCCTCGATCCTGCGCAGCCGCCGGGCGGCCTCGGACAGCACCCGGTCCTCGAGCAGGACCCCGAACACCGTGGTGGAGAAGGTAGATCCCTGGGCGCGTGCCTCGAACCAGCCGCTCCAGGCGTCCGCGGGGTCTTGCCAAGCGCCCTGCTCGTCCCGGTGAGCGGCGGTGGCCTGGGCCAGCTCTGTCCAGAGGGGCAGGGCGCGGTCTTCGAAGGAACGCAGCACAACCCGGGCCTCGCTGGGCCGACACAAGGCCTGCAAGGCCTGGGCGTGCAGCAGCTCCGCGGCGCGTGGGGCGGCCTCGGAGAGGGCGGGCCAGGAGGAGTACTGGGATCGCCGCAGGGCGGAACCGGGTTCGCCCTGGATCAGGTCGATGCGGGCCATGGCCTCGAGAGCGTCGTGCCATGGGGCGCTGCCGCGCTCCACCTGGGCGTAGAAGTGCTCTGCCTTGTCATGGTCGCCAAGCTCGTCGTAGACGCGTCCCACCTGCAGGGTGGCCAGGGCTGCCAGCTCGGCCAGCTGCGCGCGCTCCCGCCGATCGTCGCCGTGGGGGGGGGCCTCGACCACGGCCTGGAAGGCGGCCAGGGCGGACTTCTCCTTCCTGTGCTCGAGCAGGGCCAGGCCCTGGAGGTAGCGGGCGCGGGGGTAGAGGTCGGAGTCCGAGGGCACGGCCCCCAAGAGATCGTCGGCCCTGGAGAACTCCTCCCGCTGCCATGCCCCCAGCCCCTGCAGATAGTGCAGGCTGGCCTGCACCAGGGGAGGCTGGGTCGCGGGGGCCACCCGGTCCACCACTGTCAGCAGGGCGGCGGGATCGCCGTTGCGGTGAGCGATGGCCAGCAGACCGGGTAGGGCATGCTGGAAGTAGGGATCCCCAGGGCCTTGCTCCATGAGCCGGAGCAGCTCGAGCTCGGCAGCCTGGATCAGGCCCAGCTCGTGAAGGCTGCGGGCCAGGTAGTAGCGGGCGCGGGAGCGGTCGTCGGGGCCGAGGGCGGGGTCGTCCGCCAGCTCGTGCAGCTCGATGCTGGCCTGGGCCGGCTCGTGGGCACGGAACAGCGTCACCCCGTGCTCCACGGCCTCGTCCGCCCTTGCGGGGCCAGCCTGGCTCAGCAGCGCCAGGGCGATGGAGAGGCTGGCGAGCAAGGGGGCTCCCGGGCGGCGGACCCCCCGACGATACCACCGGCTCGTCAGCGCCGATCGAGCTCCGCCAGGATGCTGGCCAGATCCTCGTCGCCGCTGCCCAGATCGATGACGCCATCGGTGGGCCCTGGGCCTCCGCCGCCCTGGTCGGTCGAGCCGACAGCGGGGTCGCGGCTCAACGCGTCGCCTTGCTCCCGTGCCGTTGTCGGCCGGCGTGCAGCGGGCCTGGTCGCCACCTTGGGTAGCGGGGCCGCCTCGGGCTCGTCCGCCGCTGGCGCCGCTGGTCGCTGGGGAGGGATGTAGAACCGTGTGCGCCCGTCGAGCCAGCGCTGGTAGCGGTCGAAGGTCCACATGTCGTCGGCCCCGCCGGTGGTGATGGCGGAGCCCAGCCGGCTCAGGTTGTTGCCGCGAATGATGGAGCGCACGGCGTCGCTGCCCCGCAGGATCTCGAGCACGGGCACCCGGATGCCCAGGTCCGGGCGGTAGCTGAGCTTCTGGCAGACCACCGCCACCAGGCACTCGGCCAGCTGCGCGCACACCGATGACTGCTGCTCAGGGGCGAAGGCCGCCACCACCCGCTGCAGGGCCTCGGTGGTGGAACCGGAGTGGGCCGTGGTGAGCACGAGGTGGCCGGTCTCGGCGGCGTCGAGGGTGAGCCGGATGGTCTCGGGTCGCCGCATCTCGCCCACCACCAGCACGTCGGGGTCTTCGCGCAAGGAGTCGAGCAGGGCCTGCTCGAAGCTGGGGGTGTGGCGCCCGACCTCGCGCTGCCGGATGAAGCTGCGCTGGGGCTTGAGGGCATGCTCGATGGGCTGCTCGATGGTGATGATGTGGCGCGCCTCGTGGCGGTTGATCTCCTGCACCAGGGCCGCCATGGTGGTGGACTTGCCGCTGCCGGTGGGGCCGGAGATCAGGATGAGCCCGTGGCTGCGCTCCACCAGATCGCCCAGGCTTGGGTGCAGGTTGAGGGTCTCGAGGGTGGCGGCGAAGCCCGTGAGGATGCGCACGGCCAGGGCCACGCCCCGCTGGGTCTCGAAGATGTTCAGCCGGCAGCGCACGCCGGCGATGGTGCGGGAGAGATCGAGGGATCGCTGCTCGAGGAAGCTGGCCCAGAGCTCGCCCGTGGCCACGCCGCGAGCCGCGGCCAGCAGCTCCTGGGCGCTCACGGCTTCACCCTCGACCTGCAGGTCCCCGCGCACGCGCAGGGCAGGGGGCAGGCCTGGCTCGAGGTGCAGATCGCTGGCGCCTGCGGTCCAGGCCTGACGGACGAGGGTGTCGAGGAGGGCCACGGCGGCTCCGGGAGGAATCGGGGGAGGGGGGTACCTATCCGGGACCCCTCGCGCCTGCGGCGTCGTCCTCACAACGGGCTAGAGGGTCGCCCCACCCCGCGAAGACCCCGATGTCCAACCCCCTCTGGCTGCACGCGATGGCCCTCGGGCTCACCCTCGTCGCCTGCCGCCCCCATGACGGCTTCGAGATCGAGATCGAGCAGAGCGCTCGCATCTCCACGGTCTTCACCGCTCGCTGGAGTGTGGATCTCGACCACCCCGACGCGGCGTGGTGGGAGCTGGGGCGGGACGGCCAGGTGGAGCGCAGGGTGCCGGTGGACCCCGCGGGCGGCCCTGCGTTCGTGACGACTCTGCTGGGCATGAAGCCTGTCAGCACCTACAGCCTGTGGGCAGTGGCCGAGCAGGACGGCGAGCTCCTGAGGAGCGACGAGCGGCAGGTGACCACGGGCCAGGTCCCCGCGGAGCTGCCGGATCTGACCCTCGAGCGTCAGGAGGGGGCTGAGACCTGGCGGGGCCTGCTGGTGAGCTCGGTGGTCGCCCTGCACCCCACGGCGGTGATCCTGGACGAGGATGGGGAGTACGTCTGGTGGTACACCCTGGACGGGCTGGAGGGCATGGCCCGCGCCCGGCTGGCCCACGACGGCCGGTCCATGTTGATGCTGGACCTGAACGTGTCCGACGACTCGCCCAGCTCCCTGTACCGGGTGGGGCTGGATGGCATGGACCTCGAGCGCCTGCCCAGCGGCGGCTTCCACCACGACTTCGAGCTGCTCCCCGACGGGACCATCGCCGCCCTGGTCTACGACCCGGTGGAGATCGACGGGGTGTCCATCCCCGGGGACCAGCTGGTGGAGCTGTCTCCCGACGGCAGCACCCGGGTGGTCTACGACATCTGGGCCGACCCGGACATCGAGTACCAGGCCTCCGCCGCCTACATGGGGAGCATGTGGCCCCACGCCAACGCCATCGACTACCTAGAGGACGAGGACGCCTACCTGGTCTCCTTCCTGGCCCTCGAGAGCATCGTGTACATCGATCGGGCCAGCGGCGCGGTGGACTGGCGCCTGGGGGGCGATCTGTCGGACTTCAGCCTCTCAGGTGGGGACACGGACCTGTTCGAGCGCCAGCACCAGTTCCAGTGGATCGACGGCTCCATGCTGGTCTTCGTGAACGGGCCGCTGCAGCAGGGGGTGTCGAGTGTGGTCCAGTACGCCCTGAACATGGAGCAAGGGGGCGCCTGGAAGGCGTGGGAGTACGAGGGCTCCAGGGGCCTGTCCAGCATGGTCCTGGGCGACGTGTACCGGCTGGACAGCGGCAACACCTTGGTCACCTGGGGCTACGGCGGTGTGATCGAGGAGCTGGCCCGCGACGGCAGCGCCCAGTGGTCCGTCGAGGCCTCCGTGGGGGGAGCCTTCGGCTACACCACCTGGCTCGAGGTTCTCCCAGAGCAGTGACGCGACGTCTGCTGGCGCGGCCCAAGCGCTCGAGCGCGTCTGACTTCGGGCCGCCAACGCGCTAGGCTTCAGCCCATGAGCGAGCCCTCCACCGCAGCGCAGCCCATCAAGCTGGGCGCCTTCATCGGCGTGTTCACCCCCACGATGCTGACCATCCTGGGCGTGATCATGTACCTGCGCATGGGCTGGGTGGTGGGCAACGCCGGCCTGGGCGGCGCCTTGCTGATCGTGGCCCTGGCCAACGCCATCACGCTGATCACGGCGCTGTCCCTCTCGGCGCTGGCCACCAACATGCGGGTGGGGGTGGGGGGCGCCTACTACCTCATCTCTCGCAGCCTGGGGCTCGAGGCGGGCGGCGCCATCGGCATCCCGCTGTACCTCAGCCAGACCTTGAGCCTCACCCTGTACTCCTTCGGTCTGGCCGAGTCGCTGCGCATCGTCTGGCCCACCGTGCCCGTGCAGCTGGTGGCTGCGGCCATCGTCATCCTGGTCACCGTCCTGGCCGACCGCAGCACCGAGCTGGCGCTCAAGGCCCAGCTGCCCATCATGGTGCTCATCGGCATCAGCATCGTGGTGCTCGTGCTGGGCGTGCCCTGGGGGCAGCCCCTGCAGACCCCGGTGGACGGTGAGTGGGTGGACGCGGACTTCTGGGGCGTGTTCGCCGTGTTCTTCCCCGCGGTCACCGGCGTGCTGGCGGGGGTCAGCCTGTCGGGGGACCTGAAGAACCCGGGCAAGGCGATCCCCAGGGGTGTGCTCGCGGCGGTGGTGGTGGGCTTCGTCGTCTACATGGCCGTGCCCGTGTTCCTGGCCCAGGCCGTTGACCCCGAGACCTTGCGCCGCGACTCGTTGATCTGGACGAAGGTGGCCGTGTTCGGTCCCGCCGTGCTGGGCGGCCTGTGGGGTGCCATCCTGTCCTCGGCCATCGGCAGCATCCTGGGGGCCCCGCGCACCCTGCAGGCCTTGAGCGATGACGGCCTGCTGCCTCGCTTCCTGGCACGCACCAACCCTGAGACCGGCGAGCCCGTGCTGGCCCTGCGCCTGTCGGGCGCCCTGGCCCTGGTCTGTGTGGCCCTGGGTGATCTGAACGCGGTGGCCGGCGTGGTCACCATGTTCTTCCTCACCACCTACGGCACGCTGAACGCCGTGGCGGCCCTCGAGTCCCTGGTGGGCGACCTCTCCTTCCGGCCCCGCATCCGCATCCCCTGGTGGGTCAGCGGGCTGGGCGCCCTGGGCTGCTTCGTGGCCATGATGGCCATCAACCCGGTGGCCGGCGTGGTCGCCATCTTCGCCGTAGCCGGCATCTGGGCGGTGCTGTCCCGCCGGGCCATGCGGGCGGCCTGGGGCGATCTGCGCTCGGGCCTGTGGTTCACCCTGGCGCGGGTCTCGCTGTTCAAGCTGCGCGCCAGCCGCTTCGACCCCCGCAACTGGCGCCCCCATGTGTTGGTCTTCACCCGCGACGTCACCGAGAACCTCGAGCTGGTGCAGCTGGCCTGCATGCTCAGCCAGGAGCGGGGCATCGTCACCGTCTCAACGCTGCTCGAGGGCGACGTCGAGGAGCACGACCAGGCCGAGCAGCTGGCCCGCAGCAACCAGGTCTTGCTCGACGGCCGCGGCCTGAACGCCTTCTGCGAGGTGGCGGCGGTGCCCCAGGTGGACAACGGGATCATCACGGTGGCCCAGGCCAACGGCTTCGCGGGGCTGTCCTCCAACACCGCCATGTTCGGCTGGTCCGGCGACGACAACCCCGAGGGTCTGGCCCGCCTGCTGGGGCTCACCCGGCGGCTGGGGGGCATGGAGAAGTGCTCCCTGGTGCTGCGCTACACCGCCCCCGATCCCCAGTCGCCTCGCAACGAGCTGGTGTGCTGGTGGCGCGGCAAGCAGCACAACGGCGATCTCATGTTGTTGCTGGCCCACCTGCTCACTCAGGCCGAGGGCTGGCGTCGGGTGCGCATCGTGCTGCGCTCCATCGTCCCTACTCAGGAAGACGCGCAGCAGCTCGAGGCCTCCATGGGGGCCTTCCTGGCCCGGGTGCGCATCCCGGCCCAGATGGAGGTGGTGGTGCCCGAGCCCGGCCAGGACATCACCGAGATCATCCGCCACGGCTCCCGCAACGCCCGACTGGTCCTGCTCGGCCTGCCCGAGGTCCCGTCTGGCGAGGAGCAGGCCCACGCCGAGCGTATGCTCTCCCTGGTCCGCGGCCTGCCACCCACCCTGCTGGTGCGCAACGCCGGGCCCTTCCGGGGGCGGCTGGTCTAGGCCTGGCCTGGGCGTCAGCTCGTGGCCCGATCGCGACCGCCCGGCGGCTCCCCGCGACCGCTGGGCCAGGCCCGCGGCGCTGGTGGGCCGTTCGGCGTGCACCCTGTGCTCATGCGCACACGAACCATCCTCCTGCTCGTCTCCCCCATCCTCCTGCTGCTGGCGCTGTTCGCCTGGCAAGGCCACCACAACGCCGGGCTGTATCGGGGCTCCTTGGCCGCCCAGCAGGCCCACGCGGACGCCGTGGCCGCCTGGGCCGAGGGCAACGCCGGCGCCCAGGCCCACAGCCCTGGCTCGGCCTTCTTCGACGCGGAGTGGACCTTCGGCACCTGCACCATGGTGGTCATGGGCCTGGGCCAGGTCAGCCTGGAGCACCCCGAGCTTCGGGACCGCTACATGCCGGCCATGGAGAGCTGCCTGGACTGGCTGATGTTGCCGGAGTCGCGGGCCTTCGGCACGCAGAAGTGGGGCTCCGACGGCCTGGACGGCTTGGAGGGACCACCGGGCCACGCTTACCTGGGCTACCTGAACCTCGCCCTTGGCATGCACCGCCTGCTCCAGCCAGAGTCCCGCTACGCCGCCACCCACGATGCCTTGACCGCCATGCTGGCCGCGGGCCTCGCCCTTCCCGTACACCGCTTCCAGACCTACCCCCAGGAGAGCTACCCCTGCGATCAGGCCATGGCGGCGGGCTCGGTGGGGCTCCATGCGCGGGCCACCGGCGCGGATCGCGGTGCCCTGCTGACCGACTGGTCCCAGCGCTACCGGGAGGCCGCTGTGGACCCCGAGACCGGCTGGCTGTTCCAACGCCTGGACAGCCGGGACGGGTCGGCGGGGGACGACCCGCGGGGCTCGGGAACGGCCCTGTCGAGCTACGCGCTGCTCTACGCCGATCCGGCGCTGTCGGCGGAGCTGTACGCCGCCCTGGCTGCCCGTGGCCTGGGCGCCCCCCTGGGCCTTGGGGTCATCCGGGAGTACCCGCCGGGCATCCATGGCTGGGGGGACATCGACTCGGGGCCGGTGATCCTGGGCTACGGCGTCAGCGCCACGGGCTTCTCCCTGGGCGGCGCCCGCGCCCACGGCGATGAGCGCGCCTACACGAGCATCGCCCGCACCGCCACCGCCTTTGGCTTGCCCGCCCCCCGTCGCGGGGGCCGCTGGTTCCTGACCGGAGGCGCCATCGGCAACGCCATCATGCTCGCCATGCTCACCGCGCCCCAGGTCGAGCCGAGCCCCGAGAGCTGATCAGCCCCCCACTCGCCCCAGGTTCGTGGTCATGCCCAGGTGTACGAAGGGGCTGCCCGCGCCGATGTCCCAGCCCACGGCGGTGTCCAGGACCATGATCTCCGTGAGCCGCCAGCACAGGCCGCCGTCCAGCAGGGCCTGGTCCCAGCCAGCGCCAGCGATGGTGCCCGCCTCGAGGAAGGCGCCGACGCTGGAGGTGAAGGGCAGCTCCAGGGCGGCGGACAGCGGCACGCCGCCGAACGCGATGCCCTCGCCGTCGTAGTACAGATCGCCGCCGACGTTGGCGCGCACGGCGAAGCGGTCGAAGGGCAGGGTCATCAGGGCGCGCAGGGTGCCGTGCCAGCGCTCACCCTCGGCTATGGGGAAGGCGGAGCTCGCCAGCAGCGCCAGGCCGATGCCCTCTTCCTGGATCAGGCCCACCTTGCCCCCCACCATCAGGTTGGGGTGGCCGCCGTCTACGCCGCTGAGGTCGAAGCCCACCCTCGGCTCGAAGACCTTGCCTGCGCCGAACTTGATCCTGGCCGGCACCGTGAAGCCCTGCTGCCAGCGCCCGCCCAGCTCCAGCTCCAGGCTGCGCGCGGCCACCAGGTAGCCGGTGGCGGTGGACATGGGGCGGTCGGGCACCGGCTCGGTGGCCAGGGCCTGGGCGCTGGCCAGCAGGCAGGCGAGGGTGAGGATCGCCATGGTCGCTCCCGTTGGGATGGTGTGCTCGTGGGGACATGCTACCATTAGTCTCGATCTCCAGCCACGCGCCTTTATTGACATGTCAAACCCTCTGGGCTCCCTGCGGGAGGTCTGTGAGGCGCACCCGTGGAATTCCGGGCTGCGCCGCCGGGTCGTCCGACCGTGGGTTATCATCCAAGGGTTGGAGACCGCGGAGTCGAGATGATCGCCGCATACGCGAAAGAAACCCCAGGTTCATGCCTCTCGCTGCGCGCGCTGTTGGTGTCCCTGTGCGTGGCGTTGATGCTGCTCGGGCCCCGGTCAGCCCAGGCCATCCAGTCCATCGCCGTGCTCGACCTCGACGGCTACGGGATCGACTACGAGACCGCCCAGGTGATGACCCAGGGCCTGCGCGATGGCTTCCTCGAGGAGGCCACCTTCGATCCGCTGTCCGGCTACGACATCAGCGAGGGCCTCGCGGTGGGCCAGAGCGATGGCCTGCCCCGGGCCCGTGAGCTGCTGGCTCAGGCCCGGCAGCAGATGGACGCCGGCGACACCTCCGGGGCGCTGCGTCAGCTGGCCGAGGTGCTCGCCCTGCACGAGTCCGCCTGGTCCTGGGTGGGTCGCCGCCCTGAGCTGGCCGACGCGCAGTTCTACACGGCGGTCGCCCTGGCCAAGCTCGGGCGCACCAGCGAAGCCGTGGATCACCTGGTCGAGTGCATCTACCTCTACCCAGGCTACGACCAGGGCCGGGCCGTGGCACTGTCTGGCTCCATGCCCGGGCTGTTCACCCGCGCCCGCGCTCAGCTCGAAGAGGCCGAGCGCCGCACCACGCCCGGCTCGCGCATCGCCACCATCGGTGAGCGCCTCGGCGCCACCTACGTGGTCGCCGGCTACGTGGTCGCCGACGGCACGGTACACGTGGGCCTGTACCAGGACGGCCGGCTGGTCACCGAGACCACCGACTACGCCTCCGAGCTGCCCCTGTACCCAGGCGACCCCTTCTTCTACGACCTGGCGGTCCTGCTGGTCGGGAGCGAGCACAGCGGCCCCACCGCCCCCTTCTCTGCGCCTATGGGGCAGTCCTCCAGCTCCGATCCCGAGTTCGACGACTTCCACGAGATCCCCACCGTCGAGCCCACGGCCACCGGCACCACCAGCAGCATCGGCACCAGCGACGGCGGGCACCTCACCGACCAGGGCAGCGCCTACGACTCCAGCGGGCGTCCCCGTCGGCGTCGCGGCGAGCACACCATGAGCGGCATCCGCTACGAGCGCAAGCCCGTCACCGAGACCTGGTGGTTCTGGACGGGCGTCACCGTGGCCGTCGCTGGCGGCGGCGTCGGCCTGTACATGTTGCTGCGCGATGAGACCGTGGACACCCACGACCCTCAGGAGCAGGACTCCTACACCATCACCCTGGACCCCTCGGGGGTCGAGGCGCGGTGACGCGTCTCCCCGCCGGGTTACCCCTCTCCAAACCAGAGCCAACTCAGGACCGAAGCATGCGCTCGTTGCCCCTCCTGCTCTCTGTGCTGATGGTGAGCGGCTGCGCCGCGGGCCGGAGCACCTACTTCCTCTGGACCGCCGAGCGGGAGTTCGGCAACGCCGCCTCGCTCGAGGCCGAGCAGCGGGCGGTGTACGAGTACACCATGGCCCACGAGCACCTGCTCAAGGCCCGCGAAGAGCACGGCTACTCCGACTACGGCAGCGCCGAAGCCATGGCCAAGGCCGCGGCGGAGTGGTCCTCCAAGGCCGCGGCGGTGGCCGAGTACGGCACCTCCGAGCGAGACCTCATGCTCCAGGAGATGGGTGACACGGTGCCAGACGCCGCCAACACCGTCGAGGAAGAGTACGAGACCCCCCTTGGCATCACCGAGGAATGACGTGAAGCGCGCAACCATCCTCATCCCCTTGATCCTGGGCTGTGCAGATCTCACGCCCCTCCAGCGCGATCATCAGGCGCTGGTGGCCACCATGTCCCAGCTCGAGGGCAACAAGTATGCTCTCGAGTGCGCGCCCAAGGCGCTGGCCATGGCCCAGTCCCACCGCGCCTTCGCCGAGCTGGAGTTCCAGGAAGGCGACGCCGGTCGCGCCTCCGAGCACCTCGCCATCGCCCGCAGCTACGCCGAGGAAGCCCGGATCGCGGCCCAGGCGTGTGTGCCCAAGGACGCCGACTCCGACGGCATCGCCGATGGCGACGACCAGTGTCCGACCGAGCCTGAGGACATGGACGGCGACCGCGACGACGACGGCTGCCCCGAAGAGGACGCTCCGCCGCCCCCCGCTCCGGTCTTCGTGCCGCCCGTCCCTGTGGCCGGTGACATGGACAGCGACGGCGTACCCGACGCCGAAGACGCCTGCCCCGACGTGCCCGAGGACCTCGACGGCTTCAAGGACTCCGACGGTTGCCCCGAGATGGACAACGACAACGACGGCGTGATCGACGGCATGGACGCCTGCCCCATGGCGCCAGAGGACTTCGACCAGTTCGCCGACGCCGACGGCTGCCCCGATCCCGACAATGACAACGACGGCATCGACGACGCCGCGGATCGCTGCCCCAACGAAGCCGAAGACCTCGACGGCGACCGTGACGGCGACGGGTGCCCGGATCTGGACGCCGACGGCGACGGCGTGCCCGACGACTCCGACGCCTGCCCCGACGCCGCCGAGACCCAGAACCAGTACCTGGACGACGACGGCTGCCCCGACGAGAAGCCCCAGCGGGTGGAGGTCACCAAGCAGCAGATCGTCATCAAGGAGCAGATCCAGTTCGAGAGCGGCAAGGCCACCATTCGGCCCGCCAGCTACCCCGTGCTCGACGACGTGGTCATGGTGCTGCGCGACTACCCGGACATCAAGATCCGCGTCGAAGGCCACACCGACAACGTGGGCAACGACGCGCTGAACCTCGAGCTGTCCAAGTCTCGGGCCGACTCGGTCTTCGAGTATGTCATCGCCCGCGGCATCGACGCCCGTCGTCTGGTCACCGAGGGCTTCGGCGAGACCCGCCCCATCGACACCAACACCACCACCGACGGCAAGGCCCGCAATCGGCGCGTGGAGTTCCACATCGTCCAGGCCGAAGGCGCCGTGGAATAGGTCGCGCTACCCAGCGCCGCTATTGCACGCCGTCGGTGGTCAGGCTCGTGCCCAGGCTCTGGCCCAGGGTGCCGGTCTCTTCGTAGACCACGCTCATCAGGGTGTAGACCACCGCCATGACGGCGATGGTGATCACCGAGATGGTCAGCATGTACTCGATAGTGGTCTGGGCGCTTCGGGAGCTGCGCATGGGGCACCTGCCTCTCAGGGGATGATACGCCGGCTGGCCGCCATTGCATAGCCGGGGCGTGCGCGCCCCAGGTGGTTTCCCAACAATGTCCCAGTCCTGAGCGTCTTCAGCTCCTGCAGAGAGGGGAGATGACGTGCCCGAGGGGTTCTCGGGTCCGCCGGCCGCACGCGACCGTGCGAGCTGACCACGGTTTTCGCAAGAACCGGGCCAGGCGCGCTTGCCCTCCCTGGTTCCCGCAAGTACCTTCCCCGCTCCAACCACTCCCCCGGAGGAGCCATGGCCATCCCAGTCACCGTCGCCACCATCGCGTCCTATGCCGAACAGCAGGTCGAGCTGCAGGGCTGGGTCTACAACAAGCGCGGCAGTGGCAAGATCGCCTTCATCATGCTGCGCGACGGCACCGGCATCATCCAGTGCATCGCGTCCAAGAAGGACCTCGAAGAGGTGGAGCCCGGGCTGTTTCAGCGCCTGCGCAAGCTCGGCCAGGAGTCCAGCCTGATCATCCGCGGCACCGTCCACGCCGAGGAACGGGCCCCCTTCTGCGGCCACGAGATCCACGTCACGAGCGCCACCGTGGTGGGCGAGTCGGTGGACTACCCCATCACCCCCAAGGAGCACGGTCCGGCCTTCCTGCACGACCACCGCCACCTGTGGTTCCGCAGCCGCCGCCAGCAGGCCATCATGCGCGTGCGCCACGCCGCCATCCGCGCCATCCGCGAGTACTTCGACGAGCGCGCCTACGTGCTGATGGACAGCCCCATCCTGACCCCCAACGCCTGTGAGGGCACCTCCACCCTGTTCGCCACCGACTACTACGGCCGCCCGGCGTTCCTCACCCAGAGCGGCCAGCTGTACCAGGAGGCTGGCGCCACGGCGTTCCGCAAGACCTACTGCTTCGGCCCCACCTTCCGGGCCGAGAAGAGCGACACGCGACGCCACCTCACCGAGTTCTGGATGGTGGAGCCCGAGGTGGCATGGATCGACTTCGACGGCGTGATGGACCTCTGCGAGGACTTCCTGGTCCATGTCACCGCCCGGGTGCTCGAGCTGGCCCGCCCGCAGCTCGAGGAGCTCGAGCGCGACATCGCCGCCCTCGAGCGGGTGCAGAAGCCCTTCCCGCGCATCTCCTACGATGATGCCTGCGCCAAGCTGGCCGAGCTGGGCGTGCACGTGGAACCCGAGGACGACTTCGGCTCCCCTCAGGAGACCGCCCTGGCCAACAGCTTCGACCGGCCCATCATGGTCCACCGCTACCCCACCGCCATCAAGGCCTTCTACATGAAGGAAGACCCGGAGAACCCGGCCCGGGCCCTGGGCGTCGATGTGTTGGCCCCCGAGGGCTACGGCGAGATCATCGGCGGCGGGCAGCGCGAGGACGATCTGGACGTTCTGGTCGGCAAGATCAACGCCCACAAGCTGCCCATGGAGGCCTTCGAGTGGTACCTCGATCTGCGCCGCTACGGCACCTGCCCCCACGGCGGCTTCGGGCTGGGGGTCGAGCGCTTCGTGACGTGGCTGTGCGGCATCCACCACATCCGGGAGTGCATCCCCTTCCCGCGCACCCTGGACCGGCTCGAGCCGTGAGAGCGTCCGATCTGGCCAGCCTGGTCGGGGGTGTGCTGCACGGACCCGACGTGGATCTGGTGGGGGTGGCGCCCCTCGAGCATGCTGGCTCGGCCGACTGCGCCTTCGCCGAGCGCCTCCCTGCCCGCAGCGATGCAGGCGTGCTGCTGGCGTCGGAGCCGGTCCCAGGGCGCTGTACCGTGGTGACGCCTGACCCCAAGGGCGCCTTCGTGGTCCTGCTCCGGCGGCTCTTCCCCGAGGTCCACCCCAAGGGAGTGCAGCCGGGGGCGAACGTGGACCCATCGGCCCGGCTGGCTCCGGGGGTGGTGGTCTACCCCGGCGCCTATGTGGGACCCGATGTCGAGCTGGGTGCCGACACGGTGGTCCTGCCCAATGCTGTGCTGCTGCAGGGCACCGTGGTGGGCGCCGGGTGCGTGGTGGGCCCAGGCGCGGTGTTGGGGCATGCGGGCTTCGGCCTGCACCCCGGACCTCGGGGCCCGGAGCCCGTGCCTCAGGTTGGACGGGTGGTGCTGGGGGACGGTGTGGGCGTGGGCGCCAACAGCTGCGTGGATCGGGCCTTTCTCGAGCAGACTCGGCTGGGTGACGCTACCCAGCTGGACAACCTGGTGCAGGTCGGCCACAACTGCCGGGTGGGGCGGGGCGTGATCATGGCCGCCCAGGTGGGCCTGAGCGGCTCGGTGACCGTGGGCGACGGGGCGGTGCTCGCGGGCCAGGCGGGCGTGGCGGATCACGTCACCATCGGTCCGGGCGCTCAGCTCGGGGGCCAGGCTGGCGCCAACCACGACCTCGCCGGGGGCGAGCGCTGGATGGGCACGCCCGCCATCCCTCTGCGCCTCGCAGCCAAGGTCTTCGCGGCCAGCAAGCAGCTACCCGACCTGCTGCGGCGGGTGCGGCGGCTCGAGAAGCGGCTGAGTGACCTGGACCAACGACTAGTCGAACGCCAGGGTCACTGAGCCTGCGCGCTCCAGCTCCACGCCGTGGAAGGCTACCCGCAGCACGGCGCGCTCCAGGCAGCGGGCGACCTGGCTGCCGGCCAGGCCGGCGGGGCCCACGCTGACGTCGCTGACCTCGTTGGGGGGGGAGAGCTGGACCTCGATCTGGATGACGTCGCCCGGGTGGGCGTCCTGGTGCTGCGCCACACAGCCCTGGACCCCGGAGTCCTCGCCGATGGTGCTGACGATGCGCTGCAGGGGCCTGGGGTCGTCCTCGTCCTCGCCCGCCGAGGGCCGCTTCATCAGCGGTTGTTCATCCCGTGGCTGGGCCGCGGGCTGGCTGGGGAGCCGGACGGTGGGGGTGGGCTCGCTGGTACGCTCCACCCAGTCCAGGCCGCGCATGATGAGGGGCACCGGCGCGACGCCGATGGCCAGCAGCAGGGCGCCCGCCAGCAGCCACCAGCCGGGGCCCCTGGGCTTGCGCTCCAGGATGCGGTCCACGTCCACCGGCTCAGGGGGTGGCGCGGCCGCGGGGTCGAGGTTCCCCGCCGCCAGGAGGGTGGCGGCCCGCTGCTGGACCCAGGCCGCCGAGGGGGCGCGGCGCTCGAGATCCGGCTCCACAAGGCGGTTGATCAGGTCGTGCATTCCGCCGGGCACGGTGGTGTGCTCGGCCCAGCGCAGGCGATTGGCGTGGTCGCTCAGGGACTGGGGCTCCTTGCGGGTGAGCAGGGCCACGGCCAGGGCGCCCAGCCCGTACAGGTCCGAGCGGGGCTCGGCGTCCCCGGCGAACTGCTCGGGGGCCATGTAGCCGAAGGTCCCCGCCACGGTGCTGCCGCCCAGGGACCCCTTGGCCACGTCGCGCACTGAGCCAAAGTCGATGAGCACCAGCTTGCCGTCCGGCCGGCGCATCACGTTGGCGGGCTTGATGTCCCGGTGGATCACCGGCGGCGACAGGTCGTGGAGGTAGTCCAGGATCGCCGCCAGCTCCACCACGACGGCCAGCACCTCCCGGGGGTTGTAGCGGTGGTCCTCCAGCTCCTCGGCCAGGGTGCGGCCCGGGATCAGCTCCTGGACCAGCCAGAGCACGGCGTTGCCGTCCCCCAGCAGCACATGCTCGATGTACGCGGGGATGCCCGGGTGGTTCAGCTCCCGCAGCACCCGCACCTCGCGGTCCACCAGCTCCCGCGCCTTGGGGCCGGCCTTGAGCTCGATGGGGATGGACTTGATGGCCACGATCTGCTTCTCGGGTCCCTCGGCCTTCCAGGTCGTGCCCGACCCGCCCCGACCCAGCGCGGCCAGGAGTCGGTAGCGTCCGTCCAGGCGAGGCGGCGCCCCGCAGTGCGAGCATGGTTCGGCCAGCGTGGTCTGGTTGCAGTGGACGCAGTGCATGGTTTCCTCCAGGCCGTGCCATCCTACCAGCTGGTTCGGCTTGGGAACATGCTGCTACACTCCGGGGTCCAGAACCGTGGAGGGGGCATTCCTACCATCCTCGCCTTGCTGCTGAACGCCTTCCTGGCCCTGTTCCTGGCCGACGCGGGGATCAGCGCCCTGGACGAGCTGGGCTTTGCCGCCAGCGGGCTGCACCTGCTGGCATGGATCCGTGGCCCTCTCGCGATGTTGACCCTGCTGGCCAGCCCGGCGGTCTTCCTGCTCCCCATCGCCTTCCAGCGGGTGCCCCGCTTCGTGTTCGTGCCCCTCGCGCTGTTCTCTCCCGCCTACACGCTGCTGGGGATGCCGCTGGCGTACTGGCTGGGCTGGGACAACTACGGCATGGTCCAGACCACGGTGGCTCAGGCTCTGCTGGGGGTGGCGGCGCTGGCGCTGATGCGGCGGCACACCGGCGGCCGGCTGTGGCTCGTTGCGGGGGATCTGGGCCCGCCGCTGGTCGCCCTCGGGCCGACCCTGCGCATGGTGGCCTTCACCCTGCTGGTGGTCCTGCCCGGGCTGCTGGGCAGCTTCGTCGGGCTGTGCGAGCGCTGCCTGGATCGGTTCACTGGCGGCTTCATGGAGCTGCACTGGGACGGCCTGCAGCTGGTGGAGCGGGTCTATACGCACGCCAACAGCGAGGTGCGGCTGGTGGGCATGATGCACATCGGGGACCGGGGCTCCTACGCGGCGCTGGTGGAGACCTTCGACCGTCCCGACACCCTGGTGCTCGCCGAGGGGGTCCGCGACGAGTACGAACTGCTGGGCCGGGGCCTGCCCTACGAGCGGGTGGCGGAGCGCGCGGGCCTGGCCTCCCAGCAGGACCTGGCGAGCTACCGGCCTGGGATCAGGCAGCGCAACGCCGACGTGGACGTGAGCGATCTTTCCGAGGGCACCCTGCGCCAGCTGAAGTTGACCACCCGGATCGTGGACGACGAAGGCTTCGACTTCGAGGCCCTGTTGGATTTGCTGCTGTACTCGGTCGAGAGCACCGAGGACGATCTGGACGTGTTCTGGAAGGACGTGATCGAGCTGCGCAACAGCGTGCTCATAGGGCACCTGCACCGTGCGGTGCTCGAGGAGCCGGTGGTCGTGGTGCCCTGGGGCGCCGCCCACCTGCCGGGCATCCAGCAGGAGCTGTACAGCATGGGCTACGAGCTCGAGCTGGAGCGTCGCCACCCACTGCTGAGCTGGGCCGGGGAGTGACGGGGCCGCGGGGATGAGGCAAGATGGGCTTGGCCCTGGAGGTTCGATGCGGTGCGCACCCCTGTTGCTGGCGGCCGTGCTCCTGCACGGCTGTCGGAAGCCCGAGGGACAGAACGCCGAGGACTGTCGCGACGGCGCCGACAACGACGGCGACGAGCTCTTCGACTGCGAGGACCCCGGCTGTGAGGGCTCGCCGGACTGCGAGGGCGAGGAGACGGGCGATCCTCCCGAGGGCGACGCCGACACCGACACCGACGCCGACACCGACGCCGACGCCGACGCCGACACCGACGCCGACGCCGACGCCGACGCGGATGGCGACACCGACGCCGAGCCCTGGGCGGACTCCCGGGTGGACTGCGCCGGAGATCGGTGGACCTTCCACAGCTACAGCAACATCGACGCCGCCGTGGTCCTCGGCCTGGCCTGGCACGGGCTGGACGGCAGCCTGGCGGTGGAGACTTCGCTTCAGCCCACTGGCGACGCCGGTGTCTGGGAGTCGTTGGTGCCTGGCACCGCCTTCGACACGCCGGTGGACTGCGGCGACATGACCTCCCTGTTCTTCGCCTTCACCTTCATCCGGGATCGCGAGCTGGTCTGGGTTGACACGCCCTCGTGGGACGCCAGCCCCATCTCTTCGGCGGGCTTCAGCGGCGGCGCGGGGACCCTGAGCTTCGAGTGCAGCGCCGACAGCGGGCTGGACGAGCTGCGGGTCCACCAGGTCTACGCCCTGAACGGTGAGCTGCAGGGAAGCGCCAGCCTGGCCACCCACGACGGCGCCAGCTGGGCGGCCACAGTCACCGACGCCGAGTTCTACGGGCACGGCGAGTCCCTGGACTGGGACATCTTCTACGACAGCGTGCTGGCCTTCGTGGGCGTCAGGGATGGCCAGGCCGTCGGCGGCCTGAGCTGGTGGCCGGACGAGGGCGAGTAGCTAGGGAATGTGCCCCGAGGGACGGGGGTTCTCGTTGGGCTCGCCCTGGTCGTGGGGCACGGGGGAGCGGCGCTCGTTCATGTCACCGTGGCAAGCCAGGCAGAGCTCCATGGGCTGCTCGCCTACCCGCAGGAAGACCGCCTCGGCGCAGGAGCGGCCGGAGCCGCCTTGGCTGTGGGCTGTGTGGCAGCTGCGGCAGGCCAGGCGTCCGTCCACGAGGGGGATGGCCGGGTCGACCTCCATGCCCTCGGGGGGCAGGACGTCCGAGCTGTGGCCATGCTCGAGCCAGACCGGCCTGCGCGAGTCCTCGACGCTGCCGTCGTGGCAGGAGAAGCATGCCGCTTCACGGCTGGCGGGCGGCTGGTCCGGGGCGGACGGGGGCACCAGGGCGATGCCTGTGGGAAGGCCCTGGGCCAGCATGGGCATCAGCTCCAGGTGGCAGGCGGTGCAGTCCTTGGGCTTGCTGTCCAGGATGGGCCGCGCTGGGGGGGCGGGGCGGCGCCCGGGGACCACGGTGACCGGCATGCGCAGTACGCGGTTGCGGGTGGCCTCCACCACCAGGAGCTGGTCGTCGTGCCAGGCCACACCCGCGGGGGTGTCCAGACGCATCACGGCGCCGCTGGCGTCTCGCACCACGTCGATCATCGAGCCGCTGCTGTTGAAGACCTGCACCACGCCCAGGTCCCCGTCGGAGACCCAGACGCGCTCGTCGTCGTCGGCCGCCACGCCCTTGGGGCGGAACAGCTCGCCCAGCTCGACGCCGTAGCTGCCCAGGCTGGCGCGGGGCTTGAGGCGGGGGCTGACGCTCTGGATGCGGCCATTGAGCACGTCGGAGAAGTACGCGTTGCCTCGGCTGTCGGCGCTGACCAGCCAGGGGTTGTGCATCTGGCCCAGGGCCTGCCCTTTGCTGCCATAGACCTGGACATCGCCCGTGGTCAGATCGAAGACCAACAAGCGGTGGCCGTTGTTGTCCACCACCCACGCCCTGGCGCCGTCGTCGCTCACGGCCACGTCCGTGGGCTCCATGGGGCCCAGCTCCGCGGGCGCCTCGAGCAGGCGTTCCAGGTCGCCATCGGGGGTGCGGACCACCACCCTTCCCAGATCCGCGTCGGCGATCCACAGGCGGCCGTCGTCGCTCACGTCGAGCCCCATGGGGTTGGACAGGACCTGATCACCCACCTGGGTGTACCCGCCCTGCCAGCGCCCTGAGGCTGAGAACAGGGCGACCCTGCGGTTGACCCCGTCGGCTACCCAGGCCTCGCCGTGAGGGCCGACCGCGACGTCGGTGGGCAGGAAGAGGGGATCGTCGTCCGGGCCGCTCAGCACCGTGACCTCACCCGCGGTGACCGATGGGCCGGGGGCGCCGGCGAGGGCCGTAGGCGTCAACAGCAGCGCCGCCAACCCAAGCGCCAGGGAGCTAGTCCTCATGGCCGTTCTCCAGGAAGGTGGGCAAGAAGAAGGACTCGCCGTCCTCGATGTTCAGGGCCTGGCGGATGACCGCGTTGGACTCGAGGTCGCGCACCCGGCTGGGGGAGTAGCCGAGCGTCTCGAAGTCCACCACGGTGTCGTCCAGGGCGTGGCAGGGGGTGCAGAGCATGCCCTCGTCGGCGATCTGGCCGTGGACCTGATCGAGCAGGGCCTGCTCTTCGTCCTCGGTAAACGACGCGCCCTCCGCGAGCAGGCGCTTGGTGGCGGCCTGGGACTCGGCGTCGGGCTGCACCGGGTAGCCCCGGGCGTCGAAGCGGCCCAGCTTGGCGCCGTATTCGCCGTGTACGTGCAGGGGCAGGCCCAGCAGGATCTCCTCGACCAGGCGCTCCCAGGTGCGACTCTCGGGGTGGGTGGTCTCGAGCTCGAGCATCCAGGTCTCGAGCTCGTGCTCGCCGCCGGACTCTTCCAGCGCCTGCTCGAGCAGATCATGGAGGGTCTTGTGGGCCTGCTCGCGGTCGCCATAGCCGTCGCGGTGCAGGCGCTCGAGCTCGCGGGTGAGGAGCAGCACGGCGGGAGGCTCGCGCACATCTCGCTCATCGAGGTCCACCCAGGTGATCTGCCTGTCCTTCTGGTCTGCGTCCACGTGGCAGACCTGACAGTCCACGAAGGTGGTGTGCATGTTGAGGAAGGCGCGGGTCTCGATGCGATCGGCGTGGGGCACGCCCGCGTGGCAGCCGGCCTGGGTGCAGCTGTTGCTGGTGTCCGGCATGTACCAGTCGGGGATCTTGTGGAAGTGGGCCAGGGGGCCGCGCATCTGATCGCGCGCTTCCTCGTCCTCGGCGTCGTGAGACTCGGCCTGGGCCGCGGCGACCAGCATGCTGGCGTCGAGCTTCTTGGGGATCTCGCGGATCTCGGCGGGCGCGGCGGGGCGGGTGAGCAGCATCTTGCCCAGGAAGCTCAGGGACTGGACGGAGACCAGGGCCACCACCACCAGCAGCGCGACGCTGTAGCCGCGGCGCAGGAAGCCCTTGGCGAAGCCGACGATGCCCAGCTTGTGCTCGGGTTCGTCCTCGACCGTGATGCACAGCATCCGGGCGACCTCCAGCAGCTCGCCCAGGTGGCCCTCAGCGATCTCCTCGGCCGGCGCGTCGCCGCTGAGGGTGCCCAGGGACAGCGGGAAGACCGCGGGTGCCAGGATGACCGTGAACAGGTGAACGACGGCGATGTAGATGAAGGCCAGGTAGGCTTCGTCGGAGTGGATGATGAAGGCGAAGTTCATCGCCCAGCCCGGCAGCAGCTCGGCCGCCATGGGGCCCACCCACAGGGCCACACCGGAGCAGCCGATGATGCCCATGCCCCAGAACACCGCCATGTACTCGAACTTCTCGGAGAACTTGAAGTGGGGGTGGTAGGGGCGTTCTTTGCGGATGAAGAGCAGGTGCAGGAAGAGCTGGACGAACTCCTTGACGTCACGGGGGGTGACCATCATGGGGAAGTCCATGACCAGCTGGAACATGGCCATGGCCAGGGGCTTGGGCTTGCGGTGGGACAGGGCGTCCATCAGGCGAGGCCAGCCCTTCACCGCGATGTAGCCCAGGTGGTAGGCGAACCAGCCCACCAGCACCACGCCCGAGATGCGGTGCAAGGCGCGGGCGTAGCTGAGGCCCCCCAAGGTGTCGATGATCAGCTCCGCCCAGTGCGCCTCGGCGAACTTGATGGGCATGCCGGTGAGCACCAAGACCAGGAAGAAGATGGCCAGAATCCAGTGCTGGAAGCGCTGATGCACGTCCATGCGGGTGAGCAGCTCGCGGCCCTCGGGATCGGCCATGACCTTCTTGGCCAGTCGCACCAGGCGGTGGTGTTCTGGGCTCGAGGGCCTGAAGGCGCTGTTGAACAGCTCGAGGATGATCAGGAAGAAGTAGAGGGTCATCACCCCCGCGGTGAGCAGGATGAAGAACGCCGCAACGTAGAACTCGATGGTGCGGGCACCGGGGTCGATCTCGAGGTGAACCGCCGCGGAGCTCAGGCCCGGGGCGGCGGCGGCGTGACAGTCCGCCGTGCGGCAGGTGTCGCCGACGCGCTCCTCGTGGGTGCTCGAGTGTCCGTCGTCGGCCGCCAGCATCAT
This sequence comes from uncultured Pseudomonadota bacterium, assembly GCA_937912125.1. Taxonomy (GTDB): domain Bacteria; phylum Myxococcota_A; class UBA796; order UBA796; family JAFGLY01; genus CALDOK01. The sequence goes on from CALDOK010000024.1 coordinate 21,419, forward strand.
GTGGACGTTGCCCGACTCGTGGGCGTGGCAGTCCACGCAGGTGGCGGTCTCCTGGCTGCCCAGCAAGCTGGCCTTGCCATGGAAGCTGTGCAGGTAGGATGCCACGGCGTCGTGGCTCTCCATCTGGTCCACCAGGGCGCGATCCGAGTGACAGACGGCGCAGACCTGCACCAGCTGCACCACGGGTCGGGCGGGCTGCAGCCGGGCCGTGACGTGGTTGAGGTAGTAGTCCACCTGCACGGGCAGATCGTCACCGTGGCAGGTGTCGCAGCGAGCGGTGGGGTTGAAGCCGCGGTGGGTGCGGTGGACGATGGAGGGGGCTCGGAACACCGGCTGGTCGTGGCAGTACAGGCAGTTGGATTGGCCTTCCTGTAGTAGTGGTGTCTCCCAACTCAACTCATCCAACAGATCGTCAGCGTGGGAGGACCGGCTCAGGGTCTCGGCCACGGACTTGTGGGAGAACTCCAGCTCGACGCCGCTCTCGGGGACGATGTGGCAGGTCTGGGCGCAGTCCACCTTTGTCTGCGGATCGTGGGGGATCTCCTTGAACTCTTCCGCCTCGTGGCAGGCTGTGCAGCGCAGGCGGGAGTGGGGGCCCTGGCGCTTGGCGTAGTACTCGGCGCTGCAGAAGAACAGCCGCAGCTCGCCGGACTCCTCGTCGAGCCTGCTGAGACCCCTGAACTTGTGACAAGACAGGCAGTTCTCGGGGTCGATCCCGTCGGCCAGGTAGCTGGCCCGCGGGTCCTTTTCGTCCTCTACAACCTCGCCTTCGAGCAGATCTTCTTGCCCCTCGATCTCCCCGTCGAGCGCGGCGTCCTGGGCGGGATGCGCGGCGTCGTGCGCGCCTCCCTCGAGGATGGGTTCCTGTGCAATAGCACTGTTGGCAACAAACAGTACGGCCAACAGTGTTACCAGGGCTGTGATCCAGGGTCGATCTGTCACGGAAAGCTCCAGGAAGAATGCGGGCGGATCGCGCGCGTAGAACGAAAACTTCGCCATTCTAACATGGAGTAAAAACGTCATAGTCAAGAGATTGAATGAAGAACAAAATCTATCTCTTAAAAGACGACGTGGATCATAGGCCCGCAGTGGCCTGAAAGACGTGAGAGGAAGCCGTGATAGGCCTATGGTGAACCGCTGACTCCACGACCGCATTCATACCATGAAAAAGCAATATAAGAATAGCCGAATACATCGCAGATGGCCGTTACTGGTTGGTCCAGTGGTGTTGCTCATGTTGCCTGTTGGTCTTCAGGCGGGTCACATCACCGGTGTTCTACCCAGGGACGTGGAACGCTCCGGCGTCGGCGCCATCGCCGAGGACGTGGATCGGGTCTCCTGCATGGACTGCCATGTGCCCCATGGCGCCACGCGCAGCTCGCTGCTGTCGTTTCGGGCCCGCAGCTCCACGGTCTGCCTGGACTGTCATCAGGGGGTGGATCCTCAGCGCCGCAGCCGGAGCCATCCGGTGGGTGAGGCCATCGACGACGCCCGCAGCCTCGTCGCTCTGAGGGCTGACAATGCGCTGCTCGGCCCGGGGGGCACGGTCGAGTGTTTGACCTGCCATCGGATCCACGGCGATCTGGACGATCCTGCGTTCGAGCCCACCATGGTCACTCAGAAGCGCTGCCTCGAGTGCCATGCCGGGCAGGACGCGATGATCGACGGCCCCCATGGGATGCACGATCGCGAATGCCGCGACGGGCTCCCTTGCCTCGAGTGCCATGCGCTCCATGGTGCGGTGGGCCCGTCCCTCAGCCTGTTCGGTGGAAACCTGCTGGATCCCACCGGCTGCCTGGACTGCCATGACGGCTCGAAGCGAGATGTGAAGTCACATGTAGATCCAAATGCGGGCCATCCGCTCTTCGAGCCCAACCCAGCGCCGGACCTGCTGCCCGCAGTGGGCCGCGAAGGAGCTCACGAGCTCGGCGTCGAAGGCGACATGGGCTGCGTCACCTGCCACGACACCCACGCACCCGCCAGCAAGGACAATCCCTACATGTTGCGGCTTCCCGGCGGTGACGCCGATGGGTGCCTGGCCTGCCATGACGATCTGCGGCCCGCGCTGGGATCCGACCACGATCTGCGCGGAGGCGACATCGTCGTCGATGGCGATGTGCTCGATGCCATGGCCTTCGAGGGCTTCTGCGCGTCGTGCCACGGCATGCACGGTGAGCGCGTTCGTCCTGGCTGGGACGGCCCAGCGGATCCTTCCATCGACGCCGGGCCGGCCACTTGGGCATGCCTGGGTTGCCACCAGGCGGGCAACAGTCTCGGCTCCACCGAGGTCACCGAGTTCCTGCACCCGGCGGATCTGCTGCTCACCACCGCCAACCTGCCCTGGTCCAACACCGGTGAGCTCCCGCTATATGACGACAGTGGCCAGCCCACCGACGACAACGAGATCGGCCGGATCGCCTGTTTGACCTGCCATGATCCACATATCTGGAGCCCCAAGGGCTCGGAATCCGGGGATCGCTCGGACGGCGACGTGCGCTCCAGCTTCCTGCGGGACGAGTGGGAGGGGTTCTGCTCGGGTTGCCACGGTGAGGAGTCCATCAAGCGGTACCGAAACTTCCACGATCCCGAGTTCCGCGCCGAGTGCGAGCGCCTGCGCGAGCGCCGCGACTGGAACCTCTACCAGGAGTAGCGCGACGCCGTGGCCCGCCGCGGCGGCCGCGCGAAGTCACCCGGAGAGGAGGGGTTTCCCTCCTCCCCGGGTGGGCGGTCAGAGCAGGAGGAGAGAGTCTACTCCGGCCGCGCGTAGCGAGTGACGTCGGCGCCCAGCACCTCGATGGAGTCGATGATCAGCTGAGCGGCGTAGTCGAAGTTGTGGGCCCAGGCGCCGCGCTGGCGGGAGACCACCTGGTAGTTGCACGAGGCCCGGAGCATCGGCTCGGTCCAGATCTCGTAGGCGTTGGAGGCCCCGGCCTCGTCATCCCCGCAGACACCGTCGCTGTCGGTGTCCTTCATCCAGTAGGGGTAGCGCTCGGGGTGGTAGCAGATGGCGCTGCCCGTGGTGCGCGAGCTGGACTGGATCGCGGTCATGAGGTCGGCGAGCAGGGCGTCCAGCTCGCTCGCCAGCGGCTCGGTGGCGTCGCCGTCGCCGTCGTAGTCGGCGCTGTGCGTCGTACGGATCGCGTCGGGGTTCGAGGCCTGCGCGTGGCACGGCCGGCAGGTGGCGCGGCTAGGGGTCCAGGTCTCTGGCCCCGTCCCATCCGCAGCGTCAGCGGCATGCTCGTGGCAGACAGCGCACCCGGGGCCCGCGCCGTGTACGAAGGGCCCGGTGTAGCGCTTGCCTTCCATCGGGTGTCCGGCCTGGCCTTTGGCCCCGGCGATCAGCTGCTTGGCGGCGGCGCGGATCTCCTCGAACTCGGCCTGGTCCGCGGGCGTCGGGGCGGCCTGGGCCACGGCCTGGGCGGCGCCCTCGGCCGCGCAGCCGGTCAGGCCCGGCAGTGCGAGCAGGAGGAACACCAGCAGGACTTGGCGAAGCTGAGGCAGGGCGAACTCCGGAGGGCTGGGTTCGCTGGTTCGCAAGTTTCGTGCCATCCACTGTGATCATCGGGAACCGTCGGAACCCAGCGTAGATGACGGCGAATCAGGGCGTTGGGCCCCGTGGTGCGGGCCCGGATCACGCTGCCTCAGCCGTGTTTCCGTCGCTCACCGTCGAAGATCCGTCGCATCCCGGAGCAGGGAGGGATCAGTCGTGGTAGCCCACGGCCTCTTCGAGCAGAACGGCGTCGCTGTACGCGGTCCAGGCACCCTCGGCGCTGTGGCAGCTCTTGCAGGCGAAGCCCATGGAGACCCACGGGTTGGCCGTGTCACCGTCCACCTGATCTTCGTCCATGTCGACGTTGATGCCGAAGAGGTGGGCGGGGTGGTCGCCCATCCAGGCGTGCTCAGGCTCCGCGACGACCACGATGTCCGGCATGTGGCAGCCGGTGCAGCCTGCGAAGCCCGCCATGACGGCGGAGCCTTGGTTGGCCGCCTGCTGGAAGTGGCAGGACTCGCACTCGACCTGAATCCCCCGGTCGGGGTTGTGGGTGCCGTCCTCGTAGTGGGCGCTCTGGTGGGGGTTGTGGCAGTCGGCGCAGTCCATCACGTGCTTCTTGCCGTGGAACAGCTCGGACCACTGCTGGGCGTCGCGCAGGAAGCCGTCCTGGGCCTCGAGCTCGGTGACCGACTCGCGCACGTGGCACTCGCCGCACAGCTCTGCCGAGCGGTCGATGGGCATGGAAACCATGTAGGGATCGTCCACATGCTGGCTGCCGTTGCCGTGGCAGCGCTCGCACTGCACGCCTTCGGCTTCCCATGTGCCCACGGCTCCGGCCAGCCCGCCCTGGTTGCCCTCGGGGCGGTAGCCGGTGGTGTGGCAGCGGGCGCAGTCGAAGGCCAGGGTGCCCGGTGCGTGGGTCTCCTCGTAGGGAAGCCAGCCCTCGTGTACCTGGCCCCAGCCGGCCTCGTCGCCGGTGATCACCCAGCCGCTGGCGTCGACGAAGACCTGCTTGCGGGCCCAGCCGCCGATGACGTAGCTGATGTCGGCCCACGCGTGGCCGTCGGGCGCGCTCGCCGAGTACTCGCCGAAGCTGCCCAGGCCGCTCCAGGGCTCGGTGGGCTGAACGCCGCCGGTGGCCAACAAGGCGTTGGCATGTCCGCTGCGAAGCCACGCCTCATAGGCCTCAGGGTGGCAGTCGTTGCAGGTGGACGCCCCGACCATGCTGGGGGGCGACCAGTCTTCGCCGTCCTGCCCGTCGCTGCCGTCGTTGGCCAGGCCCTGGCAGTCGTAGACGTCGACGCTGCCGTCTCCGTTGAGATCCTCGGTGTCGGGGTCGACCTCGCCGTTGCCGTTGAGATCCCAGCACGGAGAGCCCTGAGGGCCCTGAGCTCCGGCGTCGCCGGTGGGTCCATCGGGCCCCTCGAAGAGGCCGCAGGCGCTGATGGTGAGCAACGATGCGGTGAGCACTGGGATGAGGGTGGTGTTCATGGGAACTCCGACGGTCGGGCCGTGGGTGGCCTACTGATAGGGGTCGCTGGAGATTTCCAGGCGGCTCATGTGGTCGGCGAGGGTGGTCCGGGAGAGCCCCAGCAGGCGAGCTGCCTGGGACTTGTTGCCGCGGGTGCGGGCGAGGGCCCAGCGGATGTAGTGCGACTCGATTCGGCCCAGCTCGTCCAACAAGGCGAAGCCCTCAGGTGGGGGCTCGGCAGGGACTGAGAAGTCCCCCGAGGCCCCGGGGCGCCGGTCGAGCTCCGGGGGGAGGTTCTCGCAGCTGCAGGTGGGGCCGGGGCAGGTGAGTGACAGGCGCTCCATCACGTTCTCGAGCTCGCGCACATTGCCCGGCCAGTGGTAGGCCTCGAGGCCCCGTAGGGCTTCGGGCTCGAGCTTGAGCGGGGGCTGCGAGTCGCGGTCGGCGAACTGCTGCAGGAAGTGGCCGGCCAGCAGCGCGATGTCGCTCCGCCGCTCACGCAGGGGGGGCAAGCGGATGGGGAGCACCGAGACCCGGTAGAAGAGGTCTTCGCGGAAGATGCCGTCGGCCACCGCCTGGCGGAGGTCGATCTTGGTGGCGACCACCACCCGCACGTCCACACGTCGAGAGCGGTTGGAGCCCAGGCGCTCCAGGGTGCGCTCCTGCAGCACCCGCAGCAGCTTGACCTGGGCGCTCAGGGGGATGTCGTCGGCATCGTCGAGGAACAAGGTGCCGCCCTCGGCCTGCTCCACTCGCCCAGGACGTGAGGAGACCGCGCCGGTGAACGCGCCGCGCTCGTGTCCGAACAGCTCGCTCTCCAGCAGGGTCTCGGCCAGGGCCGCACAGCTGACGGCTACGAAGGGTCCGGAGGAGCGCCGGGAGTTGAAGTGCAGGGCCTTGGCCACCAGCTCCTTGCCGGTGCCGCTCTCGCCCTCGACCAAGACCGTGGCCATGGAGTTGGCCGCGGTGCGGATCTGGTCGAAGACCGCCAGCATGGAGGGGTTGCGCCCGATGATGCCGGAGAAGCCGTAGCGGGTCTTGATCTGCTCCTTGAGCTCCCGGTTCTCGCTGCGCAGGCGCTCGAGGTCCAGCAAGCGGCCCAGGGCTGCCAGGATCTCCTGGGAGCTGAACGGCTTGGTCACGTAGTCGGACGCGCCTTCCTTCATGGCCTCGACCGCGGTCTGCACCGAGCCATAGGCGGTGACCAGCACCACCGGCACGCTGGGGTCCCGCGCCCGGAGCTTGCGAAGCAGCTCGAGGCCATCCATGCGGGGCATGCGCAGATCGGTGATCACGGCGTCGAAGTAGCCGGCCCGGAAGGTCTCGAGGGCCTGGGCGCCGGAGGCGGCCCCGACGGGATCGTGCCCGGCCCGCTGGAGCATGTCGGTGAGCGCGGCCAGGGACAGAGCGTCGTCGTCGACCACGAGGATGGAGGCGGGTCTCATGCTCGCTCCTGTGTGCGGAGCAGGATCTCGAAGCGCGCGCCGCCCTCGGGCGAGGGCGTGTAGCGCAGCGTGCCACCCATGGCGGCCACCAGCTCCTGGCTGACGGACAGGCCCAGGCCGGTTCCTCGACCGGGATCCTTTGTGGTGAAGAAAGGATCGAAGAGCCGAGGGACGATCTCGGTGGGCACCCCGGGGCCGCTGTCGGCCACGGCCACCAGCACGCCCTCGCGGCCGGAGGCGTCCCTGTGGTGGGTCGCGGAGAGGTCGATGCTGCCCTGCCCGTCCAGGGAGTCCAGGGCGTTGACCAGCAGGTTGACCAGCACCTGCTGGGCGGCGCTGGCGTCCATGAGCGCCAGGGGCAGATCGGCCTCGATGAGGGTCTCGATGCGCACGTCGCGGATGCGGTGGTCGTAGCGCATGAAGTCCAGGGTCTGCTGGATCACCGCCTCGGCCGAGCAGGGCTCGAGCTCGAGCTTCCGCTCGGCGGAGTAGCTGAGCAGCTGCCCGATGACCTTGTCGATGCGCTCCATGGCCTGGTCCAGCAACCCCACGTAGCGCTCGGCCTGCTCGGGGTTCTCCTTCAGGCCTTCGAGGAACTGACGCCCGGCATGGAGTGGGTTGCCGATCTCGTGGGCGACGCCGGCGGCCAGCTGTCCCACCACGGCCATGCGCTCGGCCTGGACGACCATGCGGTTGGCGGTGTCGACCTGGGCTTGCTTCTGCTCTAGCCGCCGCACCATGTCCTCGAAGGCCTGGGCCAGCTGCCCGATCTCGTCGCCGCGGTGTACCTCGGGGATCACCACGGGCTGGTCGGTGCCCACCGCTCGCGTGCTGGAGGCCAGGGCCCGCAGGGGCTTGGTGACCAGGTGGGCGGTCAGCATGGCCATCACCGCCGCGATGATGGCGCCGCCGGTGGTGTGCGCCAGGACCAGGTGGCTCTGGCGAGCGGCCTGGCTGCGGATTCGGGCCATGCTCAGACCCAGGTGTACGGTGCCCAGCCGGCCTTCGATGAGCTGGCCCACATGATCCTGGATCGTTCCTTGCTCCGATCGGAAGGTGACGGGCTGGGTGGGAGACTGGCGCGGAGCCTCGAACAGGCTCACTAGATCGGCGGGCAGGCTGGCGGGGAAGCTGGAGGCCAGCACCTGGCCCGAGGACCCGATGATGACCACATAGGCTACATCTCGGCGCTCCGAGAAATCCTGCACCACGAGCTCGAGGGCGGCCACGTCGTCGCGTACGGCCTCGGGGGTGCTGCGCTGCACCAGCTCCGAGATCATGGCCCGCGAGCGCTCACGCAGCTCTTCCTCCAGGCTGATTCGCACGGTGCCGTGGACGAACCCCGCCAGGGAGGCGCCGATGGCCAGCACGGCCAGGGCCACGGGCACCGCGAACTGGGCGCGGATGCTCGGCCGGCGCATCAGGGCTCCACCACGTCGTCGAGTACGGCCAAGAAGGTGCGGGCGTCGTCGTACAAGCCGGCCGGAGGGGTGATGAAGCGATCGATGTGCAAGCCCGCGACCAGAGCCTTGCCCTCTGGGTCCTCGTCCAGGCTCGTGAGCGCCTTCAGGAGCGTCGAGCGCAGCTGCGGGTCCAGCTTCTCGGAGACCACCACCGGGGGGGAGCCGAAGGGGGAGGAGCGCTCGAAGACCGCCAGGGTGGACATCAGCTCGGGCTCGTCGGCCGCGAAGTGATCAAAGACTACGCTGTTGACACAGCCGCCGTCGACCTCGCCTGTGGCCAGCAGGTGGATGAGCACGTCGTGGCCCTCGACCTGGACCGTGCGCTCGAAGAAGGCCTCGGGGGTGGTGCCCAGCTGGGCCAGGCGGGCGCGGGTGTAGGTCCGGCCCGTGAAGCTGAGGGTGTCGGTGAAGCCGAAGGTGGCGCCGCGCAGATCTTCGAAGCCGGAGGCGCCGCGGTGGGCCTGGGTGAGGCACACGGCCTTGTAGGTGGGGGCGCCATGGATCACGGGCACGGCCAGCAGCTCGAGGCCCTCGCCGTTGAGGAGCCAGGCGCCGGAGCAGATGAAGGCCAGGTCCACCGCGCCGCGACGGGTGAGCTCGTTGATCTCGTGGTAGGTTCCGCGCTGCACGTAGGCGGTGGGCCGCCCGATCTCGGTGGCGAGCCACTCCACCAGAGGGTTGTACTGCTCGAACGAAGGGATGGCGGACAGGACCGGCGCGATGCCCACCCTCAGCCGATCGGTGGGAGCGCTGTCTGGGGTGGCCACGTCGAGGGGGGGCTCGAGGCTGACGAAGGGCAGGCCGGCGTCCCCGGTACACGCGGACAGGATGCCGAGCGAGACGCCAGCCAGCGCGGCGAGCCTCATTGCGCGGCCCCGTGGCAGCTCTCGGTGCAGCCGAAGCTGGCGGCGAAGCCGGTGTTCGAGGCGTGGCAGCCCAGGCAGCTGGCCTCGCCCAGGCTGTGTACCAGCTCGCGGTGCTCGACGCGGATCTCGTCGCCGTGGGGGTAGGCTGCGTGGCAGTCGCGGCAGCTGACCTCGGAGAGGCCGCCCGCGAAGTCCTCGCCGTGGCAGGCGCCGCCACAGGCATCGTCGCCCTCGGCCCGCGCGGCCTGGCCGTGGGCCCGTGGGAAGGCCCAGGAGTCCAAGATCAAGCCCGAGTCGTCTTCGAGCCGTCCGCCCCGGTGGGGGTAGAGGTCGTGGCAGTCGAAGCAGGCGTCGGCGAAGGTGCTGCCCTGCCAGTCGGCGCCGTGGCAGCGGGCGCAGCCCTGGAGATCATCTATGGCTTCGGGGCCGTGGATGCCGGGCTCGCGGAAGGTGATGCGGTGGGGGTAGTCCTGGTGGCAGTCGCGGCAGGCGGCTTCGTCCTGCTCGGCGGGGCGGGCCTCGCCGGTGCCGTGGCACTCGGCGCAGCGGAAGCCGCCGTTGCTGCCGTCGCCGCCGTGGGCGCCGGGCTCGCCGTAGCCTTCGGGGTGGGGGTAGGGTGGGTGGCAGCCGCGGCAGCTCTGCACCAGGCGTACCCGTTGGTCCGAGCGGTGGCACTGGGTGCAACCCTCGGGGCTCTGGATCCAGGGCTGGCCGTGCAGCGCCCCCGTCTCGAAGCCCTCGGGGTGGGGGAAGCTGTAGGCCAGGCCCTCGGGGTTGGGCTCGGGTTCAGCGGTCCCGCAGCCCAGTAGCAGGGCGAGGGCCGAGGCCAGCAGGGTTCGCAGGGCGTGGGTCATCGCAGCAGCGGGTCCTTGATGAGCACGGGCTCTTCGCGCCTCTCGGTGCGGATCACCCCGTAGGGGGGCAGGAAGTCCTGGAAGTGGCAGTGTCGACAGTCGAAGTCGCCCAGGTGCTCGCCCCGGATGGTGAGATCCTCGTGGCACTGTACGCAGTTCTCGTCGCGGGCGAAGAAGTTGTGGAAGCGGTTGGCCTCGGAGCCGTGGCAGTCGATGCACTCGATCACGTCGGACCCGATCCCGAGCTCGCCGGCGGTGGGGCCGTGCTGGGAGAGGCGGTGCTCCCGGTGCGGTGCGCCGCCCTCGCCGCCGCGCTCCGCGCCAGGATCGCGGCTCGAGGCCTTCATGTGCAGCATGTGCGCGGGCGACTCGTCCACGCGCACGATGAGGTCGAAGACCTCCTCGGGCATGGGAGAGCTGAGGTCCTCGAACTCGGCCGACACCTGGAGGTGGCAGCTCTCGCAGCTGCGGCTGGGGATGCGGGGCAGCTCGTGCAGATCCTCGGGGAAGCTGGGCCGCTTGTAGAAGGTGTGCAGCAGGGTCTTGGTGTAGTGGAACAGGGGCACCTTGTGGCAGTCGTGGCAGGTGACCACGTCCCCATGGATGCTGTGGCGCCAGTCCTCGAGCGCGTAGTCGTGGATGTGGCAGGTGTTGCAGAAGTTCGGTGCGATCCAGGCGTAGCGATAGCCCTCGTAGCCGACCTTGCTGCCCACGGCGGCGGAGGCCAGCAGGACCGGGATGGTGAGCAGCCACGCGCTGCGGTTCAGCCCGAACCAGGAGTTGGTCCAGCCGAGTGCGCGCTTGGGGAAGCCCAGGATCCGGCGGATGAGGCCCATCAAAAGATGCCCCCGTGGGGGATGACCGAGGCCAGGAAGGCCACCTGGAACACCAGCACGCCGGTGACCCCGAAGCCCAGGGCGGCCACCAGCGCGTAGAACAGCAGCTTGCGCTTCACTGGGAGTCCTCCTGGTACAGGTTCCACTCCCGGCGCTCGTGCTTGGCGCGGATTTCCTCGCGTTGCTCGGGATCGTGGAAGTAACGGTAGACCTGCAGGGCCTCCTCGCCGTGGCAGCCCGAGCAGAAACCCTCCCAGCCGTCCCGCAGGAAGCTGTTCTGGGTGTCGCCCTCGCCCTGGCCGCTCTGGCCGCCCTTCTTGGGGCTCCAGATGTGGGGATTGTGGCAGGTCAGGCAGGTGATGTCGCCGATCTGGTTGTCGTCGGTGGGGTTGCCCTGGCGGTCGTACAGGGGCAGCTCGCCGCTGTTGTCCCAGGGCAGCTTGGCGGTGGTGAGCAGCAGCTCGTCGGGATGCTCCCAGACCGCCACCACGGTGCCGCCGGCGCTGTTGCCCTTCTGGTGGCAGCCCAGGCAGCCGCTGTAGGCTGGGCTCAAGCCCGGGCGGCCGCCCGCGGGGCTGACCATGCCGCGCCAGCCGTCGCCGTCGTGCATGCCGTGGCAGGCCAGGCAGAAGCCGCCCTGGCTCATGGAGGAAGAGCGCTCCTGGGCCCAGCTGCTGTCGCTGCCGCTCATGTCGTGGTCGGATCCCTGGGCCGGGGCCAGCTCCTCGTGGCAGGCCAGGCAGGCAGTGGAGGCCTTGCCGTCCAGGCGCAGCATCGCCCGGTTCTTGCCACCCCGGGTGTCGGCGTGGGGGTCGTGGCAGGTCAGGCAGCCCATGGAACCCTTGCCGCCCAGCTCCATGGAGCCTCGCTTCGACACACTGGGGAGCTCGTTGGGGGCGGGGTTGTCCTCGAACAGGGGGTGGCCGCGCCGGATGTCGATGGCCACGTCGGCCTCGCCGCCGCGTCGATGACAGGCCAGGCAGCCGGTAGGGTCGTCCCCGGTGCCGCTCTGGCGCTGCAGGGCGGGGCCGAGGGCCTCGTGCAGGTTGTGGCAGCCCAGACAGGCGGTGGCCACGTGGCCCTGGGGGCCGTCCCGCAGATCGTGACCGCCCCTGGCCAGCTGGGCCTGGGATTCGTGGCAGAGCACGCAGCGCTCGTGGCTCTCGAGCTTCAGCGTGAGCCAGGACTGCTCGCTGCTGCTGTGGATGTCGTGGCAGGTCAGGCAGGTGACCTGGTCGTCCCGTCCCAGGAACACGCCGCGGCTGCGCAGCGCTGCGGCGGCCGAGGCGTCCTCGAGGGGCTCGCCGACCGGATGCGTGTGGCCCAGGTGCTCCGGGCCGACACCCTCGTGGCAGCGCTGGCAGCCGCTCATGGCGGCCTCGTCGCTGGCCAGGAGCATGTCGCCTACGGCGCCGTGGGGGCTGTGGCAGTCCAGGCACTCCACCCGCTCGATGTCGGCCGCGATGGCGCCGGCTCCGCTGCGGGGGGTGTCGGTGTCCAGGTCGCCCAGCAGGTGGCCCAGCGGGGTCTCGGCGGTGTCGGCGGGGAGGTGGCGGACCTCCGCCACCACGTTGGGGTGGCAGGCGGTGCACAGCTCGGAGCGGGCCCGCGGCTCGCGCAGGAAGACCTCGAGGTCATCGCCGCTGTCGTCGGCGTGTTCGCCCATGCGGTGGGGGATGTGGCAGGTGCCGCAGTACAGCTCGCCTTCCTCGTCGAGGATGAATGGCTCGGGGATGGTCTTCTCGGGGGCCACGTTGACGGGGTGCTGGCGCATGGCCAGGTTCCAGACGTCGGTGGCGGGCCGGATGGAGCCATCGTGGCAGGAGCGGCAGGCTTCCTCGACCCGAGCCAGGGAGGTGGTGCGCCCCTCGAGCAGCGAGATGCGCGGCACCTTGCGCTCGTACATGGTCCAGCCGGAGATGGGGCGGGTGCGATCGTCGAGCTCGACTGACAGCACCTGACCCGTGCCGGCGTCAACTACCCACAGGCGGTCGCCCTGGACCGCCAGGCCCATGGGGTGCTCGAGGCGCCAGAGCTCGGTGTCGCGTCCCAGGGAGCCCAGGTAGCGGCCCTGGTTGTCCATGACCTGCACCACCCCCAGCAGGCCGTCGGCCATGAAGATGCGGCCGCGGCTGTCGGTGGCCACGCCGGTCGGGTGGACGAAGCAGCCTTCCCAGACACCCCACTTGCCCAGCTCCTGGTAGTCGGGGGTCGTGGGATCGAACAGCAGCGCGCGATCCTCGGCGACGTCGCCCACGACGACTGAGCCGTTCGAGGTGACGGCGCCCAGGAAGGGGGCGGTGAGGGGCACCTGATATTGCAGGGGGGCCCAGATCTCGGTGGTGGGGTCGAGCCACCAGGGGCCACCATAGGTGGACAGCACCAGCACGCCCAGCTCGGTCACCAGCGCATCGGTGAGGCGGACCTCGCTGGGGGCGCTGGGCATCTCGGGCAGGGGGAAGAGCTGACGGCGCTCGGTGACGGGGTCGAGCACCTCGAGCACAGGCTCGGTGCTGTGGGGCAGCCACAAGCCCTCCAAGCCCCAGGCCACGCCCACCGGCTCGCCCTGGACCGGGATGGAGTGGCGCGGTCCGTCGTCGGTGGGGACCACCCAGACCAGGCCTTCGCGGCTGTCGAGGATGTAGAGGGTGCCCTGGGGGTCCACGGCCAGATCGGTCGGGCCTCGCAGGCCCTCGAACACCACCTCGACGCCGCTGACTTCGAGGATGTCGAGCTCGGTGGCGGGGGTGTCTGGGCCCATGGCGAGCCAGTCGCCGCAGCCGACGAGGCCCATGAGGGCGATGGTGGCGGTGAGTGCGCGCATCAGCGGCCTTCGGCTTCGAGGTCGTGGCAGACCATGCACAGGGAGCCGTCGTCGGCGGGGACGCGCAGCAAGCCCTGCTTCTCGGCGGGACCATCCATCAGGGTGAGGGTGGTGCCGTCGGCGTCGGTGATGGTGCCCAGCTCGGCGCGCAGGCGAGGCAGGGTGTACTCGTCGCGGAAGGAGCGGTTGCTCTTGCGCAGCTTTTCGAGCTTGGCCATGGGGGTGTCGACCGGGACCGCCTCGAGGCCGGGGTGGGGATCGTGGCAGCTGGTGCAGAACACCTCGCCCCTGGGGCCGAAGGGGATGGGCTGATCGGTGCTGGCGTTGTAGCGGTCGACCGCCGGGCGCATGGCCTCGGGTAGCAGCTTGAGGTGGCTGGGGATGCCCACGTGGATCTGGTGGGCGTGGCAGCCCTTGCACAGCTCGACGGGGTCCACCCGCAGGGTGTTGACCTCTTCGTCTTGCTCGTCCTCGGGTACGCCCTGGTGGCAGAAGATGCAGACCGCGTCGTTGCGCTCGCCATCCTTGGTGCGCAGGTCACGGTGGGGGTCGGTGCGCTGGTAGTCCTCGCGATCATGGCAGCGGAAGCAGAGATCCAGGGGCTTGCGGTAGGGGCCGTCGCGGAAGTGGTCGGTCTCCCGGGCGTCCTTGGGCAGTCCGTCGCAGGCGGGCTCGTCGTGGCAGGTGACGCAGGCCAGCACGCCGTCCTGCAGGAGCAGCTCGGGTGGGCACTCCACCTCTTCGGGCTCGACATCCACCAGGTGGAAGTTGGTGTCCGGGTGGCAGCGCTCGCAGGCGGCCATGGTGGGCCAGGCCGGGTCCAGATCGCCGCTGGGGAGGGAGCCGTGGCACTCGGTGCAGAGGTCTGGCGAGCCGTGGGGGTCGGGCACGTCGGGCTTGGTGATGACCTTGCGCTTCTCCGTGTCCAGGGGCGAGGTGCCCCGCAGGTGCTGCTCGCTCTGCTGGGCGGTGGCGAGCCCCGCGACCAGGAGCGAGGCGACGAGGATGATCATCGAGCGGGTCATGGCTGCACCCCGTTGTCGCCGTGGCAGGTGGCGCAGGCCTCTTCGCCCTGTTCGTCCACCAGCGCGCGGATGGCCGCCACGTCCACCTCGGGGATGCCGGTGCAGTTGCGGAGGTGCATTCGCTCGATGCTGTGGCAGGACATGCAGCGATCCTGGCCCCAGCCGGGGTGGTCGTCGGCGGGTACGATCTCGAGGCCGGCCGGGCCGTGGATCACGTCTGCCAGGCCGTCACAGGGGGCGGGCTCGGGGTCGCAGGCGGCCAGCAGCAGGCAGAGGGGGAGCAGGCGCATCACAGGCCACCGCCCGCGTGGCAGGCTTCACAGGAGCTGCGCAGGTGGCAGCGCTGGCAGCGGGCCGGGTCGAGGCGGGCTTCGATGCCATGGGTGGCCCGGAACGTGGCCGGGTGTACCCGGTGCTGGGCCGGGTCGCGGCGGGCGTGGCAGGTGTTGCAGTCGCTCACGGGGTGGCAGAGATCGCAAGAGGAGCCGTGCAGGAGTGACGCCTCGCCGTGGTCGCTGGCCCAGCCCTGGTCGTGGTCTTCCGGGAGCAGGCGAGCCAGGTTGGTGTGGCAGCTGTCGCAGCGGGAGGGCGCGCGGGGAAAGCGCAGGGCCCCGGTGTGGCAGTCGTGGCAGATCTCGCGGGCGGGCACCAGCACGGCGGCGTCCACGGCCTTGACCGCCAGGAAGTCGTCGGTGCCGGTGGTCATGCCGATGACGTGGCAGGCCATGCAGCTGATCTTGGTCTCGAGGAAGCGCGTGCGGTGATCCTTGTGGACGAAGCCGTTGTAGGGGTCGTCCGGGTCGCGCGGCTCCTGCTCGGGGTCGTCCGGGTCGGCCTGTGGTGTCGCGGTGACCGGCGGCTCCTCACCAAAGGACGAGCGAGGCGACCACAGCGCGAGCGACAGCAGGGCGCAGCACAGCGCGAGGATGGCGGTGACCCTAGGACGCATCGTCGTTCTCTGGGGGCATGGGCACGGAGGGATAGGGATCGGAGCCAGGGGCGGTGCCGGGAGAGCGCGGCAGGTCGTCCTCGGCCCAGCGCCAGGGGCTGTAGGGCGAGAGGAAGCGGTCCCGGGTGGGCTTGGGCTTCCGGGTCCGGCCGCGGACGATCTGCTGGGTGGCCACGAGATAGATCTCCGACTCGGGCACGGGGCCCTGGCCGATGGAGATCTGGCCCAGCAGGGACAGGCGCCAGGCTTCGCCCGCGGAGGTGGAGGCCCGGGTGCCCAGCACGGTCATGCCGCGCCAGCTCTGCTCGGCGAAGCGGAACAGCGCCTGCTCGCCGAGCACCGAGATCTCCATCGGACCGATGGGACGACCGATCTCGGCCAGCAGCGCGGCGGCCGAGCCCGATGGCCCGCCGAGGCCCGACAGCCTGACCACGTGCTCGTAGGGCTTGCCGGCGTGGCCGCTGCGGGACACGGCCGCGCGCCAGCCAAGATCGTTGCCGTCGGCCTGGTCGGACAGCAGCAGGCCCCCGACATCGGCGGTGAGCACGCTGCGCTCGAGGGACACGCGGACCATCGCGTCCGCGAAGCTGGACGGACCGTCCTGGAAGAGCGAGCCCAGCGCGCCGCCGCGGCCGAGGCTGTCGGCGGTGGGGTGGCTGTAGCCGCTGTCGACCCGCAGGTGGACGCGGTGGTGGGGGCGAAGCTCGGCGCCGATGGAGGCCAGCTCCACGGGGTCGTCTTGGACCACCGCGTCGGCCCTCGCCACCACGCGCAGCCCGGCCAGGGAGGCCAGCTGAAGGGAGGCGTCGGCCCCGACGCGCTCGACGCCGCCGCCTTCCTCGGCCGCCACATGCTCGTAGCGCAGGGCGCCGCCCAGGGGCTGCGCCGAGCGGTGGGCCAGGTCCAGGCCCCAGGTGGGGCCGCCGGAGCCGAAGGCCGCGCGCTCGGGGTGCCAGGCCGCGCCGCCCCAGGCCGCCAGGGTCACGTCGCGCCCCATGTGGTAAGCCAGGTCGGCGCCGTCCACGAAGCGAAAGCGCCCGCCGCGGGCGATGCTGAGCCGGCCCACGCGCAGCTCCAGGGCGTCCGATGGGTTGCGGCGGTACAGCTCGAGCCCTCGCAGGGCGGCGGCCGTGTCGGGGCCGAAGGGGTCTGCGCCGATGGTGATATCGGCCATGGCGCCCATGTCGCGTCGGCCGTCCGCGGCGTCCAACAAGAACGAGCCGCTCAGGGGCATGGACAGCGCATCGTAGGGCGCGTAGCGCAGGCCTGCCTGCAGCTCGAGTTCCCGGGTGATCGTGAGCGGCGTCCCCAGGACCGTCACCTGGCTGGTGGCGGGGGGATCGTCGGCCAGCGCCAGGTGTGGCGCCAGGAGCAGGGAGTAGATGAAAGCAGGGAGCATGGTGGACCTGGACCGGAAGTACGGTCCCAGGCAAGCTCCATGCCAGGCCTGTTCGTCCGTGTACCCGGCTGGGCTCGCGACCGTTCGGTGCCTTGCATCGACGGAATCTCGTGGGTCGATCCGACGCTGGTGAAACACCGCGTTTCGCGAGGTGGCGAAATACCGTCAGAGGTGACGGATTGTCGTCATATCATAACGAACCAGTTCGTCCACCTTGTCCCCGACCGAGGGGGTCCCTGGGGCGATGGCGGCGGGGGCCACCGGCGCAGCGGGCTCGAAGAGCACAGCCAGCTCCTGCTGGTACCCGATCTCCCAGGTGTGACCGAGGTGGGTGTAGAGCACCACCCTGTGCCCGGTCTCTGGCACCTCCCAGGCGCCCACCAGATCGGACATGCCCCAGGTGGTCAGGTGCAGCTCCCGCACCTGGCCCAGCCAGTGGAGCTGGACCAGCACCTCGTGGCATGGGGCCATGAGCCCGGGGTCCATCACTCCCAGGCAGCGCTCGATGGCCAGCTGACGCTCCCTGAGCTCGAGGCCCACGATGTCCACGGCGGTGAGGGGCTGCAGGCGGGCACGCAGGGCGTCGATGCGGTCCAGCGTGCGGTCGGGGCCGGCGGCGCCCAGGTCCGCGTCCTGGAACTCGTGATCCATGACGAGCTGGCTGGGATCGGCGGCATCCAGCATCCAATAGCCGAGCTCCGGGTGCGCCCAGGCCTCGGGGTCGTCGTAGTGGACGGCCGCGTACACCTTGCGCTCCACGGGGTCCCAGCCCAACAGCTCGATGGAAGAGTGGCCCCCCACGGAGGCTCGGGCCACGTCAGCGATCAGCAGCAGACAGACGAGGATGGCGAGCAGGACGGCGTGGTACCAGCGGGTCATGGTCGAGCTCCCGTGGGGGGGATGCCCCACAGGGATTGCAACGGTCGTGCCAAGCTTCGCCATCCAGCCGTGCCGGGGTGGTGTTCGGTAGAAAGGGGCATATGGGTCATGGTGTGCGGTGCGGAAGCCACGGATAGGCGCGGGCTGTCTACGAATCGCAGCGGCGGCTCCGGCTGCACGCGGCGTGGCGTGGCGGGGCCATGAGGGGTGCCGGGGATCCTTTCGCCCGCCGCCGTCCACGGCATGGGCACAGGACCCCGTCGCGAGCCTTTCCGGGTCTTCCCGACGCCCTGTCGTCCGCCAGCCACACAACAACAGAGGCGTGCATCGCTCCTGCGGCTTCGACGGGGTCCCACGTCTCTCTTTCCACTCCCTTCACCCCCGAGGTCCCCATGGCCTTCTCTCGGACGCAGCCACGCGATGTCCTGGGCGAGCTGATGGAAGAGGCGCGCTGGGTGGAGTGTGTCGGTGAGCTCGGCCGTGGGCCCGTGCCCGTGGTCGAGCTGGACGCCATGCTCGAGGCGCTGATGCAGGCCCAGCGGCTGCGCCGTCGCCTGGCGGCACAGCTGGCCCTCGAGCGAGCCGGCGCCCAGGGCAGTGGTGGCCTCGAGGGGGAGCGCCATCGCTCTGCCGCTCCCTGCCGTCGGCAGGGTGAACGCAAGGCCAGCTGATGGCGCGGCGCAAAATCTTGGACAAGCCGTTGCAGGGCGGCTGAGCCTGCGCCATGGATCCAGGGTCCCTCGGAGGTCGACCCCATGCGAGCAGCCGCTCCTCAGACCCTGTCCCTGTTCGCCGCGTCCCTGGCCCTGGTGATCGTCTCGACGCTGCCCTCCTGCTACCCCTCCAAGCCTCCCGCAGGCGACAGCGGGCAGGACACCGGCCCCAGCGTGGGGCCGCACCCCGCGGGCTGGGCGGCGGCTGGAGAGCACGGCCTGGCCGCCAAGCTGCAGGATCTCGAGTGCGCCAGCTGCCACGGCCTCGATCTGCTGGGTGGCAGCGCCGGGCGCGACTGCGACAGCTGCCACCCCTCCGGCTGGCGGACCGACTGCACCTGGTGCCACGGCGGCGTGGACAACAGCACCGGCGCGCCTCCCCTGGACATGGACGACGCCTCCACCGGGCTGTCCTTCCCCGAGCACACCGCCCACGTGGGTGGCCCCAGGCACCCCGCCTACGGCTGCGTCGAGTGCCACGTCATGCCCGCCGATGTGCTCACGTCGGGGCACCTGTTCGTGGAAGACGACTCCGCCGCGGTGGCCGAGCTCACCTTCTCGGGTGGGCTGGCGGCGACGGGCAGCTACGCGGGGTCGGGCAGCTGCAGCAACATCTACTGCCACGGTGACGGCCGTGGCGCCGGCGGCACGGCCACCAGCGGCGACAGCTACGACTGCGGTGACTGCCACGGCGACGCTGGGTCCGCCCGGGACCTCTCCGGTGAGCACAGGGAGCACATCCACGAGGGCGTGGTCTGCGTCGACTGCCACCGCGACACCGTCAGCAGCGACACCCAGATCGCGACGCCCGACAACCACGTGAACGGCCACGTCGAGGTGGCGTTCGGCGAGAGCGGCATGAGCTGGAACGGCTCGTCCTGCGACGGGCAGTGCCACGGCGAGCGGCACTCGAACGAGCGCTGGTAGCGGTCGAGCCTCGATCCGGGGCGGCCCTGGAAGGGGTCACGGCGGGGCGAGATCAGCTACGTTGGTCGCGCCGACCGGACCGTGAGGAGCCGTCCATGACCATGCAGGAGCCGCCGCCGTACGCCAGCTTGGTGGAGTTGATGGAGGGCTCCGTCGCCCGCTTTGGGGAGCGACCGCTCTTCGGGTGTCGCCAGCCAGGGGAGCCCTATGCCTGGGTCAGCTATGGCGACGTGGGCGCTCGGGTGGACCGGCTGCGCGGAGGGCTGGCAGGTGCGGGCGTCGAACCGGGTGACGTGGTGGGGCTCATCGCCAACAACAGCGTGGAGTGGGCTGTGGTGGCCTTCGCTACCTATGGCCGCCGGGCGCGCCTGGTGCCCATGTACCTGGCCGAGCTCGAGGCCACCTGGCGCTACATCGTGGCTGACTCGGGCATCTCGCTGCTCTTCGTGGCCACCGTCGAGCTGGCCGAGCGGCTGGCGTCGTGGGTCCAGGAGATCCCCGGCCTCGAGCGCATCGTCTGCCTCGAAGGCCAAGGGCCCGACACCCTCACGGCCCTCGAAGCCGCGGGCTCGGCATCCCCCACGCCCTCGATGAGGCCTGATCCCGACGAGATCGCGCTGCTGATCTACACGTCGGGCACCACCGCCGAGCCCAAGGGGGTGCTGCTCTCCCACGGCAACCTCACCAGCAACGCCTGGGCTGGCTATCGCCGCTTCCCCGAGCTGGACGAGAATGGCTCGAGCCTGAGCATCCTGCCCTGGGCCCACTCCTACGGGCAGACGGGGGAGCTGAACTGCTTCCTGCACTTCGGGGGATCGCTGGCCTTCATGACCTCGGTCCAGAACCTGTCCGAGGACTTCCTGATGGCGCGGCCGACCTACCTGTTGGCCGTGCCCCGCATCCTCAACCGCATCCACGACGGCGTGCACACCCAGATGCGCGCGCGCGGCGGGGTCGCCCTGACCCTGTTCGACATGGGCCTGCTGGCCGCCAAGCAACGACGCGAGGCCAAGGCCCAGGGCCGGCGCGATCTGTGGGCCAGCGCCCGCTTCCATCTGGCTGACGCCGTGGTGTTCTCCAAGATCCGCAAGCGCATGGGCGGTCGGCTGCTGGGGGTGCTGTCCGGCTCGGCCACCCTGAATCCCGACGTGTGCTGGTTCTTCCACGACGTGGGCATCCCGGCATACGACTGCTACGGCCTGACCGAGACATCCCCTGCGGTCACCATGAACAGCACCCTGGGCTTCGAGCCCGGCACCGTGGGTCGCCCCGTGGACGGCGTGCGGGTGGTCATCGATCGCTCCCGGTGCGGTGACGGCTGCGATGACGGCGAGGTGGTGGTCTACGGCCCCAACGTGATGAAGGGCTACCACAACAAGCCCGAGCAGACGGCCGAGGTGATGACGGCGGATGGCGGCTTCCGCACGGGGGATCGGGGCGTGATCAGTCCCGACGGCTACCTGCGCATCACCGGGCGCATCAAGGAGCAGTACAAGCTCGAGAACGGCAAGTATGTGTTCCCGGCAGCCCTAGAGGAGGACATCCGGCGGGTGCCCGGCATCGCCAACGCGGTGGTCTACGGTGAGGGCCGACCCTTCAACGTCTGCCTGGTGGCTCCGGATCTGCCAGCCCTCGAGCACTGGGCGGGCGAGCGCCGCCTGGACGTCAAGGTCGAGGATCTGCTCGACAGGGCCATCGTCCTGGCCGCTCTGGGGGCCGAGATCGAGCAGGAGCTCCGCAAGAAGTACGGCGGCTACGAGGTGCCCAAGCGCTGGGCCTGGCTGCGCACGGATCTGAGCGTCGAGGACGGCACCCTGACCCAGACCATGAAGCTCAAGCGCCGGGTGGTGTACGAGCGCTACGGCAGCCTGATCGAGGGGCTGTACCGCAGCCCGGGGGTCCAGCCGGAGGGCTGAGGGCCGCCGGCCTCCTCCAGGGGACCGCCTGCGCTGGGCCGGTGATCGCCGTTGGTCCCTCGCGCCCTTGCCCGGCCTGCTCCTGACCGCTATTCCCCTGGTAGGTCGCCCGGAGTCGCCATGAGCATCGATGACATCGACATTCCCAAGCCCTCGCCCCTGATCCCCTTCGTGGGGCTGTGGGTGATGGTGGCGGGCATCACCATGTTGGTCACCGGGCTGCAGATCGCCGACATCATCATGCCCCTGTGGCTCAAGCCCGTGCCCGTCCTGATGATGGCCATCGGCCTGGCCACGGTGGTGTCCGGGGGTATGGTGGTGCGCACCCGCTTCTGGGCCGTGATGCTCGCCATCGCCCTGGTGGGGCTGCAGGGCTTCACCTGCCTGCTCTGGATCATCTACGCGGCGTTCCACGGCTTCTTCTCGGCCCTGCCGGTGGTCTGCGGCTTCGCGTCGCTGGCCGCGCTGGTGCTGGCGCCGCTGGCCATCGGGCCCGCGCGGCGCTTCTCGAAGGCCCGCGCGGCCCTGCTGGAGGACATCGAATGAGCCCTGCACTCCCCGATCAGGTGGACTTTCTCATCGTGGGCTCCGGCTTCGGCGGCTCGGTGGCGGCCCTGCGCCTGGCCGAGAAGGGCTACACGGTGCGCGTGCTCGAGGCTGGGCGGCGCTGGCAGCCCGCGGACTTCCCCAAGACCAACTGGAACGTGCGCAAGTTCGTGTGGGCTCCGCGCCTGGGTTGCGTGGGCATCCAGCGCATCATGCTCATGGAGCACTTCATGGGCCTGGGCGGCGCCGGCGTCGGTGGCGGTTCCCTGGTCTACGCCTGCGTGCTCATGGAACCCCTGGACGACTTCTACCAGGACCCCCAGTGGGTCCACTTGAGCGCCGACTGGAAGATCGATCTGGCGTCCCACTACGCCGAGGCCAAGCGCATGCTCGGCGTCTGCCCTACGCCGCAGTTGTGGGACGGCGACAAGCTGCTCGAGGACTACGCCGAGCAGATCGGACGCTCGGATCACTTCCGCACCACCGACGTGGGCATCTTCTTCAGCGACAAGCCCGGCGAGACCGTGCCCGATCCCTACTTCGGCGGGGAAGGCCCCTCCCGCACCAGCTGCGACTTCAGCGCCGCCTGCATGGTGGGCTGCCGCACGGGCGGCAAGAACACGCTGGACAAGAACTACCTGTACCTGGCGGAGAAGAAGGGCGCCGAGATCATCCCCGAGACCCTGGTCACGGGGGTCCGCCCCGACGGCCAGGGGGGCTACATCGTCGAGAGCCGCAAGGGCACCTCGTTGATCAACCGTCGGCATAAGCGCTGGCGGGCCCGCAATGTGGTGGTGGCCGCCGGGGCGCTGGGTAGCCTCGAGCTGCTGTGGCGCTGCAAAGAGCGCTCCTGGCTGCCCTACATCAGCGACGCCCTGGGGCGGAAGTTCCGCACCAACTCCGAGGTCATCTGCGGGGTCGAGTCCACCCGCAAGGACGTCAACTACGGCCAGGGCGTGGCCATCGCCAGCTACCTGCAGGTCAACGATCACACCAGCATCGAGCTGGTCCGCTACAACCCCGGCTCCGACGTCATGTCGGCTCTCTCTGTGCCGCTGGTGCCCCAGGGCTCCTGGTTCACCCGGCCCATGAAGTTCCTGTGGAACTGCGTGAGCAAGCCCATGGACATGCTCCGCACCATCCTGCCCTTCGGCTTCGCCCGGCGGGCGGTGATCCTGCTGGTGATGCAGGTGCTGGACAACTCCGTACACGTGGTCTTCGGCCGCAAGTGGTGGGCCCCCTGGACCAAGAAGCTGCGCTCCCGTGCTCCCCACGGCGCTCCCCCCAGCTACATCCCCGAGGCCAACGCCGCCGCCGCCGCCATCGCGGAGCGCAGCGACGGCATCGCGGCCACGGCTTTCTCCGAGGTGCTGCTCAACCGCCCGCTCACCGCCCACCTGCTGGGTGGTTGCTCCATGGGCGAGAGCGATGAGCAGGGGGTGGTGGACAAGCACGGCCAGGTCTTCGGTCACCCAGGGTTGTACGTCTGCGACGGCTCCATCGTCTCGGCCAACCTGGGGGTCAACCCCAGCCTGACCATCACGGCGCTGGCCGAGCACTGCATGGCGGCGGTGCCCCACAAGGCGCCGAAGTGATCGTCCCGCCTGCATCCCGCCAGCCAACGCGCTAGCCTCTCTCTCCACCCTCCCGGAGAGAGTCCATGCGCCTGCCCCTCGCCCTGCTTGCCTTCGCCCTGGTCGCCTGTGGCGACGAAGAGATCGACGACCCGCCCTGCGAGGTGGCCGGCGGCAGCTTGAGCGGCGTCATCGACGGGCAGAGCTACGACTTCGCCGGGGGTGAGACCAGCGCCTTTCTGTCGGACGACGAGGAGTTCTTCGCCACCCTGTACGGCGAGGCCTACGAGGCCTGCGGCTACGATCCTCCCGAAGGGTCCCACCTCATCGTCTCTATCCCCACCACGCCGGGAGAGTACGAGATGGGCGCCATGATGAACGGCACCTTCGTCTACGACGAAGGCGGCAGCCCCATGAACGAGGTGAGCTTCTCGGGGGTGGTGGTGGTGGACGAGGTCACCGAGACCACGGTCAGCGGTGGCTTGTGCATGGCCGTGGGCGACCACGAGGTGAGCGGGTCGTTCACCATCGACATCTGCGAGTAGGAGTCGTCGGGAAGCTCTCAGGGCGGCCGCTGGCTGCGCCTGGGGTGGATGGATCTGCCGCTGCGTCAGCGGTGCAATAGGATCTCTCCTCTCGACAGGGAAGATCGCGCCATGAACAGCCAGGATCGGCCTCCCGCGGCGAACGAAGACCCCGGTGGTCCTCCCGGGGGCGGTGCCCGCACGGGCCTGCTGCTGGGCCTGGTGGTCGCCTTCGGGCTGGCCTGGTTGGCCGCGGTCGCCCTTCCCCCCCCCGCGGCGTCGCCCGGTCCCCCTGATCTCGCAGGCTGGAGTGATGTCGACGCTGTGATCCGCGGGGTCGTCCGCGACCCCAGCGCGCGGCGGGTGTTGGTGGTGGGTGACTCGGTGGTGGCGGGGACCTTTCTCGAGGCGCGCTACGGTGAGGGGTCCGACCCGCTGCGCCTGGTGCCCCAGATGGCCCATGCCGTCGCGCCAGGGGTGGACCTGGGCCTGCACGAGCTGTCCCACCCAGGCCTGTTGCCCAGTGACCTCGAGGCTCTGGTCGAGCGCCTGGCGGCCCGGGATCCCGCCGCCGGGATCGAGCTGCTGGTGGAGCTGAGCCCGCGCTACTTCAGCCGGGCCTACGCCGACGCCCAGGCCCACGCTCTGCCCTTCCTCGCCCACGACGATGCCGGGGATGCTTGGCCCCTGCGGTTGCCCGAGGCGCCCGCGCCCCTGCGCGCCCTGGTGGCCTCGCGCTTCGGTCTGGGGGGCCTGCGGGAGCGCCTGGGTCAGGCTCTGCGGGCCTGGTCCCCCGACTTTGTTGCGCTGCAAGGCGGATCGAGTTCTCCGGACATGGCCTCGGCCATCTACCAGCTGCGGGTGCGCCCTCACTTCCTGCAGCTGGACACCAGCGCCGCCAACCCTCAGGTGGCCGCCCTGGAGCGCACCGTGGCCAGCCTGCGGCGGCAGGGGCGGCGCACCACCTTCTTCGTCACGCCCATCAACGAGGACTTCCTGGTCCCGCGGCAGGACGCCGGCCTGGTCTACGACGCCACCATCGCGCTGGGCAGGATGATCGAGGACGACGCTGTGGTGCGGCTGGTGCAGTCCAACACGGCCGCCATGCAGGCGGTAGATTTCCTCGATCACTGCCACCCCACCGCCAGCGGCAATCGGGTGCTGGCGGCGCACTTGCTCGAGGTGCTGGGCGTCCCCTCCACCCTGGAGCTGTCCCCTGCGCGGCAGATCCTTCCCCGCTCCGGTCCCCGCGCCTATGTGCTCGGCGCTGTGGGCAGTGGGGATCAGGACGGCTTGACCACCCAGGTGCGGTTTCAGCAGCCCGGGGATCTGGTGGCCGTCGGCGACGGGGACCTGATCGTGGCCGACACGGGCAACCACTGCCTCAAGCGCGTTCGGTTGGATCGCTTCACGGCGGAGCGCTGGGTGGGAGACCCTTCCGGGCCGGGGCTGCGCGATGGGATCGGCCGTCAGGCCGCCTTCCACAGCCCTATGCGCCTGGCCCGCGACGGCGCCGGGGGCGTGTTCGTGCTCGACGCCGGCACCGATGCCCTGCGCCACGCCAGGGCCGATGGCTCGGTGGTCAGCCTGCCCCCCTACGACCGAGCGCGCGGCCCCGAGGATCGAGGCCTGGTGGACCTGAGCTCCTGGCAGGGCCAAGCCTGGGTGCTGGATGCCGCGCGCAGTGCGGTGCTCGCCATCGACGCCACGGGCGGTCCCCCGCGCCGGGTGCTCGAGCTCGGGCCGATGGTGGCCAGCTCCATCGCCGTGGACAGCGACGGCGATCTGTGGCTGCTGGCCGGCCCGGCGGTCCCCGACGGGCTCTACCGGGTGCCCCGGGCAGCGCTGGCCGCCCAGGAGCCTCCGCAGCTGTCGGAGTTCTCGCCCCTGGCCTCGGCCTCCTCCGACAATGTCGGCGCCCAGGCCGAGGGCCAGGTACTCCCGCTGGCCTCGCTGCCCATGGTGGCGCCCTATCGCTTGGTGGCCTCGGCGCTGCACGATGAGCTGCTGGTGTTGGACGGCAGCTGGAACCGGCAGCTGAGCTGGCTGCTGCGGCCGGACAGCAGGGTGGGCTTCCTGCTCGACCCCCCGGGCGAGGATGCCAGGCAGAGCTGGCCCCTGCCGGGGGTGGACATCCCCACTTTCGGCCTAGGGCAGGGGGATCTGTTCTGGCTGGGCAGCGACCGCAGCTATCTGGTGCGCTGGGATCGCCGGGTCCTGGCGGCGGACTGGGAGCTGGGCGCCCCTGGACACCGCCTGGCGGCGGCGCCCCGCGAAGGTGCGTTGCGGCTGGCGGTGCTGGGCAGCTCGCTGCCGGGGGCCGTGGGGGGTACCTCCACCTCCTCGGGTTCCACCGGCGTGGCCACGTGGATCCAGCGCGCGCTCGGGGAGCATGCCCTGGTGGCTGGGCGGCCGGTCGAGGTCCACAACCTCTGCTCCACCGGTCAGCCGCTGATCCACTCGGTCACCGCGGTGGTCGCCCAGGACCCGGCCCTGCTCCACGCAGCGGTGCTGTTCGTGGACGGCGCCAGCATGGTCAGGCTCGACCTGCAGGACCGTGGCGCCGCTTGGGACGACCAGGGCCTGCCCATCCCCGTGGGCACCGCCCACCCCGCCCCCTGGGCCCTCCCCGTGCCCGAAGACCCCAGCGTGCCCATCGACCCCACAGGTCGGAGCCACCTCACGCACATCCTCGGCGCCCTGGCACACCATGCCCAGCAGCATGGCATCGAGGTGGTGGTGGTGGACCTGCTGCCCCTGGACGAGCACCAGGGCTTCGGGGTCGCGCCGGACCCCACGGGCGAGCTGACGCGGCAGTCTCAGCTGCTGGTGGAGGTCTGCCAGCAGGTCGGGATCGCCCTGATCGAGCCCTGGGCGTCGGTGAGCTCCCGGCTGCCGGCCAGGCATCCCATCGTGGCCTACCGCGACGACCACCACTACTCCCCCCGGGGCCTGGAGCTGATCGCGGACGATCTGGTAGAGCGCCTGGCGCCGTTACTGCAGCCCGGCTTCGCGCGGGTGGCGGCCGAGGGGGAAGGGGGGCGAGCCTCAGTGGCCTCAGGCCTGAGCCCTTGGTCCATGCCCACGCCCGTCACCGCGGACGACGCCTCGGCCCTGCTCCCGCGCGACCGCATCTCCGCCTGGACCCGGGACGGCCGATCGGGCTTGTTGTTGGACCTGACGGACCAGGACCTGGAGCCCGGGGCGTGCTGGCGCCTGGCCGTGTGGGCGGCCCTCACCCACGCGCCGCGGGCCACGGGCGCCCTCGAGCTGTCCTGCGTGTTGTTCCCCAACCGCGACGAGTACGGTGAGAACGCCTGGGACTCCCTGCGCTTCCTGGCTCGCTTCCAGATCGCCGCCGACCAGCGCCAGGCGCTGCTGACCCATGGGCCTGCCCTGCTGAGCGACCCCGGCGGCCAGCCTCCCGCGTGGCTCGAGCGCCTGCCGGACGAGCCTGGGGGGGCGGACTAGCGTGCAGTTCGACTCCTTCGCCTTCGTGGGCCTGCTCGCGGTCTGCCTGATCCTGTTCCACCTGGGGCCCAGGCGGGGTCGGCTCGCGTTGCTGCTGGCCTGCAGCGCCGTGTTCTACGCGGCGTGGAGCCTGCCCTTCCTGGCCCTGGTGCTCGGCGTCGCCCTGGTGGCCTGGGTGGGTGGGCTGCGCATCGAGGGGGCGGGGGCTGGCCCCAGGGCCAAGGGCTGGCTGGCGGCCTGCACCGTGCTGACCTTGGGCGCGCTGGCGGCGTTCAAGTACGGGCAGCTGCTGCTGGACACCTTGCACGTCTTGCCCGGGGTCACCTGGCTGCCCGCCCAGCTCCCTGGGGGCGTCCTGCTGCCCCTGGCCATCTCCTTCTACACCTTCCAGGCCCTGGGCTACCTGGCGGACGTCTACCGCGGGGAGCAGCGCGCCTGCCGGTCCTTCCCCCGGCTGCTGCTCTTCGTGCTGTTCTTCCCTCAGCTGGTGGCGGGCCCCATCGAGCGCGCCGGGCGCCTGCTCCCGCAGATCGAGGGGCTGGCGGTCATCCGGGTGGGGGGCGAGCGCTTCCGCGCCGGGCTGCTCCTGCTGCTGTGGGGCCTGTTCCAGAAGTGTGCCCTGGCCGACAACCTGGCGCTGCTGGTGGACGGGGTCTACGCCCAGCCCTCGGCCCACGGCCCCGGCCCCCAGCTGCTGGCCACCGCCGCCTTCACCCTGCAGCTCTACTTCGACTTCGCCGGCTACACCGCGGTGGCCCGGGGCGCAGCGCGCATGATGGGCGTCGAATTGGTGCCCAACTTTCGCCAGCCCTTCCTGGCGGCGAACCCCGCCGACCTGTGGCGCCGCTGGCACATCTCCCTGTCCGAGTGGTTTCGGGACTATGTGTACCGACCCCTGGGGGGCAACCGCGGCGGCCGCTTCTTCACCTTGCGCAACCTGCTGATCACCATGCTGGTGGCGGGCCTGTGGCACGGGGCCCACCCGCGCTTCGCGGTCTGGGGGCTGCTTCACGGCCTGCTGCTGGTGGCTCACCGCCTGCTGCGCCCTTGGCTGGCGCGCTGGGTGGGGGAGCGACCGGGGCCGGCCTTTCGCCTGGCCGGCATCCTGATCACCTTCGGGCTGTGGGGCCTGTCCCTGGTGCTGTTCCGGGCGGCGAGCTTGGGCGATGCGTGGTGGATCTACCGCTGCCTGGCGGGAGGCCTGGTGGGGGCGCTGTCTCACCCGGCGGGCCTGCTGTGGCCGCCCATGCTGGCCATGGTGGGGCTGCTGGGTCTGGTGCTGGGCGCCATGGCCCTCGAGGAGCACTGGGGCTTGTGGAGCGGCTGGGCCCGGACCACCCGGGGCAGCGCCGCCCTGTTGGCCATGTTCCTGCTGGGCATCGCCCTGCTGACCCCAGCTGCGGGGCCTGGTTTCATCTATTTTCAGTTCTGAGGGGGCGGGGCGCCGGGGCCGGTATGCCAGGTTCTATGGGGGTCGGGGTGGTGGGGTGATCGGTTCTACCCAGCCCGAGGGAGCCTGTGAGCGCCCGTTTCGGGCACAGTGCCGCCATCCTGCGGATCGTCGAGAGTTCGACGATCCGTCCGACACTTCGACGCTCGGGTACGCGAAAGTGGGTTTTGTAATCACGTCGGATTCTGGCACGGAGTGTGCTTTCACTCGTGGCCATGGCCACGACCGTCGACTATCAGCGCACCACCGTCGAGCTCCTGCAGCGCGTCGCCCGGGAGGAACTGCCCACGCTGGTCGAGGCCGCCGAAGATGCGGGCCGCTTCATCCCCCGCCACGTCGAGCGCACAGTCGAGCGCTTCCTCGGCTGCGGTGACCCGCGGGAGGGCTTCGCCTGGCTGGTCTGTGATGGCTGCGACCATCACCGCCTCGTCCCGTTCTCTTGCAAGACCCGTGGAATCTGCTCATCCTGCGGCGGTCGCCGCATGGCCACCCGCGCAGCCTGGCTCGTGGACAGAGTGATCCCAAAGGTCCCGGTTCGCCAATGGGTTCTCACGCTCCCCTGGGCCAGGCGTATAGTCCTGGCGCGCCGCCATGATCTGCTGCGTGGCGTGCTGAACCAGGCCTTGGAGGTCATCTTCGAGTGGTATCGATTCCAAGCCGCTGAACGACTGGCCGCCCACCCGAGCGGGCTCGTGACTTCCGCTGCGTGCCGTCACCCAGATCCAACGGTTCAGCAGTGCCCTGAGCCTGAACCCGCACTTCCACAGCCTCGTTCCTGACGGCGCCTGGCACAAGGACGAGCGGGGGCGCCTCCGGTTCGTCGATGTCATTCCACCAAACACCGACGAGATCGAGGACCTCGTGGTCGAGATCGCTGAGCGCTGCGAGCGATGGCTGGCCCGTCAGGGCTTCGGTGAGCACGACCCACACGATGACCCTGATCCCGATGATGCCCAGATGCTGGTCCAAGCCGCCTCGGCGGCAGGGCGTGCGGCCCTGGGCCTGCGGGCTGGCCGAAGGGCCAAGCGCATCCAGGTTCACCATGGCAGGGTCTATGAGCTCCCGCCGCGGTGCGCTGTCTGCGATGGCTACACCGCGTTGTGCAGCAATCCACGCTGGTGTCCGAGTGGCGCCCCTTGATCGCAAAGGCCTGGAGCGGCTCTGCAGATACCTCGCCCGCCCTCCGCTGGGCCGCGAGCGACTGGAGGAGCAGCCGGATGGCTCCATCCTCCTGCGGCTGAAGACGGCCTGGTCCGATGGGACCGCTGCACTCCAGCTCAGCCAAAGCGAGCTGCTGCAGCGCATCCTGGCACTCATCCCGCCCCCGAGGAAGAACGAGAACCTCTTTCACGGCGTCTTCGCGTCGCGACACGCCTGGCGCAGCGAGATCGTCCCCGACCCGCCAGCGGACTCCACGCCAGAGCATCTCCGCATCCGGCTGACGAAGGAGCCGGCGCTGGGGCCCCAGCCCGCGTGGCTGGCCTGGGCCGCGTTGATGTGGCGCATTTTCCAGGAAGACAGAGTTTCATGTCCACGCTGCGGCAAGCCCATGAAGGTCCGCACGGTCGTGATGCCTCCCGCCTCCGGGGCTCGGCTCGGCCCGTTGGGCCGACCGCTGCTGCCGCAGGCTGCCTCGCCCGCCAACAGTCCACTGG
>CALDOK010000025.1 GCA_937912125.1 uncultured Pseudomonadota bacterium
GGCATTCTCCCCCGCCGACGAGGCCTGATCCTCGGCGTCGTCGGTGATGGCCGTGCCGATGGTCAGGGGGTCCCACTGGTCTGTGGTGGGCCAGGCGTGGGCGGCAGAGGGGATCAGCAGGAGAGCGAGCGCGATGGACGAACGATGCATGATGGCCTCATGACGGAGTCTTGACATGGGTATACCACGTCCCAGACCCCGCGTGAACCTAGCGCGGTGGGTGGTGCTCTCACTCATCATAGAACAGCCGTCCCGGGGCAGGAAGCGGGCCGTGGTTCAGCGCCGGCGGCGGGGGAGCGCCAGCGCCAGCAGCGCGAGCGAGATCAGCGCACTGTGGGGCGTGGTGGGCGCGGCGGAGCAGCCCCCGCCCTCGGACTCGTCACGCTTGTCGTCGTCGCTGGTCGGGTCCCCCGTGTCGTCGGTGGCGTCGTCGGCGCAGGGACCGTCCTGGTCGTCTGTGTCCTGGAAGTTGGGCAGGTCGTCGCAGTCGTCGTCCGACGTGCCCTCGGTGGCGTCGGCCACGCCGTCGCCGTCGGCGTCGGTGTCGCACCAGTCGGGGTCGCCGTCGTGGTCGGTGTCGGAGCTGCCCTCGGTGGCGTCGGGGATGCCGTCACCGTCTCGGTCGTCGCTGTCGGCGCCGCCGCAGGCCAGCTCGTCGGGATCCTCGATGCCGTCGCCATCGCTGTCGGCGTTGGCGGGGTCGGTGCCGTGGATGGTGACCTCGTCGTAGTCGCTCAGACCGTCGTCGTCGCCGTCGGCGCTGTTGGGGTCACTGCCATGAACGGTGACCTCGTCCCAGTCATTCAGCCCGTCGCCGTCGCTGTCGGTGCTGTTGGGATCGCTGCCGAGGTCGTCGACCTCGTCGCCGTCGGTCAGGCCATCGCCGTCGCTGTCGGGGTTGGTGGGATCGGTGCCGGTCTCATCGAGCTCCCTGGCGTCGTCCAGGCCGTCGTTGTCGCTGTCGGGGTTGGTGGGATCGGTGCCGTGGGTGGTGACCTCGTCGTAGTCCCCCAGGCCGTCACCGTCGCTGTCGGTGCTGGTGGGGTCGCTGCCGTGGGTGGTGATCTCGTCGTAGTCCCCCAGTCCGTCACCATCGCTGTCAGTGCTGGTGGGGTCACTGCCGTGGACGGTGACCTCTGTGTAGTCGCTCAGCCCGTCGCCGTCGGTGTCGCTGTTGTTGCAGTCGCTGCCGTGGGTCTCGATCTCGTCGTCGTCGTCCAGGCCGTCGCCGTCGCTGTCCTCGTCCGTGGGGTCGCAGCCGTAGGTGACCACCTCTTCGTAGTCGTCCAGGCCGTCGTCGTCGCTGTCAGCGTCGTCCGGGTCGCTGCCCGCCGCGAGCTCATCGAAGTAGTACAGCCCCTCGCCGTCCCCGTCGATGGTGAGGGCGTCGGAGAGGGTGGAGTTCACCTCGGCGATCCGCTGGCCGTTGTTGTAGGCGGTGACGTCGTGGTCGAAGAAGCGGCACATCAGGATCTCGTTATCCGAGCTCCCGCCGGCCACCCGGAAGCTGATGGTGGGGTCGATCACACCGTAGCTGACGAGATCGGCGATGGGCAGCGCCAGGTCCACGAAGTAGTCGTCCTGATCGCCGAGGCTGGTCTTGGCGTCGGCGGAGCGGACCATGCCCGCGGCGACGGCCCCCGAATAGGAGCCCAGGTTGACCCCGACGTGTTCGAAGCCTTCCTCGGCGTCGTCGTTGTGGTTGAGGAAGAGGGTCTCGGCGCCTCCGCTGAGCGCCACCAGGTGCTCGTAGGTGGACTCGTCCCCGTCGGTCTCGAACACAAAGCCCCAGCAGCCGATGTCGAAGCTCCCGGTGGCGGA
Organism: uncultured Pseudomonadota bacterium; assembly: GCA_937912125.1. Classification (GTDB taxonomy): domain Bacteria; phylum Myxococcota_A; class UBA796; order UBA796; family JAFGLY01; genus CALDOK01. The sequence continues at coordinate 1,822 of CALDOK010000025.1, forward strand.
CGGGTCGCTGCTCATGCGCAGGCGTAGGTACAGGGTGGTGCTGTCCACGTACCAATAGGCCGCCGGGTAGGCGCTGGTGCCCACGATGTCCCAGGCGGACTCGACAAACAGCGCAGACACGCCGTCGCCCTCGACGTCTTCCATGTTGGCGCCGTCTTCGAGCAGGGGCTCCCAGGACGACAGGCCAGGCCAGGCCAGGGCGCTGCCCGAGTAGATCAGGATCAGAACGCAGATGGTGCTTCGCATGGGTGTCTCCCGCCGTGTGTGGACCGGGAGATCCTACAAGACAAATCAGCGAAGATCAGCGCGTGCCGGCGAGAACTCCGGCCTGGACGGCCATCACGGCAGGTTGCACCCGGACACCCTGGGGGGGGCGCTCGTCGCTATCGGCGGCCTCGAGGCTGCCGAGCCCCACCGCCACCAGGCCATCGGGGGCGATGCCTTCGTGCTCCAGCAGCCAGGCCCTCGCGCTGTGGGCCAGGGCCAGGGAGGCCTGGGCCGCGGTGCTCGGCTGGTCCTGTTCGCCGACCCAGCCGGCCAGGGTCACCACCAACAGCTCGGGGTGGGCGCGCAGGCTGTCAGCCAGGGCACGGAGCGCCAGCTGCTGATCCGGGCCCATGGTGGGACCTCGGGTGGGGATGACTCGGGGTAGCAGCACGGGCAGGCCCGTGAGCGCCGCCTCGGCCGGGGGCAGGGCCTGCAGCTCGAGCAGCAGCGGGGTGGTGGTGTCGGGCTCGAGATCGAGGCTGCCTCGGTGCGCGCGATAGCCGGAGCTGGACACATGCAGCTGGTAGCTGCCCGCGGGCAGGGCCAGGGCCAGCCAGCCGTCCGGGTCGGTGGCGCGCAGCAGCTCCATGGGCCCCTGCGCCCAGGCGCGGGCGGTGATGGGAGCGCCGTCGCTGCCGAGCACCTGTAGCTCCACCCGGGCCAGGGCCGTGGCGGGCTCGAGGGTGAGGGTGACCTGGTGGTCCAGGGCCGCCGGGATGGTCAGGGGCTGCTCGAGCTCGCGGTAGCCCTCGGCCTGGGCGACCAGCAGGTAGTCGCCGGGCACCAGGCTGCGCTGCAGCTGACCGTCGGGGGCGGCCCAGGCGCCGGTGACGGGGCCAGAGACGAGCATCAGCTGGCCTGCGGGCAGGGCGGTGCCGGACTGGTCCAGCAGCTCGAAGCGCGTGGCGGTGAGGTAGCCATCGGGGCAGCCGTCGAGGTCGGCCTGGTCGTTGATGTCCTCGGGCTGGTCGGGGCAAGCGTCGCGCGTGCCCGCCAGGCCGTCGCCGTCGGGGTCGCCGCCTTCGCTCGAGGGTGTGCGGGCGCGGGTGGTGGCGCTGCGCTCTGGGGGAAGGCAGGTGAGGTGTTGGACCTGGCCTTCGACGAGGTCGAGCTCGAAGCGCAGGGGGTGGTGCCCTGGCGCGTTGACCTCCACCCGCTGCAGCCCCACGGGCAGGGAGCGGGTGAGCTGGCCGTCGTGGATGCGCCAGCTGTCGCGGCTGTGCTCGCCGTCGAGCACGGCCATGCTTCCGCCGGGCAGGGGCTGGCCGTGGGTGTCCACCAGGGTGAACTGCACGGGCGCCATGCCCTGGTCGGGGCAGCCGTCCCGGTCGGTGCGGCCGTCGAAGTCTTCGGGCTGGTCCGGGCAGGCATCGTGCTCGTCCACCAGGCCGTCCCGGTCGTGGTCTACGAACAGGCCTGGCGGGGCGTCGGGCGAGCGAGGCACGAAGGACAGGCCCGCGACCATGCGCAGCCCTGGAGCGCCCAGGCCGTGGGTCAGGCCGGTGCCCAGGCCCAGCGATCCGATCCACGGCCCCACTGGCCTGGAGCGGATGCCCAGCAGCGCTTCGATGGGGTGAGCGCCCTGGGATGAGAGGGAGGAGAGCAGGTGGGCGCCGCGCAGCTCGAGGACCATGAAGATGGGGTCGGTGAGGGGAGCCTGCAGGCCCAACCCCCAGCGTAGGCTGGGGCCCAGGACCAGATCGTCCAGGCGAGTGCCGTTGCCAGATGCGACGCCCAGGTTGGCGACCCCCACCAGGCGTCGGCCCGCGGCCAGATCGAGCTCGCCAGCGAAGGTGGGCACGCCTGAGCCCACCCAGGCTTCGGTGTTGCCCGTGGGTGCGGTGGCCCGGCCACGGATCGCGAGCCCGATGGTATGTTCCAGCCGATCGAGCAGCAGCAGCTTGGCGTCCAGGCCCAGATCGCCGACCCAGTGGGAGCCCCTGACCCCGCTGCCCGTGGCCACCAGAGGCAGCGGGACGTGCAGCGCCAGCCTGGCCGGGCCGAGGCGCCACCAGGGCTGCAGATCCAGGGTGCCCAGGCTGGCCACCACCTTCTCGGAAGGCAGGGAGGGATCGTCGTAGTGGTAGACGAAGGGGTTCTGGGCGTAGCTGAACGACACGGAGCCGCCGAGGCCCTCGGCCGTGCCTCGCGCGTCCTCGAGGCCGATGAACGCGCCCTGGTCGGTGGCGGGAGCGAAGCCCTGGACGTCCAGGTCCTGGGCCGAGGCGCTGCTGGGTTGCAGGCTAAGGGCCAGCACCAAGGCCGCCACCTGGGCCCCCGCCATGCGGCGGCGCCTGCGGAGCAGCAGCACCAGCACGCCGCTCAGCACCAGGGCCAGGCGGGCGCTCAGGGGCGCGGCCTGGCAGCCTCCGCCGAAGTGGCCGTTGGCGTAGGATGGCGGGGCTGGCTCACCGTCGGGGTCGTCGGCGCTGGCGTCGAAGCACTCGGAGATGTCGGCGGGGTAGGAGCCCGCGTCGAGGGGATCCGTTCCGCAGGCGGCCTCTTTTCCGTTGACCCACCCATCCCCGTCGGGGTCGCCGCAGGCGCCGTCCAGGGGCCACGGGTCGATGCGCGGCTCGAGGCCGTCGCAGTCGGCGTCCCTGGCTTCTTCGAGCGCATCGGGGATGCCATCGTCGTCGGAGTCCAGGTCGAGGTAGTCTGGCGTGCCGTCGCTGTCGCTGTCGGCGCTGCCTTCGTGTTCGTCGCTCCAGTCGTCGCCGTCGCTGTCGGTGTCACAGAAGTCTGGGAGGCCGTCCGCGTCGCCGTGGTTCATGCCCTCGGCGGCGTCGGGGAGGCCGTCACCGTCTCGATCGCTGCTGTCGGCGCCTCCGCAGTACTCCTCGATGGCGTCGGCGATGCCGTCGCCATCGCTGTCCACGGCGTCGGTGGGATCGTTGGGGTCGAGCTCCCACGAGCCCACTTCGCCGTCGCCGTCAGCGTCCTCGACACCGTCGTTCAGCCCGTCTCCGTCGGTGTCTTGGAGGGTGGGATCGGTGGTGCTGAAGGTGTCCTGGTCTTGGACCCAGCACGAGGTCTCGGCGTCGGTGTCTGCGTGGGGCTCGGCGATCCCAGCCTCGAGGCCGTCGACCAGGCCGTCATCGTCGGTGTCGCAGTCCAGGGGGTCGGACCCAAGCGCCAGCTCTTCGCCGTCGATCAGCCCGTCGTCGTCGGTGTCGGCGTCGAAGGCGCCGGTGCCCAGGGTGGCCTCCTCTTCGTCGCTCAGGCCGTCGCCGTCGCTGTCGTCGCTGACGCGTACGGGAACGCAGGTGTGGGTGAGCTCCGCGCAGGAGTCGGTGGTGGCGTCGCACCCAGCCAGGTCGTTGTTCAGCAGGCCCTCGCTGCCGTCACCGGTGGCTACAAACAGGCCGATGGTGCTGCTGTGGGACAGGTCCAGCTCGACCAGGAAGCTGTCGACCGGCCAGCTCAGGTCCAGGAAGTAGTCGGCACCTCCGCCGAGGCTGGTTCCGGCGTCGACCACCCGGGCCAGGTCGCTGCCGAAGGGGTCGAGCCGTCGGGCCAGGACCTCCTCGGCGACGTCGTCCCAGCCCGAGATAGGCGAAGCGTTGGAGCGCAGGTGGAGCTCACCCTGGACACCGTTCAGGACCAGCTGAGCGTCGTCGCGGGTGGGGTTGCCGTCCAGGTCGATGAGGGCACCCCAGGCTCCCGCGCGCAGCTCCGCACCGTCGAGGGGGCTGTCGGCCAGCCGCAGCCGGAGGTACACGGCTTGGCTGTCGAAGGCCCAGTAGGCAGCGTGGGCCTCGTCACAGGCTTCGCCCACCAAATCCAGGTGGGCATCTTCGACCACGCCATCGCCCGCGGCGTCCCAGCTGAGCAAGCGATCCACATCGCAGCTGCCGTTCGTCATCTGCAGAGGCTGCCATGCCGCGTCGTCAGGCCATGCCAGCGCGGTGGTGGACAGCAGGAGGGGGATCAGGTGGAGCATGGCGCCATGGGTGGGAGGGGAGGGGGCCTAGCCGCCCACCCGCGCCTCGGCGGCGAGGAGTTCCAGATCCTTGTCGGAGAGCTGCAGTGACAGCCCGAAGCCCGACGGCATGATGGCCACCACCTGGCCGTTGCAGGTGATGCGCGTGTCGCTGGGGAGCAGCAGCTCGACGGAGACCTCAGCGCGGTGGCCTGGCTTGGTGCCGGACCAGCGCACGAACGCGGCGTTCTTGGAGAGGTAGTCGGCGTGGTCGGACAGGTAGCGGGTGAGGTCGCGGTAGTGCAGCGACACCAGCGGTGGGCGTTTGTCGAGGGACAGGCAGACCTCGACGCGCTTGGGACGAGGGGGCTGGACGCCGGGGGCCATCATAGAGCTCGAGGGCGGGACCTGGTGCTGCCGGGAGCTGAACTGCTGCTCGGCCGCGGGCGAGTGAGTGATGGTGATGTCACCGCCACCTGCCGTGCGGCTGCTGCCGCCGCGGGCGCGATGGATCTTGCTGCTGAACTCGGCCTCGGCCTCGGCCGAGCGGGCGGGGCGGGCGTCGCGTGGGGGAGCGGCCGCTTTGCTGGAGCCCTGGGCCTGGCTGAGGGTGGAGGCGTCCATGCTGTAGCGGCCGACCGGTTCGTTGGGCTGCTCGTGGGGGAAGCTGGAGGCCGGGGTGGTGGTGCGGCCCCGGCCGGCGAAGCGTGCGCGCAGGGCCTCGCGCACGGCGGCGCGGCCGACATTCGGGCGGCTCTCCGAGGCGGCCGAAACGGCCGAGGCGGCCGATGCAGCCGAGGCTGTGGACCACTGCAGCTCGGGCCCTCGGCGCGCGGGGCGCTGCGGCGCCGCTAACGCAGGGACGCTGGCAGGGGGCTGGCGCTCGCTCATGGTGGAGACGATGGAGGAGGCCACCGCCGAGCTTCGTGAGGAAGCCCCGCCGACCTGCGCCAGCTCGTAGAGCCACTGCTGGTAGAGCGTGCGGTCCTTGGTGGAGAGCTTGGTGATGGCGAGCAAATAGCGGCTTGGAGCGTCGTTGTACGCTGTGACGCGGGTGACCTGGGCCAGACCGTAGACCGTGGCGCCGTAGCTGGCCAGCTCCAGCTGGAACTCCAGCTGAGAACCGGGTCGGAACTTGGTGCCCGCCTGGACGAGGAGCTGCTTGTCGCTGACCTGGAGCAAGCGCCCCAGGGTGACGCCATACTCGCTTCGAATTGAGATGGAGGTGTCTACGCGAATGGCCATGAGCGCCTCGGGAGGTCCCATAAACATACCTTGACCACCCAGCGCGGTCAAGCCGCGAAACGAGCAGTACAAAGCCTAAAAACCAGCATTGAAGCAAAGGGATGGAGGGTCTGCCGTTGCCACGCGTCAGAGGCCGAGCTAGACCCCCCGCACGGCGGGCGTTGTCGTGCTGGTGCCGGCCCCGGTCTTCAAAACCGGTCGGGGCGCGTCGGAAGGCGTTGCCCGGTGGGTTCGATTCCCATGGCCCGCCGCCAAACGCCCCAAGGGCGTTTGGCGGGAACATTCGCGCTTGTAGCGTCCGGAAACTCTGGCGGGATTCGTCCAGAAAGTCTGGCGGGGTTT
>CALDOK010000026.1 GCA_937912125.1 uncultured Pseudomonadota bacterium
CTCATCGGCATGAGTTGCGGGTCCGGTCCGTCCTGCGGACCTGAGCGGCCACTCACCGGCATGAGTTGTGGGTCCGGTCCGTCCTGCGGACCTGAGCGGCCACTCACCGGCATGAGCGGAGACTGTCGGTCCAGACGACGACCAGACGGGGCGCCTACTCGTCGTCGTCTACCCTGGGCTCGCCGAGTACCAACCCCAGATCGGCGCCGCCGGTCCACCACACGGGTCCAAGGCGCGAGGTGTTGACGAGCACGTCCGCGTAGCCCCCGATGCGCAAGCGGCGGAAACGACGCGTGATCCGCGCGCCGCCGCCTGCCAGCAGCTCGAAGCGACCGGCGGCGCCAGACCCCAGGTCGGGATCGCTCAGCCAGGCGAAGTGTTGGCGACCGACCGCGCGGGTGGAGAGTACCAGGGAGCTCCTCTGCTTGGCGCCGAGATCCATCTCGGCCACGACGGGCAGGCCGAGGTCGATGTTGCCGAAGCCGGTGGCGGGCGTGGGAAGTGCGAAGAGGCCCAGGGAGGGCTGAGTGGCGACGTCGAATGGACCAAGCCGCGCGAAGCGGTAGCGCAGGTCGGCGACCGCACCGACCATGTAGACGCGCACACCCCAGTCCACCTCGGAGACCAGCCCCCGACGGTAGCCCAGCTCGATCTGGGGCAGTGGGATGTCCAGGGCCGTGGTCAAGGGGTTGGACTGCTTCTGCAGGGACAGGGCGGCCTGCATCATGTGCTCACCCGGCTCGAGGGGTCGCGCGCCGTGCAGGGTGCCCATGGTGGAACAGCCCATCAGGGCCAGGGCGACCAGGAGGGTCGATAGCAGGCGCGCTACCACCGCACACCTCCCTGCAGGAGAAGATCGTGGTCGAAGACACGGTCGTGGGTGGAGCCACCGGCCAGGATGTCGAGCTGCATGCGCTGGCCGAGAGGAACCAGGAAGCCCGCACGGTAGCGCAAGCCTGGAGAGAAGCTGCGGGCCTTGTAGGGCGCCCCCATCCCGTCGATCCCGGTAAAGCGGTAGCCGAAGGAAGGCCCGATGGACAGCGCGACCCGGGTGGCGCGGGTGCCTGCCGAGCAGCCCAAGCCCACAGCAGCGCGGTAGAAGCGCCTGTCGAAGGACGCCACCTCCCCCCCTTCGGAGCGCCAAGCCAGGGCCGCCTCTGGCTCCAGGTAGCAGGCCGCACCGAGAGGGATACGACCCCAGGCACCCACCATGGGGGCCAAGGGATGCTCACCGCTGCCAACATGCAGGGCGACCGTACCCAGGGCCACGCCAACAGCCGGTGCTACGGGTGGGCACTCGGCCTGAGCCGTCCCCACCGGGAGCAGCGCGATGAGCAGCAGACCAAGCCAGCCCCTCATCGCACACCCCCACAGGCCGCCACTGTGTGGGCTCCCGCGAAGCGCCGCTCTGCCGAAGAGCAGAGGCTGTCCCGGGCCGGGCCCGCCGGCGCCTGCTCGACCCAGGTGTCCAACAGCCCCCAGGCATCGCCCAGGTCTCCCTGGTCGGTCCAGGTCAAGACCGCAGTGGTGAGGGAAGCCAGGGCTTGGGCGGAGTCGTTGGTGGCCAAGCGCAGGTCCCAGGCCGTGGCCGCGAAGAGCGTTCCCAGGGGGTAGGGGTCCCAGATGGCGAGCAGTTCCTCGTCGGCCGTGGCCAGGAACTCCGCGGGCAGCTGCACCGTGGCCACCGAGTGATCGCCGCTCAGATCCCGTGCAGGCATGTTCAGCGAGGCCGCGAAGAAGTCCGGGTCGTCCAGGGTCAGGGCGGCAAAGCTGTCGGCATAGCCCTCGTGCAAGCTCGTGTAGAACAGCGAACTCTCGCTCTGGGCGCCGGCACCGAAGGGGCTGCTGGCCAGAGTGTCACCCACGGTCAGCCAGTGGAAGACCGCGTGGCCGAACTCGTGCCGCACGATGCCGGCGTTGGCCGCCAGGGGCACGTCCTTCGAGATCAGGTCCTGCAGCAGGATGAAGAAGTGCCCCGCCGTTGCGTAGGCGGCGTTCTCCATGGGCAACATCTCGAGCATCGCGTCGGGCAGCACCGGGGTCCAGGCCGCGTCGATGGGAAAGAACACATCGCGGTCGAAGCCGTGATCGCTCAGCTCGCCCGCCAGGTCCTCCAGGTGGCCGTAGAAGCTCCACAGCACCAACCCCTGCTCGTCCAGGGGCACCGCGGTCAGCGTCATCGGATCGTCCACGTCGAAGTCCACACGCATGGCCCGCCCACCCTCGTAGAAGGTGTCGCCTTGGGCGTTCATGGTGACCAGGCCCCCCTGATGGACGGTGCCGAGAGAGCCCGACACGGCCTCGAGGTCCTGCATGGTGCCCATGCTCTCGGGCGACACGTAGTACTCCCCGTCGCCGCCGATCCCGAACCTCAGATAGTTTGTAGCCTCGAGGGAGGGGCCACAGGCACCGACGAAGAAGAGGAGAAGGAGAGCTGCTCGCATCACGCCGTGCTCCGGGCTGGAGTGGAAGCATAGCCGCCCGGTGGAAGGGCGGCGGGGCGATAGAGCGGACCGTCATGGCCCACTGTCGGAGGCCCCATGTCCCTGAAGGGCGTCGCCAAGCAGACCCTCACCATCCTCCACCAGGGCTGGTACACGGCCCCCTCGGGCGAGCGGCGGCAGCTGGCTGCCTGGCAGACCGCCGCCGAGGAAGGCACATGCCTGCATCGCCCTGACGAGCTCGACGCGCTGCTGCGGCCGCAGGGCTCCGGCGGAGGGCCGCCCCGATGTCAGGTCAGCGCAGAGACCACCCAGCAGGCCGCCCGCAGGCTGGTGCTCGACCTGGGCGTCGAGGACTTGGCCCTGCTCAACTTCGCCTCCGCCAGGAACGCGGGCGGTGGCTTCATCAACGGTGCCAAGGCCCAGGAAGAGGACGTCTCACGCTGCTCGGGGCTCTACCCCTGCCTGCTACGGGCGCCCGAGTACTACGCCTTCAACCGTGCCCGCGACAGCCTGCTGTACTCCGATCACGTCATCTACAGCCCCGCCGTGCCGTTCTTTCGGGAGCACAGCCGCCACTTGCTGGAGCAGCCCTTCCGCTGCGCCGTCATCACCGCGCCGGCTCCCAACGCGGGCCAGGTCCTGCGCCGGGATCCCACCGCCGCACCAGCCGTCGAGGCGTCCCTACGCCAGCGTGCCGGAAAGGTCCTGGCGGTGGCGCGCGCCCACGGCCACCGCTCCCTGCTGCTGGGCGCGTGGGGCTGTGGCGTGTTCCGCAACGACCCCGTCCTGGTGGCGGACGCCTTCGGGCGCTGGCTCGCGGGCCCGACCTTCGCGGGAGCCTTCGATCTGGCGGCCTTCGCCATCCCCGGCCGGGCCTTCGACGGCGCCAACCTGCGCGCCTTCCAAGAGCGGTTCGGGGAATAAGCGTCCGAGGCGTCGAAACTTCGACACCTGGTTCGACACTTCGACGATCTGGAACCATGGAACGCCGGTTTTCGACTGGCATGCACCTTGCAAGCACGGCGACCATCCCCGAGGAGGTCCCATGCAACCCTGGCAGATCCGGCTCTCCAGCGATGGCCGCCACCCCATGTTCCCCACCGAACCTCAGCTCAGAGGCGCGGTCCGCGTCCTGGCCCACACCCTGGGACGCGAAGCGGCCCTGTTCAGCATCGTGGACGATCACATCCACGTGGTCTTGCACTGCGAGCGCGGGATGGTGACGTGGCGCGCCCGGTCCCTGTGCAGGGTCATGCGGGCGCGCGCCGTGACTCTCATCGCGCCGTCCTACATCAGCCCAGTACAGTCCCGCAGCCACATGCAGCGCCTGGTCGGATACACCCTGAACCAGACCCGGCACCACGATCTACCCGCTCATCCAGCCCTCTGGACCGGCTCCTGTTTCGCCGACCTGGTGGGAGCACGGGCGCTGCCGGGGCTCGAGCCCAAGCTGGCCCAGGCGCTGCCAAGGATGAAGCGCTGGACGCTGTGCAAAGCAGTAGGGCTGCGGGAGCAAGACCTCGTCCCGCTCGAGCCGGGCGAGCTTCGCACCCTGGGCGCCGCCAGAATCCTGAGCGCCGCAGCCGCCGTGCTCGCGGTCGGGCCGAACCTGGAGGAGGCCGGGCGCCAGCGCTTCCTCGTCCGGGTGCTCACCGCTCAGGTGGGAGCCTCCGCAAACGTGCCACGAGAGGAGCTGGCCTGGGTACTGGGCTGCACCCGCCGGCACATCCAGCGCCTCGAGCAGGCGCCCATCCAAGAGACGCTCCTGCAGATGGTCTGCGTCAGGCTGGCCATCGAGCAGGCGGTGGCACGGCAGCAGATGCAGCAGAGACCGCCGTTGATGCTCTGACTCGTCCCCAGCGCGGAGGTCACGAACCCTGCGGGTAGTCGTGAAGGGCTGGTTGTCGTGGGGGCTGCGGGGGGGGGTGAGTGCTCGCTGAGGTCCGCACCAGGGACCGGACCCGCCACTCACCACCCCACGCCCACCCCACGCCCACCCCTGCACCACCCCACAAACAAGGCTACTCTCCCCTCCCCGGAGGCCTCATGCTCGCGCTGGCGCTGTTCATCTCCGTGACGCTTGCCGCCGAGGCTCCCCGCAGCCCCCACGCCGACGCCCTCGCCGATCAGCGCGCCGGAAGGGGCCTGGCCGTGGCTCGCAGCTCCCGGCCTCCCCCGCCTCCCCCTCCCACTCGCGGCCCGAGCTCCACGGTCTACGGCTACTGGCCATACTGGGGCGACGACCTGGACACCATCGCCTGGGACGGGCTCTCCCACATCGCCATCTTCGGGGTGGAGCTGGAGTCCGACGGCAGCCTGTCGGGCACCCACCACTGGACCGACGTGGCCGCACAGGCGGTGGAGCTGGGCGAGCGCTACGAGGTCGAGGTCCATCTGTGCCTGATCGGCTTCGACGACGCCGTCCACGCCGACGTGTTCCCCTCGGCCACCCGCCGCGCCCGAGCCATCTCCGAGCTGGTGGATCTGGTGGATGCCTACGGCGCCCACGGGGTCAACGTGGACATCGAGGGCCTGGACAACGACCTGAAGGCGCACTTCACCACCTTCATCCAGGAGCTCCGGGCCCGGACCGAGGCCCTGTACATCGCCACTCCGGCCATCGACTGGAGCGGGGCCTACGACTACGACGAGCTCGCAGCCGCCAGCGACGGCCTCTTCATCATGGCCTACGGCTACCACCACAGCTCGGGCAACCCGGGGCCCAACTCGCCCCTCACCGGCGGCGATCCCTGGAGCGCCTACGCCATCGACTACTCTGTGCAGGACTACCGGAGCAGCGACGCACCGGACGACAAGATCATCGTGGGGCTGCCCCTGTACGGCCGCAACTGGCCCACCACCGACACCTCGGTGCCTGGCGTCGCCACCGCGGACGGGACCTCGGTCACCTGGACCTCGGCCGTCCAGCAAGGCGAGAGCTACGGCCGCCGCTGGGACAGCGTCACCTCCACCCCCTACGCCTTCCCCGACGCCACCCACCAGCTCTGGTACGACGACCACCAGAGCCTCGAGGCCAAGATCGGCTGGAGCATGGACCAGGGCCTGCAGGGCGTGGGCTTCTGGGCGCTGACCTACGACGACGGCGACCCCGATCTATGGTCCATGGTGGACGAGCTGAGCAACCCCCAGGACGCCCCCGACGACAGCGACGCGCCCGACGACAGCGACGCCCCCAACGACAGCGACACCTCCGACGACAGCGGCACGGACCGCGACCCCCCAGGCCTCCGCGGCGCCAACGGGCTGGGCTGCGGCTGCAGCAGCCTGGGCGGTTCGGCAGGGCTCCTCCCCGCCTTGATAGGCCTACTATGCCCAGCGTGGCGACGACGACGACGATCGGGCTCACCCTCGCCACACTCCCCATGGCATACTGTCGCCCCATGAGACTCCTCCCATCAGCCCTGCTCCTCACCCTGCTGGCCTGCAGACCTCACGGCATCGTCCTGGGACCCGACGACAGCGGCAGCAACCCCGACGACAGCGGCGGCAACCCCGACGACAGCGGCGACCCGGACACCCCCCGCTGCCAGCCCAGCGCCACCACCGTCGATCCCTACTTCCTCGAGGGCCAGGCCCTGTCCATGGCCTTCGACTGCGGCAACGGCGTGTCCCGGGGACGCTTCGACGCCACCATCGCCAACCTGCCCGAGGGTGCCAGCTTCGATGCCGACAGCTGGACCATCAGCTGGACCCCGGAGCTGGATCAAGGAGGACGCTACGACCTGCTGATCTCGGTGCTCCCCGCCGGCCAGCCCAGCGCCTTCCCCGAGTCCGCCGTGGGCACCCTGTGGGTGGCCGACGCCATCGACAACCCCGCCAACCTGCCGGTGGACCCCGAGACCTACACCGAGGAGTGGGGCCTGGCGGTGTTCCACCTCGATCCCCAGCAGAGCGTGGGCACGGAGCATGTGCCCGCCCGGATCACGGTCCACGGCCACGAGTATCAGGCCGAGATGAAGGTCCGCGGCGCGGTGAGCGCGGGCTACCCCAAGCTCAGCTACACCATGCGCTTCAGCGACGAGGACCTGGACGCCTCGGCCTGGGACATGGGCAACAAGGACCACCTGTACGCCATCACGCCCTTCGACGACAACAGCTACGTGCGCCAGAAGCTCTGCTACGACCTATGGCGCGCCATGGCCGAGCACTGGGGGGCCGACCGACTCGCCCCGCGGACCTTCTTCGGGGTGGTCTACCTGTCGGGCCGCTACCACGGGCTCTACCTGTTCTCCGACCGCCCGGACGACCACTTCATCCAGGAGATGGGCCTCTCCCCCGACGGCAACCTGTACAAGGCAGTCAGCCACTACGCCAACTTCTACCGGACCTACAGCGGCAGCCCCAAGTCCACGCTGCACGACGGCTACGAGAAGAAGGAAGGCCTGCCGCTCGAGGGCCAGCCCGGAGCCTTCTGGGACCTCGACGAGCTGGTGGCGTGGTCCGCCGACGCCACCCACCAGGAGTTCTGGGAGGACCACGCAGCGTGGCTACGCCTGGACGAGTTCATGGACTGGTTCCTGCTGGTCCACTGGACCTCGTCCGACGACTCGGCGGGTAAGAACGCCTACCTCTACAACGATCCCGACGCCCGCGAGTTTCGCTACTGCCCCTGGGACTTCAACCACAGCTACGGCCAGGGCTGGTACACCTACCGGATCGAGTCCAACGCGTACGCCGACTTCCAGAGCACCAACGGGATCTTCGCCCACATCCAGCTGCACACCCAGGCCAACGCCGAGCTGTGGGCTCGCTTCCAGGAGATGGCCGACGAAGGCCCCCTGAACGCTACCTGGATGCAAGCCGCGGTCGATGGTTACTTCGCCGAGATCCAGCGCTCGGCCGAGCGCGACTGGTCCGTGTGGGCCCGCTCCTACCAGAGCTACTGGGGCAGCAACAACCCCAACAGCTTCGCGCAGGAGAAGGCCTACCTCGAGACCTGGATCCGGGAGCGCGACGACTACATGCGCAGGGTCCACCCCTGAACAAAGCGTCGCATCCGTCGAGGACAACGCGCGCTGGCAGCCCTATACTACGCAGACGCTCGGCACCCCGAGCAGCCCACCCCAGGAGGTCCCGTGACCCATCGCCCCCACCTGCTCGTCCTGCTGGCCGCCTCCAGCCTCAGCATCGCCTGCCCCGGCAACCCGGACTCCGGCGACACCCAGCCCACCCAGGCCTGCACAGCTCCCGTGGACACCTGGACCGTGGGCGAGATCATCGACACCGAGGGCTGCGGCGTGCTCGCCCTCATCCCAGACACCGAGACCCCCTGGGGCGGCCCCTTCTACATCCTGCGAGTCGAGGGCAGCCACTACGAGATGGGCTACCAGCACGGCCGCATGGTGGGCCCCTACCTGCTCGACCTGTGGTGGACCTACATGGACTCCCTGGCCGAAGAGGCCGGCCTTGGCTCCGCCGAGACCATGGACACCGTGCTGGGCGGCATGATGGATACGGTCTGGGAGACCTGGTACGGCCCCAACACACCGGCCATCTACCACGAGGAGATCCAGGGCTTCGCCGACGGCATGGAGGCCGGTGGGTTCGAGTACGGCGACGGCGACGAAGACCTGATCAAGCTGCCCCGGCGCATCATCACCCTGATCGACCTGGCCATGTCCTCTGAGCTGAACTTCGACGATCTGGGGGGCCTCGCCGGCTACATCTCCAGCGGCTACACCGACGCCCTGCTGGACTACTACGACGCTGACACCAGCAACATGAGCATCGACCCCCAGGCCTGGGAGATCCAGGACGTCCTGATGGGTTCCGCTGACCCGCTGCATGTGCACGAAGGCCCCCTGCTCCAGTGCTCCTACTTCTCCGCCTGGGGCGACCGCACCGACGACGGCGGGCAGTACATGACCCGCAACATGGACTTCTCCGAGGACACGGGCATCTGGACCAACGCCGCCATGGCGGTCTACGTGCCCGACGACGGCGTGCCCTACGCCAGCATCTCCTGGCTGGGGGCCAACCTGGGCATCCTCGCTGGCATGAGCCAGGAAGGCATCGCCGTGAGCGCCGTGGGCGCCGAGAGCCCCTTCGAGCGCATCGCCACAGAGCCCGCCCTGCTGCGCGCCCGCGACGCCCTCGAGCACTCCAGCAGCCTGGCCGACGCCCTGCCCTACCTGATGAACGACGTGGGCGACGGCATCAACCGCTCCCCCACCATCGGCTACAACGCCCTGATCAGCTGGGGTGACCCGCGCAACGACGGCGCGGACGCACAGGCCGTGATCATGGAGAGCAACGGGCTCGAGGCGGGCATCTTCCACCACCACAACGACTGCACGGTGACCGAGTCGCTGATCCGCTACGACCTCGACGGCAACGCCACCATGTGGACCCACGCCGACGACCCTGAGGTGGTCAACACCGAGGCCGACGCCAAGGAGATCGACGGCGACGCCGAGGTGCGACTGTTCGAGGTGGACGCCCACGGCGAGTACGTCAGGGACGCCCACGGCAACCACATCGAGGTCGAGACCGGCGGACAGCCCATCCAGACCGGCTACCCCCTGCCCTGCGCCCTGTACCGAGGCGACGAGGCCATGGCCTACGGCGTGCGCATCCACCAGTCCGCGGCCAACGGCCCCATGCGCGACAACCCGGGCCTGATGATCAACTCGTCATCGTGGTCCAAGCGCTACTGGCCCATGTACCAGATGACGCAGGCCTACGAGCAGGGCACCGCCCTGGAGTGGAACGGCGCACCGCTGATCCCGGACAACGGTGGAGAGCAGGTCAAGATCGGCATGGACCAGACCGAGCTGATCTCCCGCACCGCCGCCATGGACAGCAACGTCTGGGACGTGGTCTACGACACCACAGACCTGGCCATCCGGGTCAGCTACGAGGGCGGCACCGGCGATGACTGGGTGCGCGCCAGCGACCAGCCCTCCTTCCTCGAGATCGACCTGACCGCGGTGTTCCTCACCGAGTAGCCCCCGTGGGGGGAGCCATGACCATCCCCGCCCATCCGCCGCTGCTGCCCTACCTGAGAGGGCTGGCTCGCGACGCGCTGGGCATGGGCGCCGCGGCCTACCTGGAGCGGGAGATCCCGGCCCTGGGCGACCCTCCGCCTGACGCGCTGATGGCCACGTGGCTGGGCACCGCAGGCTTCCTGCTGGACGACGGCGAGACCCAGCTGCTCATCGACCCCTTCGTCAGCTGCCCCAGCCTGCCCTGGGTGGCCCTCAACCGGCCCATCCAGCCCGACCGAGCCGCCATCGAGCACTGGGTAGAGCGCCTGGACGCCACCAGGGTGGCCGCGGTGATGGTCACCCACAGCCACTACGATCACGCCATGGACGCACCGAGCTTCGCCCAGCTGTGCAGCGCGCCCCTGCTGGGCTCGAGCAGCACGGTGAAGATCGGCCGTGGTGGCGGCGTGCCCGTGCATCGGCTGGTGCGGGTAGAGCCCCGCCAGGTCCTGCGCTTCGGGAAGTTCGAGGTCCACTTCCTGCCCAGCGTACACGGGCCCAGCCCCGTGGGGGGTCCACCCCACGCCGGCCACGTCACCGAGCCCCTGGTACCACCGGCCCACCACGCGGACTGGCGCCACGGCGACACCTGGGTGCTCTGGGTCCGCCATCCCCAGGGAAGCTTCATCCACCAGGCCACCGCCGACACCCTGCCCGACACCCTGCAGGGCGTGCAGGCCGAGCTGAGCATGTCCTGCCTGGTCTGGCGGCGATCCACCACCGACCTGCTGCAGCGCACGGTCGACGCGGTGGGCGCCACCCGCCTGATCCCCCTGCACTCGGACAACATGTTCCGCCCCCCCCACGCAGGCTTCTCCCCCATGCCGGGTGTCGATCTGGCCGGCTTCTTCGACGACATGGCCAGACTGCGCCCGGACCTGCGCATCGACACCCTGCCCCTGGGCGAGCCGCGGCCCCTGTTCACTCCTCGCTGACCAACGCGTCCAGATCCCCAGAGTCCAGGCCACGGGCCAGACGGAAGCCCACAGCGGGAGCGCGGTAGCCGGGATGCCCCCAGTTGCGATCGGCCACCCGGGCGTAGCGGGCCTCGTAGCGCCAGGAGCCCCCGCGCAGGATGCGGGTGGAGCCGTCATCAGGGCCCACCGGGTCGCGCTGCTCTTCGACGGAGTAGGCGCCCAGCCGGTCCCAGACCCACTCCCAGACATTGCCGCTCATGTCGTGCAGGCCGTAGGCGTTGGGGGCCAGCGCCCCCACGGGGCGGGCGTGACCTCCGGCGTTGTCCAGGTACCAGCCCACCGCCTCGATGGACCCAGCGCCCGCGAAGATCTGCCCGTCCCCTCCCCGCGCGGCCAGCTCCCACTCGGCCTCGGTGGGCAGGCGATAGCCGTCGGCCGCGCGATCCCAGGTGACCTCGCCGCCGTGGGCGCAAGGACCACGGAAACGGTACGCCGGGACCAGCCCCTCGCGCTTGGACAGGGCGTTGGCGTAGCGCAGGGCATCGCACCAGCTCACCCCTACCACCGGCGCCTCGGCGTGGCCGCCGCCAGGCGGAGCGGCGCCCATCACGGCACGCCACTGGGCACGGGTGACCTCGGTGCTGGCCAGCCAGTAGGGCGAGAGGTGGACCCGGTGCCGCGGACCCTCGTTGTCGAAGCGTCCAGGCTCGCCCTGGGGACTGCCCATCCAGAAGCCGCCGCCGGGGATGGCGACGAAGCGCATGCCTCCGGCCGCGTCCACCTTGTGGACCAGGGGGGGGCCCGCCGACCCCACGACCAGAGCGGTCTCGGGGTCGGCCTGGGCGAGGGCCCGCGAGGCACCACCTCCGCCGCTGGCGACGCCCGTGGTCTCCCCTATCCCATGCTGAACCGTACCCCAGGGCAGGCCAGCTCCCGGGTGCTCGGAACCCAACCGCTCCAGGACCGGGCCGTCATGCGCGACGGAGAGCAGGAGATCCTGAGGGGCGCCGCCCAGCTCGATGGGGCCCGGTTCTGAGCCAGAGGGACCGGCCTGGGCGATGCCTGGCTCACGGGCATCGAGCTCCACCGGATCGGGCTCCACCGCAGGCTCGAGCTCGGGCTCGGGCTCCATGGGAGGGTCCTCCGTCGCGGCCAAGACCACCACGGACACGGCCCCATACCCCTGCTGGCCGCCCGCGCCCGCGCCGCTCCAGCGCACCAGGCGCTCGCCGGCCTCCACCACGTCCAGGCTCATGGAGCCCATGGCCAGCAGCGCCACCAGACCGGCGACGGGCGAGGCCAGGCCCACGGTCAGCGCCAGCGCCAGCTCGAACGCCTTCTCGAGGCGCTCGACCATGGCGGGTGGGCTGGGCTCGGCGGAGGATGAGACCATGGGTTGAACAGCAGCGGTGGAGGGCACCCGGAGAGTGTAGCCACGGGCGCGCGCTGTTGCCGTGGCAGGGACCACGCACGAAGCGATCCGCCGTGGGTGCCGCCCGCGCCACCGGAGGCTATCCAGCCATCCTGGCCTCAGTCCCATCTCCTTCCACGCTGGAGCGGCCATGCCCTCCCCCCATGCCATCCTCGGCCTCACCGCCCTCCTCCTGGCCTGCGCCTGCAGCGGTCCCGGCAACGAACCGAGCCCAAGGCCCGGGCCTGAAGGCCAGGGGCAGCCCGCCGCGGACCAGGCCGGCCCGCCCCCCGGTGAGGGCGGGGCAGAGCCCCCCCCCGTCGTCGTGAGCAAACCCACGGAGCTGTTCCTGGGCGAGTGGGTCCTCGAGCTCAACCCCACGCAGCAGCGCCAGTACGAGCTGCTGCAGCTGGCCTTCCACGACCCGCCGCCCACCGAGCAGGAGCTGGAGGCCATGGAGCTGGGGCCCGAGGAGCAGCTGATGATCGGCATGGTGCTCATGGGCCGCGAGCAGCACCCCGACGACGCCGCCACCCCCGACGTGCAGCGCGGCCTGGACGAGCTGGCATCCGCCACCCTGACGGTCACCGCCGACAGCCTGAGCTTCTCCCACGGCGAGGAGCGGGACCAAGCCAGCTACACCGTGAACAGCGAGGAGGACGCCACGCTCGTGCTGGAGACCACCACCACGGTCGAAGGCCAGCCGGTGGTGGAGTTCGTCAACGTGCGCTTCGACGGTATCGACCGCCTGCTGATCTGGGCCGAGGGCGACCCCAGCGAGGTCCGCCAGAGCTTCACCCGCCGCGGCGCGACCCCCAGTGAGCAGGACGAAAAGGGCGCTGACACCGGCAGCGTTCCCAAGAACGACCAGCCCAAGGGGGGCGGGGTCCCGGGCCAGACTCCCCCGGCCGACACGCCTGACAGAGCCAAGTTCCCCGGTGCCCCAGCGCCCGCGGGGGGCTGATGCCTACGCCCCCCAAAGCCCCCCCGTTCGAGACCTGGAAGCGCATCTACGACCAGCTCAAGGCCCGCACCGCCGAGGGCGGCCTGGGAGTGGATCTGATGAGCGTCGATGCCGACGGCCTGGTGCTCGAGGTGGAGATCACCGATCGTGTGCGCCAGCCCTACGGCCTCCTGCACGGCGGAGTCAGCATGCTGCTGGCCGAGGGCGCTGCCAGCATGCACGCCAGCTACGGTGTGGACCTCTCCAAGGTCAGCCCCGTGGGACTCGAGATCAGCGGCTCCCACCTGCGCTCCGCCCGCGACGGCCGCATCCAGGCCAGGGCCACGGTGATCCGCCGGGGCCGCTCCACCATCGTACACGAGGTCCGCATCGTCCACGTCGAGACCGAGGGCCTGCTCTGCCTGGCCCGGGTCACGAACCTCTACCGACCCACCCGCGCCAGCGGCGCCCTGGGCGCAGCTGTAGAGCGAGAGCGAGAAGAGCCAGGATAGGCTGTCAGCAACCACGAGGCGCCGCAGAGGCCTAGAAGCGACCGCCCCAGCCCACCACAGGGGTGGTGACGCCAGCGTCCAGCTGGGAGGCGTGCATCAACCACAGGCCCACGCCCGTGGCGGCGGCGCCGCCGATGGCGGTGCCGGTCCAGACCTTGCCCATCGCCTCTCGCTGGGGGTTGGGCACCACGCTGGGCTTGTTCTCACCCGAGGTGTTGCGCGCCGCGATGAAGGCCAGGGACAGGCCGCAGGCGAAGCCCCCCACCGTGGCCGTGACCGCTCCGGCATGACGGGCCCGCTCGTCGGTCTCCACCTCGGCGCGCACCCGCGCCAGCAATTCGTCGCGCCGCTGGGCCTCGAGGGCTTCGGGACCGGGGGCCAAGGGCTCGGGTGGGGGCGGCGTGGCCTGGGCGCCAGCGGCCTGGCCCAGGAACAGCGCCTTGAAGCCGGCCGCATCCGGCCCCAGCACCTGGGCCATGGCGAACAGGGGCGCCAGGGGCTGGTCGTAGGGGAGCATGGCCTCCTCGGGCCAGAAGTCTCCCTGGATCACCAGCAGAGCCCGGAAGGCCGCCAAGGCGCGGCTGTCGTCCCCCGCTTCCATGGCGCCGCGGGCCAGCACCAGGAACAGATCGGTGTTGCGGGTGCGCAGGCCGCTGCCCGCCAGGCAGGCCACGTCCTGCAGCACCAAGCCGTGGACCTGGGTGAAGCGCGCGTCGTCTCCCGCCCGCCAGGCCGCCGCGGCCCAGCCTGCATGGCTGTCGAGCACGGCGCTGTCTACGTCCTCACAGGCAGCCCAGGCCGGGGAGCCGACCAGCAAGATCAGGGCGAGGAGCAGCGGGGCCATGGGGCCTCGTATCCCAAAATGGCGACCGAGCCTCACGCCCCTGAGAAGCTCGCCATCACCGCAGCACCCTTCCCCGGGAGTTCGCCGGCATCAGCAGGCGCGACAGCAGTCCGAGGTGCCGGGATCCGAGCACGGCAGCGGGTTGTCCACCGTGCGCTGGTGCAGCCACAGCTCCACGCGGCGGCTGGCGAGCACCGCCTCCCGCTCACTCCTGGAGTCCGTCGAGACCGGGCGCTCGGGCCCGTAGCTGCGCACCCGCAGCACCCTGGGGCGCAGCCCGCGCTGCAGCAGCTCATCGCGGACCAGCTCTGCCCGCTGCAGCGCGAGAGCCCGCTGCTCCTCGTCCGAGCCCTCGCCCCACGCATGCCCAGCCACCTCGATGGTGCAGCTGGTCTCGAACCAGGACAGGGCCACCGCCAGCTCGTCCAGCACGGCATGCTGCTCGGCTTCCAAGACGGCTTGCCCCTCGACGAAGGCGATGGGCTCCATGAAGGGGCGGCTCCAGAGCCCGGGGACCAGGGGCGCTACGGTGCCCAGCCCCGGCACGCTATCGGTGATGTGGCGGCGACTGCTGCGGGGAACGAACATGGGGGACTCCAGCGTTGGGATGTCCCGATCCTGGCCACAAACGCGGCTCCCGCCACTCCTTCTCTCGTCACGTCCAAGGTGCTGGTGAGAACGACCACCAAGCGCCAAGTCAGGCGCTGACGTCCAGGGTCCAGTCGCCAAACATGGCGATGTGCAGCTCGGCGGCCACGTCCAGGTCGTCGCCCAGCGCGCCGTCGTCGTCATCGAGCCCACCATCGCCCAGCAGGTCCACCTGGCCGACGACGAGGCCCTCGGCGGAACCGGTACGGAACTCGCGACCCTCCATGGCGGTCAGCAGAGCGAGCATGATGATGGCACTGGTCATGATGACACCCGGGCAGTTGTGACTCCGACAAGCTGGACACCGAACCCTCGGTGGGCAAGGAATAGTTCCTCCCGCGCCGCGGCCCGATCCGTGCCCATCCCAGAGAAACAGCTTTGGTCGAGACAAGTTCCCGCGGGCTCCCTGTGGGTCGCCCTGCTGTTCGTGGTGCTGTGCGGCATGGTGGTGGGGAACTTCTGGATCCTGGGCTGGGAGCCTGAGCTGCCCGAGCCCGAGCCCCTGCGCTTCGAGGCCCTTCCCTGCGACGTAGACGCCGTACCTGACGCCATCGTGGAGCGCCTGGGCGCCACCGCCCTGGGGCAGCTGCAGGCCCTCAACGACCAACGGGCCTCGAACCAGACCCGAGCGGTCAACCCCGTCTCCGGCGCTCGCCTGGTCCCCACGGCCCTGGGCACCTTCGCTGCAGAGGCGGGGCCGGCCTTGCCCACCGCCATGCTGGAGCGCCTGTGCGCGGCGGCCGAGGTACCGGACGGTGAGGCCCTGGGGATGCGGCTGGTCCAGCGAGCGGAGCAGAGCGTGAGGGACCCCGCGGAGCGGATCGGGACACAGCCTTGGCTGCGCGCCCACATCCGGGATCAGGTGCTGCGAGGGGCCGCCGCGCAGCTCGAAGCCATCGCCGCGACCCTGGTGGAGGCCCCGCCCCTGGGGCGCCGGCCTGTGCTGGTGATCCGCGGTCAGGCCCGCCAGGTGAGCACCTGGGTCATCGGCCACGAGCACGCCGCCGCCCGCGAAGCGGCCACCTTCGACGCCTGGACCACCCTCACTCAGGAGGCCCTGGGAGCCGAACGCTTCGAGCTGGCCCTCGAGCCAGGCCGCGCCATGGCCACCGACGACCCCCTCAGCCGATCCGTGGGGGTCTCCCAGACCTGGGTCGAGGGCTGGTTCGACTGGGAGGCCTGGTTCCGCGCCATCGAGCGGCGGGAGAGCCCCGCCATCCAGCCCTTCTTCGAGCTGGGCCGCCTGCAGGCCCTGCAGCTGCTGAACGAGGCCGGACTGGTGGAGCTGGTGTTTCTGGGCCACGGCATCGAGGTGGACGCCGAGGCCCACGCCGACGCCCGCCACCAGCCCTTCGCCATGGGCCCTGTAGGGCGCGGCGACGAGCACCAGGAGGTGCTGAACCTGCGGGCCGGCCGCCAGGGCTTCACCTTGCGCTATGGCCTGACCCTGGATGCCCGTGCCCCCTTCTGGGCCGCCAGCTGCTCGAACCGCCAAGGCGGCGAGACCCGGCCTGACCAGAGCACCACCGCGGTGGCCTTCCTGCTGGCCAACGGCTGGTACCCCGACGCCGCCTCCCTCGATCCCTTCGTCTTCGGCTCCTACCGCGACCTGCAAGCCGCCCTGCTCGAGGCCGAGGACCCCATGCAGGCGGGCCAGGCCATCCGTGCCGCCGTGCGGGCCCAGGTCGAGCGCCTGGCGGCCCCCGGCGAGCTGCGGGCCATCCTTCCCCTCGGGCAGGATCTCACCCTGCTACGGGCAGGAGGTTCCGAAACCCCGGACCTGCTGCTCATCGGCGACCCCGCCTGGCGCCCCAGCGTGGACGACGCCCTGCGCATCACCCTGGCCACCAGCGGCTGGCGGATGCTGCGCCCACTCCCCGGCAGCGGTGAGCTCGTATCCGACGGCCCCTGGGATCCCTGCACCGAGTCCCAGGACTGCCTGGCCAGCCTGGACGCCCTGCTCCCCCAGGCGCGACGCTACGTGCAGGCGGGCCTGCCCCCCGCCGACGCCAGCGCCCGCTACCAGGTGGGCGGCCTGCTGCGCAAGCGCTGGGTAGAGCCCGTGCCCGACGCCACCAACCGCTTCCTGCGGATCGGGCTGCTGGACTCAGCAGATCCCAGCGTGATCCTGGCCCTGGACGACGCCCTGCGGCACCGCTTCGACCAAGCCCGAGCCCGCAGGCGGATACAGGGGTGGGTGTTCCCAGCCGAGCCCAGCCCTCACCAGGACGAACCATGAGCGGCGACAGGCTCACGCACGACACCACCGCCCGTGGTTCGGAACATCGCGGCACCCGGCGTACCTGGATCTCCACCCGCGCCCCGCAGTCCACGGCAGACCCCATGCAAGCCAAGCCCGACTTTCGCTCCTTCTCCCTCCGAGTCCTGCGAGCCGCTCGCCACGCGAGGCCGGCGGGCGAGCTGATCGAAGAGCTCTGCCAGGCGGTCCAGGCTGTGGCACCCTGCGACATCATCGAGTTCTGGCTGATGGATCAGGCGCGCGGCTCTCGCTGGGCCATGGACGCAGCGACGAGCCACTTCGGGCGGCTCCCAGACATCGAGCCACGGGTTCTCGAGACACTCCGAGCCAACCGCCCCTGCGCCGCGGGCTCCCTGCCAGGCTGCACGGAGCTGCCCACCGCGTTCAAAGACCGCCTTCGAGCCACCCTGGCGGTCCCCCTCCGCAGCACCCTCTGCCGAGCCCTGACCCTGGACGAGGACCTGCTCGGCTTTCTGTTGCTCCACAGCATCGACGACGACGCCTTCCGCCACCTGCGCGACCCGTGGCTCCAGGATCTCACGCTGACCCTCGCGGCCGCCCTCCACCACCACCAAGTCCACCAGGCGCAGCTGGAGCGGGTCAAGGAGCTGTCCTGCCTCTACGAGATGGCACAGCTGGCCGCCCTCGACGAGCTCGATCTCGACGTGGTGCTGGGACGGGTGATCGAGCTGCTGCCACCCTCCTGGCAGTACCCGGAGCTCACCGCGGCGCGGCTGCAGCTGGACGAACGGATCTTCGGCACCCGACCGTTCGAGCCTGGATGGCAAGCCCAGCGAGCCGCCATCGTGATCGCCGGCTCACTGCGCGGCTTCGTCGAGGTCGCCTACACCGAGCCTATGCCCCCCATGGACGAGGGCCCCTTCCTCGAGGAGGAGCGCCGCTTGATCGACACGGTGGCCCGGGAGGCCGCCTCCCTCATCGAGCGCAATGCGGCCAAGAAGGAGCGTCTGGCGCTCCAGGAGCAGCTGCGACACGCCGACCGCCTGGCGACCATCGGGCACCTGGCAGCGGGCGTCACCCACGAGCTGAACGAGCCCTTGGGCGCGATCCTCGGCTTCGCCCAGCTGGCCCGGAAGCACAGCGGCGTACCCCGAGGGGCCGATCGGGATCTGCAAAAGATCGAGGCGGCCGCCTTGCATGCCAGGGAGGTCACCGCCAGGCTGATGCACGTAGGCCGGAGCAACACTCCCCAGCGCGAGATCCTGGACGTCAACAGCGTAGTGCGCGACGCCCTGGCCTTCCTGGACGCCCGCCTGGCGCGGTACGACATCCGGCTCCAGTGCGCCCTGCAGGCCGACCTGCCACGGGTGACCGCCAACCGCGCAGAGCTTCAGCAGATCGTCATCAACCTGGTGGTCAACTCCATCCAGGCCATGCCCTCCGGCGGCGACCTGAGCGTGACCACGCGAGCTCGAGACGGCTGGTGGGTGCTCGAGGTTCAGGACTCCGGCGTGGGCATGTCCAGTGCCGTCCAGGCAAGGATCTTCGAGCCCTTCTTCACCACCAAGCTGGCCGCGGACGGGACGGGCCTGGGCCTGCCAGTGGTGCGCGGCATCGTAGAGTCCCTTGGGGGCGACATCCGCGTGCAGAGCGGCCCGGAAGCCGGCGCGACCTTCAGCGTTCGGATACCCGTCGAGCCTTCGTCGGCCGGCGTCACAGGAGGAGACTGAAGTGAGCGAACGCCATCGAGCGCAGCGCATCCTGGTGGTGGACGACTCCGAGAGCACCCGTGAGGTGCTGCGGAGGAACCTCGAGGCCGAGGGCTACACGGTGCAGGCCGCGGTCGGGGTCGGCCACGCACTGGAGCACCTCCAGACGGGGCCCTTCGATCTCGTGATCACCGACCTTCGGATGCCGGAGGTGAGCGGCCTCGAGCTGGTCCGGCACGTGCGGGAGAACCTGCCCGACACCGAGGTCATCATGGTCACAGGCTACGCCAGCGTGGAGGGAGCGGTCGAAGCCGTCAAGACCGGCGCCGAGGAGTACCTGTCCAAGCCGTTCACCGACAACGAGCTGCTCTCCGCGGTCGGCAGAGCCCTGACAAAGCTGGGACATCGACGGGCCGGCAACGGGCGCCCAAGCTCGAGCATGCTGGCCCGATACGGGCTCATCGGGGAATCCACCCCCATGCTGCAGCTGGGCTTCCAGGTCGAGCGAGCGGCTCGCTACCCTGCGACGGCGCTGATCACAGGCGAGAGCGGGACAGGCAAGGAGCTCGTGGCCCGTGCCATCCACTACCACAGCGCACGTTCCTCCTCGCCGTTCGTGGCCGTCAACTGTGGCGGGATCCCCTCGGGCCTGATCGAGCGTGAGCTGTTCGGCCACAAAAAGGGCGCCTATACAGGCGCCGGGGAATCCAGGGCCGGCTTCTTCCAGACGGCGCAGGGGGGCACCATCCTGCTGGACGAGATCAGCGAGATGGATCTCTCCATGCAGGTGAAGATCCTGCGCGTGCTGCAAGAGCGCGAGTTCTGCATGGTCGGCGACACCCGCCAACACAAGCTGGATCTGAGGGTCATCGCCGCCACCAACAAGGACCTCCACACGCTGGTCCAGCGAGGCAGGTTCCGCGAGGACCTCTACTACCGACTCAACGTGCTGAACATCGACGTGCCTCCCCTCAGGGACCGCGGATCGGACATCGCCAGGCTGGTACAGCACTTCGGCGCCAAGTACGGCCGCGAGTGGGGGCAAGCCATGCCCACCTTCTCCGACGCCGCGATGGCGGCCCTCGAGCGCTACGACTGGCCGGGCAACGTCCGCGAGCTCGAGAACGCGTTTCAGCGCGCCGTGCTCATGGCGGCCGGCGATCGCATCGAGGTCTCCGACCTTCCCTCGGCCATGCGCTTCACCGTACAGCGAGGCGCGGGGGCGCTGCGCAGCCTGGCCGAGGTGGAGCGGGAGCACATCACCCGGGTGCTCGAGGAGCTGGAAGGCAACAAGTCCAAGGCGGCCCGCATCCTGGGGATCGATCGCAAGACCCTGCGCGCCAAGCTGGAGTCGCCGCAGGAGGACTGAACGGGGCCTAGCGGGTGAACCTTCCCCTGTGGGGAATTTCTCCCCAGCCGCCAGAGACGCACCCGACCGATGGGGCGCAGCATTCGCTGCGTTTGCCCTGCATCACGCCATCTGAGCGCCCTTGGCACGGCCCTTGCTCATAGCCGGACCCACCCCCGGCCGACCACTCCGTGGCGACCACACGAGCCCCACAGAGGACCGATGTCATGAGCGCAAACTCCTTCAACCCCTACCGAATGGCGCAGCGCCAGTTTGACGGCGTGGCGGACAAGCTGGAGCTCGACGAGGCGACCCGGTCGCTGCTGCGGACGCCCATGCGCGAGTACCAGTTCAGCATTCCCGTGCGCATGGACGACGGCAGCGTGCGAGTGTTCCGCGGCTTCCGCATCCAACACAACGACTCACGCGGACCCTGCAAGGGCGGCATCCGCTTCCACCCGCAGGAGACCGAAGACACGGTCCGCGCCCTGGCCATGTGGATGACCTGGAAGTGCGCCGTCGTCGACATCCCCCTGGGCGGCGGCAAGGGCGGGATCATCTGCGATCCCCACGACCTGAGCCTCAGGGAGCAGGAGCGCCTGAGCCGCGGCTGGGTGCGCCAGCTCGCCCGCAACGTGGGCCCCCTGTCCGACGTGCCAGCCCCCGACGTGATGACCAACGCGCAGCACATGCTGTGGATGCTGGACGAGTTCGAGGCCATCCACGGCCAGAAGCTCCCAGGCTTCATCACCGGCAAGCCCGTGGGCATGGGGGGCTCCCTCGGCCGCACCGAGGCCACCGGCTACGGCTTGATCTACATGGTGCGAGAGGCGCTGCGCGAGCTCGACATCCGCCCCGAAGACACCAAGGCCTCGGTCCAGGGCTTCGGCAACGTTGCCCAGTACGCCATCGAGCTGTACAACCAGCTCGGGGGCACGGTGACCTGCGTCTCCAGCTGGAACCAGAGCGACCAGTGCTCCTACTCGTTCCGGCGGGCCGACGGCGTCCAGCTCGAGGAGCTGCGCGGCATCACGGACAGCTTCGGCGGCATCGACAAGGGCAGGGCGCGGGAGCTCGGCTACGAGGTGCTCGACGGCGACGCATGGATCTCGCAGGACGTGGACATCCTGCTGCCCTGCGCCCTCGAGAACCAAGTCAACGCCGAGACCGTCCAGGGGATCAGCGACCGTGTCCGGCTGGTGGCCGAGGGCGCCAACGGGCCCACCACCCCAGAGGCGGACGCCTTCTTCGCGGATCGGGGCATCTTCGTCATCCCCGACTTCCTGGCGAACGCCGGTGGCGTGACCTGCAGCTACTTCGAGCAGGTCCAGTCCAACATGAACTACTTCTGGTCCAAGGACGAGGTGCTGGGCAAGCTGGACGACAAGATGACCACGGCCTTCCACGCGGTGTCGGATCTCTCCCGGCGTCGCAAGCTCTATATGCGAGACGCCGCCTACGTCATCGCCATCGGACGCGTCGCCTCGGCCTGCAGCGACCGCGGCTGGGTGTAGTCCAAAGCGAGGCTCCATGACCGTACACTTCGAGCGCAGCTTCTTCGGTGCCGACAGCCTGGTGACCACCATCGGCCGCGGCGCCATCGGAGGCAAGGCCCAGGGCCTGGTGACCGTGGCCTCCGCCGTGCGAGAGGGGCTGCCGCCGGAGCGCTTCCCAGGCGTGACGGTGGGCATCCCTCGGTTCACGGTGCTGACCACCGAGGTGTTCGACACGTTCATGGAGCAGAACAGCCTGTGGGAGCTCCCATGGTCAGCGCTTAGAGACGACCGCATCGCGGCGGCGTTTCTGCGCGGGGAGCTCCCCCCTCGCTGGCTCGGCGACCTCCGTGCCTTGAGCCTGGAGGTCACGGTGCCCCTGGCGGTGCGCTCCTCGAGCCTGCTCGAGGATGCCCTGTTCAGGCCCTTCGCCGGGGTCTACAGCACCAAGATGATCCCCAACCACGAGCCGTCTCCCGACGAGCGCTTCCGCAACCTGGTGCAGGCCATCAAGCTCGTCTGGGCATCCACCTTCTTCGTGGACGCCCGCCGCTACCGGGCCTCCATCGGGGTGCCAGACGGCGACGAGAAGATGGCGGTGATGATCCAGGAGGTCGTCGGCCACCGGCGCTATGATCGTTTCTATCCAACCCTCTCGGGGGTCGCGCGCTCCTGGAACTACTACGCCACAGAGCGGGGCCGAGCCAAGGACGGCGTCGTGGACCTGGCGCTGGGCCTGGGCAAGACCATCGTCGGCGGCGGCCTGGTGTGGAGCTACTCACCCGCCCGTCCCAACGCTCCACCGCCGTACAACAGCACGAGAGACATGCTTCAGAACACCCAGACAGGCTTCTGGGCGGTTCGCATGACGCGCCAGGAGACCCACGATCCCATCAGGGAAGACGAGTTCCTGGTCCGCGGTGGCCTGGCGCAGGCCGAGTACGACGACATGCTGCGCTTCGTGGCCTCCACCCTGGACCCACGCACGGGCAGGGTGGTCCCGGGGATCGGGGTGATGGGGCCGAGGCTGATGGACTTCGCCCCGCTGCTCAAGTGGGACGAGGTCCCCGTCAACGGCGTCATCCGCGCGCTGCTGGAGGCGTGCGAGGACAAGCTGGGCACCGCGGTGGAGATCGAGCTGGCCGCGACCCTGGAGCGTCGCAAGGGGACGCCGGCCAAGGTGGGGCTGCTGCAGGTCCGCCCCATGGTGGTCTCCAACGAAGGCGTAGACGTTCGCCCGGAGCTGCTCCACGACGAAGCAGCCATCGTGGCCTCGGACAACGTCCTGGGCCACGGCAGGCGAACGGACATCGCGGACATCGTGCTCGTGCGCCCCGAGAGCTTCGCCAGAGAGAGCACACACGCCATCGCTCGCGAGCTCGAGCGCATCAACGACAAGCTGGTCGAAGAGCGCCGCCCCTACCTGCTGGTGGGTTTCGGGCGCTGGGGCAGCTCGGACCCCTGGGCTGGGATCCCGGTGACCTGGGGTCAGATCGCGGGCGCCCGGGTGATCGTCGAGGCGCCCCTCGAGGGCGTGGAGCCCGAGCCCAGCCAGGGCTCGCACTTCTTCCACAACGTCACCAGCTTCCGGGTGGCATACTTCACCTTGCGCTCCCGGGCGCCCTCCCGCGTGGACTGGGCATGGCTCGCGGCGCAACCAGCCATGTCCGCCGGCCCCTACGTCAGCCACCTGCGCCTGCCCCAGCCGCTGGAGCTGCGCGTGGACGGAAACACCGGGAAGGGAGTGGTCCTGCGCCATGCCTGACAGACACCGCGAAGACCGAGGCCTGCTGTCCAGCTTGAAGGAGCGCGCCAAGGAGCTGGCATGCCTGTACCGGGTCGAGGAGATCCTCCGTGACCTCGAGCGCCCCATCGGGGAGGTCCTGGATCTGATCGTCGACGCCATCCCCCAAGGCTGGCGTTTTCCAGAGATCTGCCTGGCGCGCATCCACGTCGGCGGGACGAACCACGACTCCCCAGGCTTCGTGGACAACGCCTGGGGCCAGTGCGCCGGCATTCGTGTCCAGGGCCAGCTGGTCGGGCAGATCTGCGTACACTACGAGCACGAGGTCCCGGAGCTCGAGGGCGGCCCCTTCCTGCCCGAAGAGCTCAAGCTGATCGAGACCATCGCCGAGCGTGTGGGCCACTTCATCCTGCACCAACGCCTGCGGCAGACCTTCGACGACGTCGCCAGGCGGGCCAAGAGCAACGGCCGCAGGGACTGGCATGTGGCCCTGGACCTGCTCGAGACCACCGACGCCAAGCTGTACGACAGGGTCGCCCGCAGGATGCTCAACCAGCTCTGCTGGCGAGGCGTGGCAGAGGCCGCCGAGCTGCTGGCCCGGTATGGAGCCGACCTGCGCCCCGGCCAAGGGACCGGGGAGGTCAACCAACCCGGACGCAGGAGCTCGGAGGATGAGCTCACCCAGCTGCGAGGTGACGTCTTCCGGCTCGCCGCGGAGCACATGCCCGCCGACGAGATCGAGGCCGCCATCCTCCGCTGGGTCCGCGAAGACCGAGCGGGCAACCTCGTGCGGCCCCTGACCGACGTGAGCCTGCCACTGGGGCGGTTGGGTGAGGCCGTTCGTCGCTACCAGCAGGTCCGGGCCCGCGACCTCCACCTGTCCGAGGCCGCCGCCGCCGGGCTCCGCGTCTCGCTGATCCGGAGGCTCATCACGGATCGGCTGGACTTCATCAACATCTCCAAGCGGCACATCGACATCGATGACTTCCTGGCCCTCACCGAGCACATCGTCGGTCCACAGGCCGGGACGGGCAAGCTGGGCGGCAAGAGCGCTGGGCTGTTCCTGGCGCAACAGATCCTGAAGAGAGCCACCGCGTCCCACCCAGAGCTGGAGGACCTCAGCACGCCAAAGACATGGTATGTCGCCTCGGACGGCCTGCTCGACTTCGTCCGCTACAACAACCTCGATGGCGTGTGGGAGCAGAAGTACAAGCCCGTGGAGATCGTCCGACAGGACTACCCTCACATCGTCCAGCTCTTCAAGAACTCGCACTTCCCAGGGGACGTTCGCCGCGGCTTGGCTCAGGTGCTCGACGATCTGGGGGACACGCCCCTGGTGGTGCGCAGCTCCAGCCTGCTCGAGGATCAACTCGGAGCGGCCTTCTCGGGCAAGTACAAGAGCCTGTTCCTGGCGAACCAAGGCAGCAGGGAGCAACGGCTGGCTGCGCTGGAGGACGCCATCGCCGAGGTCTACGCCTCCGTGTTCGGCCCCGATCCCATCGAGTACCGCGCCGAGCGGGGCCTGCTGGACTTCCACGAGGAGATGGGAATCCTGATCCAGGAGGTCGTGGGGAGGCGGGTCGGTCGCTACTTCCTGCCGGCGTTCGCGGGGGTGGCGTTCTCCCGCAACGAGTTCCGCTGGTCGCCCCGCATCCAACGCGAGGATGGTCTGCTCCGGCTGGTCCCGGGCCTGGGCACGCGCGCCGTGGACAGGCTGACGGACGACTACCCCGTGCTGCTGGCCCCCGGGCAGCCGGATCTGCGGGTGAACGCCTCCTTCGACGAGGTGATCCGCTACTCCCCCAAGATGGTGGACGTCATCGATCTGCAGGACAACTGCTTCGTGACCAGGCGCTTCCATGAGCTGGTGAAGGAGCTGGGCGAGGACTGGCCCGCGATCCGGCTGCTGGTGTCCGTGGTCCGCGACGGTCGCTTCCAGCGTCCCATGCCCTACACCACCGACTACGCCAAGGAGCCGACGGTCTGCACCTTCGAGGCGCTGATCTCCACCACCCTCTTCGTCCGCCAGGTGAGCACCATGATGGCGCAGCTGGAGGAGGCGCTGGGAAGTCCTGTGGACATCGAGTTCGCGCACGACGGCGAGCGGCTCCACCTGCTCCAGTGCCGGCCCCAGAGCCAGAGCCCCGACGACAGGGCGGCGGTGATCCCTCGTGGAACTCCGCCCGAAGACATCGTCTTCAGCGCCAAGCGCTACGTCTCGAACGGCACCGTCCCAGACCTCCACTACCTGGTCTACGTCGACCCGGAGGCCTACGCCGCGCTGCCCGACGAGGCGAGCATGTCGGCCGTCGGGCGCGCGGTGGGCCGCTTGAACCGGACGCTCCCCCGCAGGCGCTTCGCCCTGATGGGGCCGGGTCGCTGGGGTAGCCGCGGGGACATCCGCCTGGGGGTACGCGTCACCTACTCGGACATCAGCAACACCGCGCTGTTGGTCGAGATCGCCCGACGGAAGGGCAGCTACGTACCCGACCTGTCGTTTGGCACCCACTTCTTCCAGGATCTGGTCGAGGCGTCCATTCGTTATCTCCCCCTCTACCCGGACGAGCGGGGGGTCCACTTCGCCGAGAGCTTCCTGCTCTCATCGCCCAATGCCCTGGCCTCGGTGCTGCCCGAAGAGGCGCGGATGGAGGGTGTCGTCCGCGTCATCGACGTGCGGGCGGCGAGCGATGGGAGGGTGCTGCGGGTGCTGATGAACGCCGAAGACGACGAAGCCCTGGGCTACCTGACCGATCCCTCCACGCCGACACAGGAGATCGCACGCGCCCCGGATGAGCCGCACACACCCCGCTGTGCCGAGGAGGCGTCGTGGTGCTGGCGGCTGCGTGCGGCCAAAGAGATCGCCCTGCAGCTGGATCCAGAGCGGTTCGGGCTCGCCGCCGTCTACCTCATCGGCAGCACAAAGAACGCCACCGCAGGCCCAGGCAGCGACATCGACCTGATCCTCCACGTCACGGGCACAGACCAACAGAGGAGCGATCTGGCGCACTGGCTCGAGGGGTGGAGCCGGAGCCTGGCGGATCTGAACTACCTGAAGACCGGACACAGGAGCCAGGGCCTGCTGGACCTCCACTTCGTCACCGACGAGGACATCCGCGCCAAGGAGGGCTTCGCCTCCAAGATCGGGGCCGTCACCGACGCCGCAGCGAAGCTCCCGATGGGCGGCGGGCAGGCATGATGGAGCCTCCCGCGGCATGAAGATCCCCTGCCTGCTCGCCTCGGATCTGCACGGCAGCCCCGCGCGCTACCGCACCCTGTGGCGCGTAGCGGCCGAGGAGCACCCTGCGGCCATCTTCCTGGCCGGAGATCTGCTCCCCGGGGGGCTGGCGATGGGGGCCAGGGACGCCGACGTCGAGGGAGACTTCATCGAAGACTTCCTGGGCCAGGGCTTCGCGGACCTGAGGAACGCGCTGGGGGAGCGCGCGCCAAGGGTGCTGGCGGTGCTCGGAAACGACGATCCCGGCTCGGCGGTCCCGGCCCTGGCCCGCCTGGAGGGCGCCGGTCTCCTGGAGCACCTCCACGCCCGCCGGACCACCCTCCACGGCCGCCCCGTCTTCGGCTACGCCTGTGTGCCCCCCAGCCCCTTCCTGCTCAAGGACTGGGAGCGCTACGACGTGTCCCGCTACGTCGACCCGGGCTCCGTCTCCCCAGAAGAGGGCTGGCGGTCTGTCCACAAGCCGGTCCACGAGATCCGCTTCGAGACCATCAAGCGCGAGCTCGACCAGCTCACCACGGGGGAGGACCTCCGCCTGGCCGTGATGCTCTTCCACACCCCGCCCTACGGCACCGCCCTGGACCGCGCCGATCTGGACGGGCGCTTCCACGAGCATGTGCCCATCGACCCACATGTGGGCAGCATCGCCGTTCGCAGGATGATCGAACAGCGCAGCCCGTGGCTGACCCTGCACGGTCATGTACACGAGTCCAGCCGCCTGACCGGGAGCTGGAGAGAGACGCTTGGGGCTACCATCATGCTGTCGGCTGCCCACGAGGATCCGGGTCTCTGTCTTGTGCGCTTCGATCTCAACGAGCCCGGGTCGGCCACCCGCGAGATCATCCCTGACGATGTCCGAACTCCGGCCCGGAGCAGGTCCCGCCCCACAGGCTGAAAGAGAGTAGAGGATCAACGCCCAGCCCTCCCGGAGACGGACCATGAGCGACGCCAGCCCCAAGCGCGAGACCTCCGCGGGCGACTACGCCCTGTCCCTGTTGTTGCTGGCCTTCGTCTGGTCCGCGCTGCTCTACGTGCTGAAGGGCCCATTCAGCGGCCTGACCTGGCTGAGCCTGGTGATCGCGGCCATGCGCTACGGCCTGCTGGCCATCGCCGCCCTGTTCGTGCGGCCCTGGCCCTTCAAGATCGTGCTGCTGCTGTCGGTGGCCACCTGGGCTGCCCTGGACCTGCTGGCCATCGCGGACCTGTTCGACGTATACGCGCTGCTGCAGCCCGCAGAGGACTTCATCTACTTCCAATTCTAGGCGTCGTATCATCGCCCAAGACCACCCCAGCACAATCGAGAGCCACAGCCTGAATGCGCACCCTCCCCCCCCTCCTGGCCCTCCTGGTCGGCTGCTTCGAGCCCGCCGACAGCGGTGAATACTGCCAAGCCGCCGACCTACCCCCCTGCCCTCCCGAGTGCCCCGCCGACTACGCCGCCCTCTGCGGCGAACCCTGCGAGCTCGAGGGTGACGCCTGTGGCAGCGAGATCGGCGACGGCATGAGCTGCCTGGACGGGGTGTGGTCGTGCACCGTGCACGCCCCCTTGGGCATGGGCTGCAACTGGGTCTGCGATCCGACCCTGCGTTAGCCGCCGGGCA
>CALDOK010000027.1 GCA_937912125.1 uncultured Pseudomonadota bacterium
CGACAAGTTCGGGTATGACGTCGAGATCCTCGGTGACGTCGACGGAGATGGCTACGACGATCTGGCCGTCCTTTCCTATGACTCGAAGGAAGCGCACCTCTACCACGGTAGCCCCACCGGCTTGCCTGCCTCCCCCGACACGACGTTCACACCCAGCGTGTACGACGTTACCGCGGCTGGAGACCTGAACGGAGACGGCTACGCTGACATGCTGTCGGTGGATACCAGTGTATACGTCTACTACGGCTCGAGCGCGGGGCTGGTCACGACCCCGGGTGCCACCATCAGCTTCACCTACTCGACCAGCGGTGACGTCGGGGCGGTCGCCACCGGTGATGTCAACGGCGATGGCTACGGCGACCTGGTCCTGGGCCAGCCCGCGCGTGAAAATGGCGAGGTGAACGAGGGCTTCGCCTCCCTCTACCTCGGCTCATCGGCAGGGATCGCCACTACGCCCCACTGGATCTGGGAGAGCGGCCAGGTCCAGGCGGAAGCAGGATTCTCCGTAGCCATCGGCGACTTCGACGGCGATGGATCCCAGGATCTGGCTGTAGGCGCCCCCTACTACGACGACGGCCACACCGACGAGGGGGCGGTCTTCTTCTTCCCCGGAGACGGCAGCACATTCGCGTCGAGCCCCAGCACCGTGTTCCAGCTGGACAGCACCGACGCCCGCCTGGGACGCACCATGGCATCGCTTGCTGACTTCGATGGCGACGGAGATGATGAACTCGCCGTGGGCGCCTGGGGCTACGGCTCCCTTGGCACCCTGTTCGTCCAGCGGGGATCAGCGTACGGGCCACTGACCAGCCCCGATCACAGCTTGACCGGGGACGGCTTCAACATCGCCTACTACATGGTCAACGCTGGGGACATGGACGGTGATGGCCTCGAGGAGCTGGCCACCGCCTACAGCTACGCCCAAGAGGTCGAGATCATCGTGGGCGCAGGGCTCAGCGTTGGCTCCTCCGAGCGGGTCGAGGTTCAGGACTCGGACCTGGACACCCGCTTCGGCAACGCCGTGTCCGGGCGGGGGGATTTCGATGGCGACGGGTACGACGACCTTGCGATCGGAGCCTACTACACACCCAGCAGCAGCGGCAGCAGCAGCTCCGACACGGGCAGGGTGCTTGTGGTCTACGGGGCGTCGGGAATGATCCCCGCACCGAACAACTGGACTGACATCCGAACCGGAGACATGGACGACGACAACTTCGGCTACCTGCTCGACGCGGTGGGCGACCTGAATGGAGACGGCTACCCCGAGCTCGCGGTGAGCGCCGGTGAAGGCCAGGAAGTCCACATCTTCCAAGGCAGCTCGAGCGGGATGGAGACCGCCTCGGCCGCAGAACTCACGTCGAGCATCAGCGACTTCGGCGAAGGGAGTATGGCTGGTGGGGACTTCGACGGGGATGGCTACGACGACCTCCTGATAGGCCTTCCGGAGTACAGCAACGGGCAGACAGAGGAGGGCATCGTACAGCTCTTCCAGGGTTCCTGGCTGGGTGTCTCCACCACCCCGAGCTGGGAATACGAGAGCGACTCGAGCGGCGCGAACCTGGGCAGCGCCGTCGCCACAGGCGACTTCAACGCCGATGGCTACGACGATGCGGCCATCGGGGCCGAGACCTACACCCTGGGGCAGTCCAACGAGGGCCTGGTGTTCGTCTACTACGGCTCTGCCTCCGGGCTGCCGAGCACGCCTGACTGGTTCTGGGATGCCGATGAAACCAGCGCCCACGCGGGAATCTCCCTGGGCACCGGTGACGTTGATGGTGACGGTGTTGAGGACCTGTTCGTCGGTGTGAGCTTCTTCACCTGGAGCTCGGGGGTCACGGCTGGAGCCCTGATCTTCACAGGCGGGAGCGCTGGGCTCGGGTCGACGCCTGCCGGCTATGCTGAGTGCAACGCGAGCTGGAGCTGTGCGGAGAGTCTGGCGGTCGGCGACATCGATGGCGATGGCCTGGACGATTTGGTGCTTGGCAACGACAACTACACCAACGGGGAGTCCAACGAGGGCTCCATCGACTTCTTCCTGGGCTCCAGCAGCCCCACGCCCATGACTCACCTTGGCACCTGGGAGTGCGACCAGACCTCTTGCCAGGTTGGAAAGGATGTCGCGGTCGCGGACGCGACCGGTGATGGTCTGGCCGACGTACTGGTTGGTTCAGGCAACTACCAGAACGACACCATCTACGGGACGGACGGAGCCGCGTGGTTCTGGGCGGGGACCAGCACAGGCGTGGATGTGTCGACCCCACACACGCTGGCGACCTGGGAGAGCTGGAGCTATTTCGGCAGCGCGGTCCAGCTGCTGGACATGGATCAGAGCGGCGCCGCCGAGCTCTTCGTCTCCGCAAGGTCCCACGATACCTCCAACTATGAAGACGCTGGAGCCGTCTACGTCTGGGAGATCGCCGACGCAGACGCAGACGGCGATCCCGACTCCAGCGACTGTGACGACACCGATCCCACTGTCCACACCGGAGCGATCGATGTCTGCGGCGATGGCATCGACAACGACTGCGACGGCAGCGTCGACGAGGACATCGGCACCTGGTACGCCGACAGCGACGGCGACGGCTACGGCGACTCCGCAACAAGCTCCACCACCTGCACCGCCCCCAGCGGCTGGACCTCCGACTCCAGCGACTGCGACGACACCGACGCAGCAGTGCACCCCGGCGCCAGCGAAGCCTGCGACAGCGCAGACAATGACTGCGACGGAGACATCGACGAGGCCGGCGACAGCGTCCAGCCCCTGTGGTACGCCGACAGCGACGGTGATGGCTACGGCGGTGGCGCGAGCTCCCTGCACGCGTGCACTGCGCCCACCGGGTACGCAGCAGACAGCTCCGACTGCGACGACAGCGACGCCAGCGTCAACCCCGGCGCCACCGAAGCCTGCAACGGCATCGACGACGACTGCGACGGCACGGTAGACATTGGCCTGGGCTCCACCTGGTACGCCGACAGCGACGGCGACGGCTACGGCGACGCGAGCACCACCACCACAGCCTGCCATGGAACCGGAGGCTGGGTGGCGGACGCGAGCGACTGCGACGACAGCGACGCGAGCATCCACCCCGGCGCAGCCGAGAGGTGCGACGG
This sequence comes from uncultured Pseudomonadota bacterium, assembly GCA_937912125.1. Taxonomy (GTDB): domain Bacteria; phylum Myxococcota_A; class UBA796; order UBA796; family JAFGLY01; genus CALDOK01. Next base: position 3,112 of record CALDOK010000027.1, read on the forward strand.
CGTAGACCAAGACTGCGACGGCATCGTGGACGAGGGCGCGCTGCTCACGTTCTATGCCGACTCCGACGGCGATGGCTACGGCGTCAGCAGCAGCACCACCACCGCGTGCTCGGCGCCTGCCGGGTATACGGCCTCCAGCTCGGACTGTGACGACCGCGACGCCAGCATCCATCCCGGCGCCTCCGAGCTGTGCGACGGCGTGGACCAGGACTGCGACGGCACCGTCGACGAGGGGGTCGCGAGCACGTTCTTCCTGGACGCCGACGGTGACGGCTACGGTGTCAGCAGCAGCACCACTACCGGCTGTACCGCACCGAGCGGCTACAGCGGGAGCGCCGGAGACTGCGACGACAGCGACGCCAGCGCGTACCCAGGGGCCTCGGAGTTCTGCGACGGCATCGACAACGACTGCGACGGCACCGTGGACGAGACCAGCCCCACCTGGTACCGCGACGGCGACGGCGATGGCTACGGCAACCCCAGCTCAACCACCCAGGGCTGCTCCGCGCCCAGTGGCTACGTGGGCGACAGCTCCGACTGCGACGACACCGACGCGGCGACCCACCCCGGCGCCAGCGAGGCCTGCGACAGCGCGGACAACGACTGCGACGACACAGTAGACGAGGCTGGCGACTCCGTTCAACCCAGCTGGTACAGCGACGGAGACGGGGACGGCTACGGCACCGACAGCAGCGCCCAGCACGCCTGCACCGCACCCACGGGCACCGTCTCGAGTGGCGGTGACTGCGACGACGCGGACTCCACCGTCCACCCGGCGGCGGCTGAGATCTGCGACTGGCTGGACCAGGACTGCGATGGGGTGGCCGACGACGGCGTGACCACCACCTACTTCCAGGACTTCGACAGCGACGGCTACGGCAACCCAGTCGTCACCACCCAGGACTGCTCGCTCCCGGCCGGCTACGCCGCCAACGACCAGGACTGCGACGACACTGCCGCAGACGTGCACCCGGGGGCTACCGAGTTGTGCAACGGCGTGGACGACGACTGCGACAGCAGCACCGACCCAGACAGCAGCGCAGACGCCAGCACCTGGTACCTGGACGCCGACGGCGATGGCTTCGGGATCAGCACCGACACCACCACCGCCTGCGAGGCACCCAGCAGCTACGGGCCCACCGCCGGAGACTGCGACGACGACGACGCGGCCGTGAACCCCGGTGCCAGCGAGATCTGGTACGACGGCGTGGACCAGGACTGCGACGGCGCCAACGACTACGATGCTGACGCCGATGGCTTCGACGGCTTCGGTGGAGACGACTGCGACGACGACGACGCGGCCGTGAACCCCGACGCCAGCGAGGCCTGGTACGACGGCGTGGACCAGGACTGCAGCGGAGGCTCGGACTACGACGCGGACGGCGACGGACAGGACAGCGACAGCTACGGCGGTGAGGACTGCGATGACGCCGACGCTTCGGTCTACACTGGGGCCCCCGACACCCCCTACGACGGCGTGATCACGGACTGCGACAACGCCTCGGACTACGACGCCGACGGCGATGGCCACGACTCCGCAGACTGGAGCGGAGACGACTGCGACGACGCCCGCTCCGACACCCATCCGGGAGCCGAGGAGATCTGGTACGACGGTGTGGACCAGGACTGCGACGGGGCCGATGATGACCAGGATGGCGACGGGTACGCCCTCGCTGACGACTGCGACGACACCGATGCCCTGGTCAACCCCGGCATGGTCGAGGCTGACGGCAACGGCGTCGACGACGACTGCGACGGCGTGGTCGACTTCGACGAAGCGGGTGGTTGGGGCTGTGTTACTGGGGCGCGCTCCGGAGACTCGACCCGACCGCTGATCCTGCTGTTGCTCGCAGCGTTCATCAGGAGGCGTCGAAGCTCGCATTGGGATTCGAGCTATCGTAGAATCAACCTGCGATCCGAACCATGAAGGACGACGATGGAAACTCGCTGCATCCTCTCCGTACTGCTGCTCGCAGGCTGCAACGTGCCCCCTGGTGCGCCTGTGCTGAGCATCGATCCATCCAGCCCGACCACGATCGACGATCTGGTGGTGGTGGTGGAGTCCGATGCTCCTGACGAGAACGGTGACACCGTCAGCTACAGCTACAGCTGGTACCTGGGAACGTCCACCACCTCGGTGGCCGCTGGTGGCACCCTGCCCGCCTCAGTCACCAGCAAGCACCAGCTCTGGAAGGTGGTTGCCATCCCCAGCGACGGCAAAGAGCAGGGGCCACCCGCCGAGGCCTCGGTGACCATCGCCAACACGCCACCCGTGGCAGAGGTCACGCTGGGGCCCAGCGCACCGTTGACCACCGACGACATCGCCGCGACCGTGGACGTATGGGACGACGACAACGACGTGGTCGAGATCAGCTACGACTGGTTGGTGGGCGACCAGACAAGCAGCTACCACGACGCCATCCTGCCTGCCGACGCGACCAGCCGCGGCCAGGTGTGGACCGTGCAGATCACGCCCCACGACGGCGACGAG
>CALDOK010000028.1 GCA_937912125.1 uncultured Pseudomonadota bacterium
GCTTCAACGTGGCCCGGCCGTGAACGCCGGGAAGAGGCCCATCCCCTGGGACGGGCCTACAAGCACGACAATGGTGGTGACTTGCGAGCTGCGCCATATCCCGACCCCAATCGTCGAGCCACCAGGGTCGGGAACCACCCGCAAGCGGCTGGAAATCAGCCAGGAACCATTGCTGCGAGCGCCTCCTATGTGGAACCGCACCACTGGACCGCTCGCACGGATTTTCAAAGAACCTCTCAAAGGATTCTGACTACACGCTCTGCATCGAGCAGGGGTTGCCCCAAGGTGTGCATCCGCTCCTCCGCCGGGACGCTGGCGAGTCCGAGTGGGACCACGAGGATCTGATCCTCGTTGCAGTTGATCTCGCGCAGGAGCCGGCCTTCCATTCGAGCAAGCTGGGTTTCCGAGAGCACGCACCGAAAGACCGAGAACTGGACGTGATCCCCGAAGCCCCGCATGACCTTGTAGACCCGCCGCAGGCGCTTGGGGTCGCGCACGTCGTAGCATACCAGGAAGAGGCGGGGGGCTCGACTCATCGGGTCTTGTAGGGGATGTACCTTGGTAGTTCGCCCGTAAGGTGACGGGCCAGGAGTCGGGCTTGCACTTCCATGATGCGGCGCAGGCTCAAGCGGGTGCCGAATACGGGGTGCGTGGCCAGTTCGTCGAGTCTGCGCTCGATGACGCGGATGAACTGCCGCCGCGCCCCATCCTTGAGGAGCACGCCGGTACTGCGGAACTGGAAGTCGTCCGCCTTCACCACACCGTTGTTGACGGCCGACAGGACCGCCGAATCGGCAACCAGGGGGCGGAACTCCTCCATCAGATCCAAGGCCAGCGCCGGCCGGCCAGGGCGAATCTGGTGCATGAACCCGACATGAGGCTCCAGACCGACTCGGAACAACAGGTGGGTGACCTCTCGGACCAGGCAGGCGTAGGCGAAGGACAGGAGCGAGTTGACAGGATCGCGAGGTGGTCGGCGGTTGCGACCGTCCATTCGGAAGGGGAGGTCCGTCCGGAGCATCTTGTCGAAGTGCTCGAAGTAGACCCTGGCGCCCAGGCCCTCGATCCCTCGCAGCACGTCCAGGCTATCGGCGCGTAGCGCCTCCGAGGCGCAGTCCGCGAGGCGGTCCAGGGCCCCTCTTGGCAAATCCCGGCCGTTCCTGCGTAGCATCACTCGCTGGTTCCTGAGCTTACCGTTGACGAAGGCCCTGGAGAGCTTGAGCGAGCGTCTCGGACTGGCGGCCACCCTGTGCTGGCATGTACGAAGCGCGGCACCGAAACCGCCAGCTGCGACGAAGGAGCCGTAGTACCATCCGCCGAAGGTGTGCAGCGCCACCGGAATCCTGCGCTCGGCAAGTGCCTCCAGCAACGGGGTGGTCAGGGTTGCCGCCCCGAGCACCACTACTTGGCTGGTATCCTCCAGCCTCGCGCGCCCCACCACCACCTTCTTGTCATGCACTGCGATCTCGTCGTGGGATCGTCCGATGTGAGCGCCACGAGTCTGGACATACAACGGGATCGCATCGTCCCTCGCTGGCACGATGGGGCGCACCTCCTCCCCAATCCCCAGCAACCTGTTGGTCTCGTCGGGCAAGCACAGGCTCACCAGGGAACAGCGAGGGCACTTGGGGCTATCCACGAGTGGGGGAGGGATTTCGCCACTTCCGGTGAGGCGGCGAGCTTCGGCCAATAGTTCCAAGGTGCGCGCTACGAGAGTGTCGGTGAAGGCGACGTCCACGCGACGCTTGGATCCCGCGAAGTAGAGCACTCCGTGACTGCTGTGGTAGCCGTGGGCGCGGAGAAGTAGCCCTTGGGCGCAGACCTGTACGCGTTCTGGTTCCCAAGCACCTTCGGGCACCGGTGCAATCGTGCCCTGCTTGTAGTCTACCGGCACCGCATCACCGTCGGCGGACTCGACAAGGTCGATGATGCCGACCATGCCCAGTCCGGGATCCCCGAGGTGGACGCTGCGGGCCACACAGGGACGCTCCGAGTCTTCCTCGGGAGAGGGGAGCGAGCCCTTCGGGCCGTCGTCCACGCGGTGGTGGACGTTGCGACCGCGCTCGGTGTCCCCGGAGTCTGCCCATTGTCCTTCCAGGCGCTCCAGGCCGAAACGCCGAGGACAATAGGCCAGGTCGTTGAGGGTGCGGACCTGTACGAGCATGTCTGAGGGTTCACTCAGCATGGCCGCGACGACGCGAAGTAGGATCTCTTGCCAGTGGGGTTCACGCGCGCGCTGCGGCGTACTTCGCACACGCCACGACGTTCCAGGGACCCGACATCAGGCCGTGCGGCCTGCAGAGCGCGATCCGCCAGCAGGCTCGCTACCACGGGCATAGGCAAACGCGGCTCCCAGACGGGCCAGGTCCATCCATCCTCGGGCCCCCAGCCGACCGCATCGAGCCCCTTCGGACCGGGTACGGCCGGTAGGAGACCGAGCCCGACGTAGGCCAAGGCGTTGGCGCCCACATCGACACTCTTCGCGACGGACTCCGGATTGTCCCAGGCCAGCGCGTAGGAGCGCAGATCCTCTGGATCCCAATTCAAGGTCAGGCCTCTGCCTTCCACCAGCCGTACCTCCCCGCCGTCCAGTGTCGCGGCGAGCCGCTCCAGCGTGACTTGTCCAGCGCAAGCCAGGAAGCTCTTCAGGAGGCACTGACCGCTGGCGCCGTTTCCGAAGCTGTAGGGGGTGGGCTTGACCTTGTCGCCGTCAACCACCTGATCGCAGGCCAGTGCTGGAAGGTGGCCTGTCACCAGGATCGGGTCCGCCGTGGTCGGGTCGTCGGATAGCGAGCCGGAGAGCAGTGCCTCCAGGGCCGCCTCACCGAACTGACGAAAGATCTCCGGGTTGACCCCGATGATTTCCCCCAGGTGCGCGATCCCCAGGCCGTTGGCCAGGGAGAGCGCCTTGCGGGCTGCCCCGAGATCCAGCGCGACCTCCGCCAGCTCCAGGTCCAGGACTGCGGTGGCCTGCTGAATGTATCCCCGGGTTTCGACCTTGCTGTGCTTGAGACGCTTCGCCTCGGCCTTCGCTTCCTTGGCAGCGCTCTTCACTGCCTCCACCTTCTTCTTCGCGAGGCACCCCAGTTCCCGAACCCGCTTCTGGAGTGAAGGATCCTCGCTCCCCTTGCGGGCCAGAACCACGAGCCACGCGGCGATCTCCGTCAGCAGTGCCTCGCGTTCCATGCCGACTTCGAGGACAGGCCTCCAGGCGGTGTTCACGAGCGCGAAACCCAAGCGCGCACCCGGCTCGGCACGGTCAGCCAGACGCAAGAGGCCAAGGGCTGCCAGGACGTGGAGTGGGTTGGCCCCGTCCAGCCCTCTGCAGGTCAGGATCGTCACTCCGCACCTCCATGCCCAGGCCGCTCGCTGGCGCGGTGGTCAGCGAGGCGCAGGCACGCCTCGAGGAAGGGCAGGCCCCACCAACCGTAGCGCCGCACCAGGGTCCAGAAGCGCTCAGCGATGCCGCTGTCCAGGCGCTCCAGTCCTGTGTCACTTCCGGCGTGCAGACAGTGCTCACCGACTTTCTGGGCGACACTCCGGGGCCGCGGATCGTCCACGACCGGTGCGAAGGGCCGACAGTGACCGTGGTGGCTCGCCACCAGGTGAAGCACCAAGTCCCGGTCGTGGGCTGCCGCCAGCAGCTCCGGTGCCGACTCCGCCAAGCGCACCGAGAGCAGCTCATGGCGCCCACCTTTCGGGTAGCCCGCCCGCGCCCGTGCCCGTGCCAGGCTCGCACCTGAACGGGGCAGGCGCTCCGACTTGGCGAGCAAGCCCCGCCGCACGGCGCGCACAGGATTGCCTCCAGCCAGCCAGGCCTGAAAACGCGGATCGGCCTTGCCCACGTCGTGCAGGCGCGCTGCGAGGGCCAGATCCGACACGAGTTCGGCGTTGAGACCCGCATGGTCACCGATGCGCCTCGCCCACCGCTCTACGTCATTCAGGTGATCGACCAGGAGTACGGGTTCGTCACCAAGAGATGAGGTGGAGTCCTCGCCGGAGAAATCACTTCCCTCGGCTGCCAGCCGCCCGCGCCCAGATACCACGAGCCCGATCCCGGAGGGATGAGGCACAACCCGTCGCTGACGGTCCCGCAAGAGGGAAGTGACCAGGGGGCGAAGGTGCTCGAGCAGATCCTCCCGAGCAGCGAGCGCCGCCAGGGCCTCCGCGACATCATCCTCCAGGGTTTCGGGCAGGACGTCGGGGTTCAGCCGGGTCAGCGGGGCAAGCACTTCGGCCGCCGCCCCCAGGTTCGGCAGCACCGCTGGATGGAGCCGCAGCACAGGACGGTGCCGCGCGGCAAGCGCAGCACGCTCGGCCAGGTCGGGCACTTCCCCGGCGTCTGGGTTCCAGCCCTCCTCGTCACAGCCACCTCGGGAGCACGGGAGCACCAGCAGGTCGCCGGGTCGGATGCTGTCGGAAGAAGCGACTTCGGAGTCCTCGGGACCACGCCAGCGCAGGATCGGCAGGCCCCCGGCTGCGTCGTCGATCCGTGGGGGGGCTGCGCCGGCAAGGTCGCTTCCATCGTCGTCGAGCCGGGCCTCGGCCAGCCAGCGGCGGGCCAGCCACAGCGGCAGGGGAAGCGTCTCCCCGGCGACCGGGGACTCCATGGCCACCGTGTCTGCCCAGGTCTCGGGTCGGGCGGGGTCCAGATCGGAACGCCACACCACGCGCACCTCGGCCGCGTCGCGTTGGGGCCCGTGGAGGAACACCGAGGGCTCTGGGCTCACCGCTGGTTCCGGCCCAGTCTGGACCCACAGGTCGCAGTAGGCTGGAAACAACAGGGGCGCGTCGGCCACAGGCGCCGAGAAAGGAGTGAGGTCATCAGGAAGGATCGGGTCCAACCCATCGATGCCCAGATCGAGCCTGCCGCTCGCGGCCGCATCCTCCTCTACGAGCCAGGCCCAGGTTCTGCCCAACGCTTCGCCATACACCGGGTCGTCCGTTGAGCTCTGGGCAGCCTGCTCCTTGCGGATCACTATCACCACCTGCGAAGTGCCGCGGTGGCCCAGCCGGTCGAGGCGGCCGAGCCGTTGACGCAGCGAATCCAGGGGGCAGGCTTCGGTCACGAGGGCATCGACGTCCAAGTCGGCGCCCACCTCGACGCATTGCGTTGCCACGACGACGAGCGGTCGCACGTTCGCCGCTGTGGCCCGGTCGCGTCCCGCGGCTATGCGGCCGCGCCAGCGCGTCAACAGGTCATCGCGTTCGAGAGAGCGAACTCGGCCGGTGAGCAGCACGCAGTCGGCATCCAGCCCGTCCTTGCGGGACCGTGTGGCCTTGCCCAGCTTCTCGCGCAGCTCCCGAGCGACAGCGACCCGGTTCAGGACCACCATCATGGCGCGCACGGTCGGATCTTCGGCCAGAACCGCGCGTACCTGCTCCAGGCAGGCGTCCACGAGTCCGGCATCCTTCGCCTTCTCTGCAACCACGAGCCGTGCGAGCTTGCGGGCCCGGAGCCGCTGGAGGAGCACGGCCTGGGAGGGCCCCCCCTCGGTGTCATCCTCGGGTGAGAGGGTGAAGCGGCGGCCTTCACCGTGGGGCGTAGCTGCCGTTGCCACACAATCTCCATGCGCGATCGGCGTAGAAACCCCGGACACTT
>CALDOK010000029.1 GCA_937912125.1 uncultured Pseudomonadota bacterium
CCGGGCCATCGTCTCGAGCGGCTACTCCAACGACCCCATCATGGCGGACCACCAAGCGCACGGGTTCCAGGGCATCGCCGTGAAGCCCTACGACATCAAGGCTCTGAGCCAGGCCCTGCGGACGGTGCTCGCCGGGCGGGTCTGATCCCGGGCGGAGACGAGCGGTGGCCATCACCAGACGGTGACGGGAGCCCCCTCGTCCGTGGTGCGGGACTCGCGGAGCAGGCGGCCCCAACCCGGCCTCCTCACCGCCAGGTGGTCATGAGACGCCATACCCCTCCGCAGGACGGTGAGGTGGATGACCCCATCGCGTTCGCTCCCGCTCGATGTCCAGCTTCGCCCTGTCTCCGCGTCACCGCCAGTCGTCGAAGCGCAGCTTGGCCAGGCCGTGGCGGACGCGGGCCTCGTCGCAGCAGCTGTCCTGTCGTCCGCGCTGCAGGGAGGCCTGGACCTCGTGGCAAGGAGAGGGGCGGTGATCGTAGATGCCGCAGCGGCAACGTTGTCCCACCTCGCCCTGCAGCGCGGCGCAGCGGGGGTGGTCCCCTTCCGTTCCCGCCAGGATGACGTATCGGCTGCTCGCTGCGGGCACCACGTGCGGGCGCAGGGCGCGGGTGAGCTCGGACCGCTCGAGCTGCACCGCCCAGGTGGCGCAGCAGGCCCCACAGCTCAGGCAGGGGTGGGCCATTCGTGGTGCTCCGCGAGGGGGTGAGGCTTTTAGCTGCGCCAGGCTGCGACGATGAGCTCCCGCAGCCTGCTGGGCGCGGTGGCCGTGGTCTTGCACATGAACCCGGTCTTGTGGGCGAAGTGCACGTCGGGCTGTTCCTCGACGCGGGAGAAGTCGAGCTTGGGGTGGTCCTGGAACCGACCCAGGCCGTAGCCCTGCCCGCGCCCGTCGGGGTACACGATGGCAGCGATGGTGGCCTGGAGGCCTTCCGCGCGGATGTAGTCGGCGATGGAGTCGCCAGGATCGCCGCCCGGTGGGTCCGTTCGGGGCAGGAACAGGACCTCGATGAGCTGGTCACCGGTCGGGACCGACCATCGCTCCGCATGCTTCCTCACGAACGCGATGCGCTCGCGGACGACGCTGAGCTGCTCGAGCAGGTCCTCGCCGATGAAACGGATGCACTCGTAGAGCGGGTCGCCAGCCGCGAGCTCCTGCTCGCGCGCGAAGCGTCGAAGCAGCGCGGCGTCGATGGGTGAGCTGAGTTGCGCGACCACCAGTGGGGGAACACCGAGGCGCTCCGCCGTCTGCTGGGGGCCCCGGGAGTCGAACCACTCCGCTGGCTCGAGCCAGTCGCAGAACTGCGCCGCATCATGGTAGAGGCCCAGGGCCTGCAGGACGAGGCTGAGGGAGCAGGTGGGGACGTGATCGCGCGGGAAGTGGTGGTGGTCGAAGTTCGAGCGGCTCGGGTCGTGCTCGCCGCCCACGTCGATCACGGCGACCGAGGGGTCGTCGAGCTCTCCCTGGGTGGGGTCCCGCCGCAGGATGGGGGCGCCATAGGTGGCGACGAAGAGGCTGACAGCGAGGAGGTCGTCCTTGTGGGCGCTGCCTGGATGCGTGAGGATCGTTCGGATCATGTCAGGTCCATAGCACGCCCCAGGGGGGGGAGAGCCCCTCCACGCCGTTGCCTCCAACACCTCGGCGACGGTCCAGAGCAGCCGGGGCCGCCGTCAGTCGCCTGCGTCTATCTCTTCGGCGTCGGGCATTTTGCACGGTATTCGTATGTTTTTCCGGCGCGCGCGCGCCCGCTGGCATAGGGGGGCGCCGTTGATGGCCGCAGAGAGCACGTTCTGTCCTCGAACCTGGCCTCACGACAGATGGAAGTTCCATCTAAGGATGAAGGCGCCTTCGCCTCCGACACACCTGGCTGGTCGGTCCTTTCCGACCTCGAGCCAGAACGAGAGAAAAAATCATGAGCAACAAGCTCTTCGTAGGTGGCCTCAGCTGGGGCACGGATGATCAGTCTTTGGCCGCAGCCTTCGAGGCCCACGGCACCGTCAATGAAGCCAAGGTGATCTCCGATCGCGACACCGGCCGTTCCCGAGGCTTCGGCTTCGTGACCTACGCCGAGGCCCAGTCGGCCACCGACGCCATCGCGGCGCTCGACGGCACCGAGCTCGATGGACGCACCATCCGCGTCAACCTCGCCGAAGACAAGCCTCGTCGCGACAGCCGCGGTGGCAGCGGCGGCGGCGGCGGCGGCGGCGGCGGGCGCGGTCAGCGCTGGTAGTTACCTCAGGGTTTCTACAGCAGCAGCCCCGGTGATGCACATGCGTCACCGGGGCTGCTTGTATCTTGGGGCTCGATGCGGGGGCGCTGGAGCTGGTCTGTGCTGTCGTGCCCCGGGGTGATCATGCAGTCCACAGGCGCATCGTCGAGAGGCCATGTGTCTTGGCATCGGGCAGGAGCGTTGACCGCCCACCTCACCAGGTGCGACTCGAGGCTGTTCGGAGCTGCGCTCGGCCTCAGTTAGATCTTCGAGGCCGATGCCAGGGTCATGCGGCCGTCGGCGTCCAGCTGCAGGTTCATGCCGAAGCCGTTGGGAAGCGTGGCGATCACCACGCCTTCGCACTGCACGGAGAGTCCTGCGGGGAGGAAGATGTTGACCCGCAGCACCGATCCCTTCTTGGGGGTCTCTTCAGTGTTCTGCAGGAAGAGCACGTTCTTCGACAGGTAGCTCTGGTAGTCCCCGAAGTAGCCACTGCGCGTGTGGTAGCGGACGAAGACCTGAGGAGGGCTCACCGAGAGCCGCATATGTACCTGGGGGTCCTTGGGGCTGGGGAGCTTGGGAGCGCGAGGGCCCTCGACCTCGACCAGGGGTGGCCGCTGCAGCTGCCGCTGCCGTCGCCGGGTGACCCGCTGGGGAGTGGGTGGACGGTTCGTGGCGCCTTCGTGGTCGGGCATCTCGGGCTCGCCGCGTCGGCGTCCGCCGCGAGGGTCTTTCTTGATGGCGGCGCCGATGCTCTCACGCCCGAAGGTGGAGCTCCCGCTGCCGGTGCTGCCGGACTTCCGGGAGGCCTGTGCGTCGGGCTTGGGCTCGTCGAAGCGTTGACGGCGCCCACTGCTTGCCCGCTCCCGGGAAGCCCCGACCGAGCTGGGGGTGAAGCGCGCCCGCATGGCGTCGCGCAGCGCGAGCTTGCCAGCGGTGGTCTGGACGGTGGAGTCCAGGGAGTGGATCCCCCAAGGATTGAGATCGGCCTTGGAGCCGTAGACGGCGGGTGCCTGGCCCCGGGGCTGCTGTGTGGTCTTGCCCCGGGCCGAGTAGTCGACCCATTGTTGAAGCAGCAGACGATCCTTGTCGCGCATTCGCTGGATGCGTATTGTGTACTGCCTGATCAGCGCTGTGCGGCTGATGGCCCGGAGAACGCGGGCGGCCCCGTAGACCGTGGAGTTGTAGCCCGGCAGCTTGAGCTGAAACTCGACCTCGGAGCGCAGGTCGAAGCGACCGTCACACTCCACCTCCATGCGGCCGCCGCCGAAGCGGAGCAGCTCCCCGAAGAACAATCCATCCTGGGTGCGCAGGGAGATGCTCTCTCGCAGCTCGAGCACTGCCCGCCCCATGGGGGAGCTGTCACGGTCTGGTGGTTTCGGTGGAGGGGACATGCGTGATCGACTGGATGGGAGCCCGGATTCGGGTCGGAGACTATTCTACTCGTTCGGAGGGCTCCGGGAAGAGGTGCACGGCAAGCGCGAACTCGGCCGGGCGCGCCCTGACCCGTGGAAGAAGGGGGGGGTGGAGGCGAAAGCCCAATAATGTCAACGGATAACAAGGATACGGACCCCGCTGGTGGGCGGGCTGGTCAGGTTGGGCTGAGGGTGCGGGGATCCAGGTCGAGGCTTAGGCCGACGCCTCGATCGTGGAGCAGGACCACGCGCGCAATGCAGTCGATGGGGGCCTGCGGGGGTCGCTGGATGTGGAGCGCCACCATGGCATCGAGGGGGAGTGGGACGATCTGCTCCAGGTGTACGAAGAGCATGCCGCGGGACAGCTGAGCTTCACCGTCGCGCCGCCAGGCACCCTGGGTGCGGTAGCTCACCAGCAGGCGAGGGGGGCTCGTGGAGTCGTCCAGGGCGACGGAGGGCTCCTCCGCCGCGGCTCCGCCAGTGTCGCCGGAGCCGGCAGGCTCCCCAATCGCGTTGATCAGCAGGTCGCGGATGGCGCTGCGCCCGCGGCCGCCGGCTGGATTGGGAGGGGCCGGGATGCCGGCTCCCACGGCCGAGTGGAGCTGGGACTCGACCTGGCTGTCGAGGGCTCGCTCTGTGCCGAGGCTGCGCAGGCTGGGTTCGTCGCCCCCGAGCTGCTGCTCGTACCACTCTTGCAGCAAGGCCTGGTCGTTTCGTCGCATCTTGCGGATGCGCAGCAGGTAGCTGCTGAGGTCGTCGGGCGGACGGTCTGCGCGGAGCACCTGGGCCAGGCCCTGGACCATGGTGTCGAAGCCGGTGAGCTCGAGCTGGAACTCGATCATGTCCCCGGGCTCGTAGTAGGCGTCGGTCTGTACCCCAGCCATGCCGGTGCGGATGCGCACGAGGGTGCCGAAGTGCACGCCTTCTTCGTTCCTGAGAGAGATGCCAGCGAAGACCTTCAGCGACATGGACGACCCCGGCTTGGTTGGTCCAACCTGTAGAACGAAAATTGTCCTGATTCATGTAGTCGGAATCAGCGGACGAGCAAGCCTTGGCCGGCCTGGTAGCGGCGCCGGTCAGCACCGTGAGGCTGTCGTGGAGCAGGGGATGAGCGGGAGAGCGCGCGCGAGGTGTTGACGAAAGAGAGATGCAATTCTAAAGGAACATAGAAAAAAATCTATGTGGAGCGATCTTCATGGCCTTCATCTCTCGAGACCCCCAGCGCGCTGACCAGGTGGCCGGAATCCTCGAAGCCTTGGGGCATCCGCTTCGAATCCGCATCATCTCCCTGCTGGTGAGCGATGGTTCGCGGTACGTGGGTGGCCTGGCTGAGCAGCTCCGAGTTCATCGGTCGATCCTCTCGCAGCACCTACGGATCTTGCGCATGCAGCACCTCGTGGTCGCCACGCGGCGAGACGGCTTCGCCTGGTACGACCTCACCGAGCCCAAGCTCGTGGAGCTGGTGGCCTGGGAGTGCCCCTGCTGATGGAGACGGCCGAGCAACGCCGGGGCCTCCGACCCGTGGCCATCACCTCGGTGCTGGTGCTGGTGGGCAGCCTGTCTCTGCGCTGGAACCTTGTGCTGGCCGGTCAGGCATGAGCGGTCCGCTCCTCCGCCCCCCCCCAGCTCTGGCAAGTCATCGACCAGATGGAAGCTTGCCCATTGCGGGAGCGTGCCTGGCCGCGGCAGGGTGGGTGTGTGTGGCCCAGGTCGTCATCACGAAGCTTGGCGCGGTCTTTGTTTTGTCCACTCACCTCGCAGTGAACGTTTGAACCCCTGCCTGGCATTCGACAGGCGACAAAGGAACGATCCATGGAAGACTCGAAGAACAAGAACCTCGAAGAGTTCTACCTGAACAGCGGCTTCGCCACCCGAGCGCTGCATGCGGGCGAGCACGTGGGCCAGCCCCAGCACGTCGCGCACTCGGGCGCCATCTACCAGACCTCCACCTTCGTGTTCCAAGACGCAGCCGAAGGTGCCGCCATCTTCGCCAAGGAGCAGCCTGGGTACGTCTACACCCGGCTGGGTAACCCCACGGTTCGGCTGCTGGAGGCCAAGATCAACGCCCTCGAGGGCGGTGACTTCAAGCGGGCCAACCCCGACGTGGGCGTCTACACCCAGGCCTTCGCCTCGGGCATGGGCGCCATCGCCGCCGCCTTGATGGCCGTGGCCGGCGCGGGGGACACCATCATCATGGGTGATGTGGTCTATGGAGCCACCACCCATCTGGCGGATAACGTCCTCAAGCGGATGGGCATCCAGGTGGTCGAGGTCGACACCAGCGACCTGGCCAAGCTCGAGGTCGTGCTGGCGGCGCACCCCCACGCCAAGGCCCTGTACCTCGAGACCCCCACCAACCCGCTGCTGGCCTGCACCGACCTCGCGGTGGCCTCGGCCATGGCCAAGGCGGTCAACCCCGGGATGCTGGTGATGGTGGACAACACCTTCGCCACGCCCTTCCTGCAGCGGCCTCTGGAGCACGGTGCCGACGTGGTGCTGCACTCCACCACCAAGTACATCAACGGCCACGGCACCACCGTGGGCGGGCTGGTCACCACCATCGACGAGGCCTACAAGAACGCTGTCTTCACCGTGCTCGCGGACGTCGGCGCCAGCCCCAGCCCCTTCGACTGCTTCCTCATCAACCAGGGCCTCAAGACCCTCCCGCTGCGGATGAAGCAGCACTGCTCGAACGCCATGGCGGTGGCGCTCTTCCTCGAAGCTCACCCCAAGGTGGAGCGGGTCTTCTACCCGGGCCTGGAGTCCAGCCCCCACCGTGCCGTGGCCCGCAAGCAGATGTCGGACTTCGGCGGCATGGTGAGCTTCGAGCTGCGGGGTGGGGTCGAGGCCGGCCGCACCCTGATGGACAACATCGAGCTGTTCACCCTGGCCGTCTCTCTGGGCTGCGTTGACTCCTTGATCCAGCACCCGGCCTCCATGACCCACGCCTGTGTGCCACGGGAGAAGCGCTTGGCTGGCGGCGTCACCGATGGCCTTGTGCGTGCGTCGGTGGGGGTCGAGGACGAGGAGGATCTGCTCCTCGCGCTGGACAAGGGCCTCGCATTGGTCTGAGTGGTCCTGTGGGTGCGCCAGCCGGATTCATCCGGATTGTCTCGTGGAGTGAGCCCCGCCCCATGATGCAGGCCTCGGTCCAGGGCGGCGGCCTGGCGCTCGGGTAGGCTGTCTCCCTTGCCTGCAACAGCGGCTGTGCCCGAACACTCCCTGGGAGAAAGAGGAAACACCATGAGGCGGTTGAAGTGGCGTCGTGTCGCCTCGCTCTCTGCTGCTGCTGGCAGTGGTGCTGACCTACACGGGCATCGTGCTCTACAGTCATCCACGGGTGGCAGGTCGAACCCGGCCCCCGACCCGGCGGCTGTGCATCACTCTCCAGGCATGGGCAAGCGCACGCTGGCTGCGGGCTGCGAGGCCGAGGGGCTCGAGCTCGCCTTGGCCTTCCTTGGCGAGCGAGGCATGCAGGCGGGGCCTGGCTCGTCCATCAAGGATCTTGCTACAGGCTTGGGCATGATCCCCGCGGACCTGGCCGCGCTGGTGGCCGAAGCGCTGCCAGGTCCGGACAACAACTCCGAGGAGAAGACACCATGAGTGTTCCCTGGTCACCGAGTTCCTGGCGGGCCAAGACCGCGACGCAGCAGGTGGAGTACCGCGAGCCCGAGCGGCTGCAGAGGGTCCTGGACCAGATCTCCGGCTACCCCAAGATCGTCACATCCTGGGAGATCGAGAGGCTGAAGCGGCAGCTGGGCGAGGCCGCACGCGGCGAGCGCTTCTTGCTGCAGGGGGGAGACTGCTCCGAGCGCTTCGCGGACTGCCAGCCCCAGGTGATCGACGCCAAGCTCAAGATCCTGCTGATGATGGGCATGGTGCTGGTGCACGGTGGCAACAAGCGGGTCATCCGCGTGGGCCGCATCGCCGGCCAGTACGCCAAGCCCCGCTCTTCCGGCACCGAGACCCGCGACGGCGTGACGCTCCCCAGCTACCGCGGCGACCTGGTGAACCGCCCCGCGTTCACGGCGGCTGACCGGGAGCCCGATCCGAACCGGCTGCTCGAGGGCTTCCACCGGGCCGCCATGACCCTCAACTTCATCCGGAGCCTGCTCTCGGGTGGCTTTGGCAGCGTGCACCACCCCGAGGCCTGGGATCTCTCCTTCGTGGACCATGCGGACCGGCCAGAGTCCTACCGCGAGGTGGTGCGCTCCATCGAGGGCGGGGTGCGCTTCCTCGAGACTATGCTGGGCCGGCAACTCGAGGAGCTGATCAACGTGGAGTTCTTCACCGGCCACGAGGGGCTGCACCTGGCTTGGGAGCAGGCCATGTGCGAGCGCCCGCCCATGCGGGAAGGCTGGTACGACCTCGGTTCCCACTACCCGTGGATCGGGGAGCGCACCCGGCAGCTCGACGGGGCCCACGTGGAGTTCTTCCGCGGCATCCAGAACCCCATCGGCGTCAAGGTGGGCCCGAGCATGGACCCGACCGAGCTGGTGGAGCTCTGCAGGGTGCTCGATCCTGAGCACGAGCCTGGGCGGCTCACCCTCATCCACCGCATGGGCCGTGACCGCGTCGGGGAGCGCCTGCCCGCGCTGGTCGAGGCCGTACTGCAGGCCGGCTGGACCGTCACCTGGTGCTGCGATCCCATGCACGGCAACACCTACACCACCAGCGGCGGCATCAAGACTCGCCGCTTCGACGACATCCTCGCCGAGCTCGAGCAGGCCTTCACGGTCCACGAGCAGGTCGGCTCCGTCCTGGGCGGGGTGCACTTCGAGCTGACGGGGCAGGATGTCACCGAGGTGGTGGGCGGAGCGCGTGGCATGTCCGAGGCTGATCTGTCCAGGGCCTACGAGTCTGACGTGGATCCGCGGCTGAACTACGAGCAGTCCCTGGAGATGGCCTTCCTCATCGCGCGACGCCTGCGCGGTCCTGGGGGCGCTGAGATCGTGGGAGGGGTGGTGTAGGGCCACAGAGACGCTGTCCTGAATCACGGTCGGCTCTACATCGGCGGCGTTTTGCTGCCGCGCCGTAGGTGCGGTCTGCAGAGACGCCGTCTAGGCTCACGGTAGGTATGCGGTCGGCGGCGTTGTGCTGCCGCGCCGTAGGTGCGGTCTGCAGAGACGCCGTCTAGGCTCACGGTCGGCTCTACATCGGCGGCGTTCTGCTGCCGCGCCGTAGGTGCGGTCTGCAGAAACGCCGTCCTGAATCACGGTCGGCTCTACATCGGCGGCGTTCTGCTGCCGCGCCGTAGGTGCGGTCTG
>CALDOK010000030.1 GCA_937912125.1 uncultured Pseudomonadota bacterium
GGTTGTCGACGGTGTCGGTGTCCGGCTTCTCCGGGTCGGAGCGGCAGGCGGACAGGGCGATCAGGACGGCGGCGAGGACGAGGGGGCGCATGGGTTCTCCCGGGGCTTGGCCTCGGAATGGTAGCATCCCCTGGGGGGCCCTGCGGCCAGCGCTACAGCTCCCGGTACACCTGCAGCAGGATTGGGTCGTGCTCGACCTTGGCCGCGGCTGTGTCGTAGGTGGACTGCAGGTCGTCGATCCACTCACCCAGGTCGTCCGCCAGGAAGACGTCGAACAGATCGTCGCCCGTCAGCGCGGCGGCATCGCTCTGGTGCAGGTACTCGAAGTGCTCCCCGCGCCAGCGGTGGAAGAGTACGGCCAACTGGCCTTGGTCGTCGGTGCGTAGGAAGCTGGCCCAGCGGTTCTGGTCCCAGGTGCTGTCCAGGCTGCCCCGGACCTCGATGGCCATGTCGTCGGCGGTGTCGAAGCTGCCGTCGGCCCCTGCGCTGGTGACCGTGTAGACGGCCACATAGTCGCCGTCGACGTCGCTGCCCTCGCGTCGCTCGAGCTTCAGGGCGTTGCGCCAGCCGTCGTAGCCGTAGGTGGCCAGGGCGTGGGCCATGCCTTGGGTGGGCGCCGAGGTGGGCAGGCCGACCTCGAGCTGGATGTGCTCGAGGGCGTCGGCGTCGAAGTCCACGTTGGCCAGGCCGTCGGCGATGATGCCGTAGAGGATGGCCTGGGTGGCGGCCTGGGGGTCGGCGAAGGCCTGCAGCTCCACACCCTCCCATGGGGCGGGCAGGGCCTTCTCGTCGGCACCCGGATCACCGCAGCTGACATGGCCCACGGCCAGCAAGGCCGCGATGGCCCCCGCGGCCATGGCGGTGTGAGGCTTCAGGCCGAGCTGGCGCTGCAGCAGGGCGAACCCCATGGCTCCCACGGCGGCGGCGCCCGCGGTGGCCCAGAGGCTGGGGCCTCCCGCGGCGACAGCGGCGGCCAGGCTGCTGCCCCCGCTGCTCGCGGCCGCCGCGGCGCTGTCGCCCTGGAGCTGCAGAGCCTGGACCATGTCCAGCTGCAGGGTGGGGCCGTCGCCGTACAGCACCATGTCGGGCCACAGCGTGCGGGGGTAGGCCGAGATGTAGCCGGCGTGCAGGAACTGATCGACGCTGTCCATCAGTGCGGATGCCAGGATGCGCATGGGAACTCCTCCGTGCCTTGGTGGAGTATGCCCGCTTCTGCACCCGCTGGCGAGGCGGGGTTCAGGGTCCGGAAGCTCCCGCCCGAGGAACACCGTCCGCGGCGAAGCCCAGCATCGCTGGATGGACCGTGCCGGTCTCCGCACCGGCCGCGGTGGCCCACAGCAGGTGGGGGCCGAAGAGCTCGGGGGGGCCGAACCACTGCTCCAGCTGTGCGCTCAGCAGGCCCAGCTCCGCCGGGTCGCACAGCTCGCTGTGCAGTACGATCCACTGGATGCCTTGCTCCCGCAGCTTGGCGATGCGCAGCCTTGGCTCGAGCTTGGGGATTCCTTGGCGCAGCAGGCTGGCGTGGGGCTCCCGCTCGAGGCTGGGGGCGGCCAGCACGGTGAACGCGGGGACGCTGATCAAGGTGGATGTGTCGAAGCGCGGGTCCACCCGGTTGGGGATCGGCCGCGCCGAGGCCGCCTGGTAGAGCAGGTAGCGGGAGGCCCCCATGGTGGCCCCCAGCTCGACCGGGAGGTCCAGCACGGCGTTCACCGGGTGGTCGTCGTCGCCCTCTGGGGGGCGGGCGGCGATGGCGCGGTGGGCCGCCCACTCTGGCTCGGGGGCCAGGGCCAGGGGCCACGGGGAGGGGCCCACCAGCAGGCCGTCGGCAGCCACCACCAGCACGGCCACGGGCGCGGCCCAGCGGGGAAGGCGCGAAGCCCCCACCGCCGCCAGGGCGGCCACGGTTGCCAGCAGGGGCAGGCAGAGCCGCTGGAAGTGGGTGGTGGCCACGGCGGGCAGGATCAGGTCCAGCAGCCGGGTGGGCAGCGGCAGGCGCGCGCCCGAGGCCAGGGTGACCCAGGCGCCGTCCCACCACAGCCAGGGTCCCAGGGCCAGCACGCCCACCACCAGGGCTGCGGCCAGCACGCGCCAGCGGCGGGAAGCCAGCGCCAGGCCCAGGGCCGCGAGGCCCAGGTAGGCCGAGTGCCTGAAGGCCTCGCCACGGGAGGCCAGGTCCACGGACTGGAAGTCGCCTGGCCACAGGAAGCTGCGCGGATCCACGGCGTTGTGGGCCATCAAGAACTCGCGGCCTCTGTCGTCGAGGGAGGCCCGGGCGATGATGGCCATGGGATCCATCATGGTGTGGTGGATGACCAGCCCCACCGGGATCAGCAGCAGCGCTGCCACCCCCGCGGCGAGCAGCCCTCCGCCGAGGCGCGCCCGCCAGGACTTGGGGCGCAGCAAGACGAACCAGCCAGCCACCACGACGCCCACAGCCAGGCCATAGTAGTAGGACGCCACCCCTGTGAAGCCCAGGGCCAGGCCCGCCACCAGCCAGGCCCGCAGGCTGTCCCGCTGCAGGGCCCTCCAGCAGGCCAGCAGCGCCAGCAGGGGCCAGCCGATGCCGGCAGCCTCGCTGACGCCGTTGTGGATCTCCGAGATCAAGTAGGGAGAGCAGGCCATAGCCGCCGAGGCCACCCAGGAGGCGCGGGGGGACGCACCCATGGCCATGGCGAGCCGTCGGATGGACCACGAGGCCAGCAGGACGTTGCCCAGGATCAGCAGGTTCCAGGCCACGACCACACCCAGCAAGGGCACGATGGGCGCCGCCAGCAGGGCTCCCACCGGGTCGATGTACCAGAGAAGCCCCCCGCGGGGGGCCATGAGCAGGTCGGTGTGGAGGGGAAGCTGCGCGGTGGACAGGCAGTGCCAGAACCACCACGGGCCCCAGGCGTGGTTCCAGAGGTCCACGTCCGGATGGCCCACCAGGTGGGTGGGCAGGCCGAGGGCGAGGGGCGCGGTGGCCACCAGGGCGATGGTCAGGTGGGCGCCTGCCGCGGCCAGCCGGCCCCGCCAAGGACGGCTGGGGCCTGGCTCACCCTGCGCGGACACGCTGTGCTACTCGACGGCCTCGGCGGGCGCCTCGGGCGCGGCGGGGGCATCATCCACCGCAGGCTCGGGGACCGGGGCGGCGTCGATGGGGGCGCCGGGCCCGATCACGGGCTTGCCGTCGGGGCCGATCTCCTGGCCTTCGGGCGGGTCGCCCAGGACCGCGTCCAGGGACAGCACGACGCCCGTGACGTCGGTGGAGCCGACGGTGAAGGGCTCCTGGGTGCCGCCGCCCAGCTCGCCGGGGTTGGGTCCGTTCATCTCTTCGTCGAAGTAGGCCGTGAGGTTGACCTTGCCCAGGTCGGCAGGGACCCGGATCTGGAACTCGCCCAGGCCCTCGAGGTCCTGCACATGGACCATCTGGTTCATGGGGGTGTCCTCGGGGCCGGTGAGCACCGAGACCTCGAGGCGCAGGGTGCCGACGGGCTCGATCTCGGCCTTCTGGACCACGGTGCCGGAGATCAGCACACCCTCGCCGTCGCCCAGGACGAAGCCTGGGGGATCGATGCGGCCGAAGGCCGGGGGGGTGTCACCTTCTTGGATGATGCCCTCGCCCGGCTCGCCCTCGACGGCCGGAGCCTCGGGGTTGGGGGGGGCCACGACATCGCCGGGTGCGGGCGTTGTGGCGGGGTCGCTGGAGCCGCAGCCCAGGACGAAGATGGGGGCGAGCAGGATGGTGCGCGTGAAGCTCATGTTCCGATTCTCCGGAGACGGGTAGGCGGGGAGGCAGGTCGGGCAACGATAGCACACTGGCAGTCTTCGGTCCGCCCCCCCTGTGGTGGTCGCGTTGGTGGCCGAGTCGGCCCTGACCTGGCCGTTAGTCGGCCAGCCCGGCCTCCCGGGCGCAGCCTTCGATGGCGGCCGCCACCACCTCGTGGCCCCGGGCCGACCAGTGGCCGTCCAGCAGCAGATAGGGGTGCGCGCCGTGGGTGGTCGCCGCGCGCAGGCTGGGGGTGAGATCGCAGCTCGCCAGCCCTTGCTGCTCGAGCAGCTGGAGCAGCGCCAGACGGGGTGCATCGGGGTCGGCGTCCTCGAGGCCCACCATGCGCAGGGTGGGGCCTGCCCGCCGCTCGTCCACGGCGAACACGGGGGGAGCCAGGGCCACCATCAGGGTGTCGCCCCGGCTGTTGGCCTCGTCCCTGAGTGCCGCGAGGGCTCGGCCGGTCTCGCTGAGGTGCTGCTGGAGCCGCTGCTGGCCCTCCCCGGCGAAGATCCCCAGCTCCTCGGCCAGGCGCTGCCGCTCGCTGGCGTCGGGGTCCCGCAGGGCCAGGCGAGCCGCGGCCAGCTGGCCGTAGCCGTAGAGGTAGCTGTGGGTGATGAGCCAGCGCACCAGGGCGCTGGATCGCGCGGGCTCTGGTGGCGCAGCTGGCGCTCGCTGCGAGCCCTGCAGAGCGGCCGCCCGGGCGTTGTCTGCCAGGTCGTTGCCCAGGAAGAACGTGAGCAGCACACGGTCGGACCCGGCGTCGTCGTCCACCAGGCGGTAGCGCTCGAGGGCCTGCCAGGTGGAGTAGCCGTCGACCCCGCAGTTGAGCACGTCCTGGCCCAGGGCCTGCCCCAGCAGCACGGGAAAGCTGCGCTCCTCGGGGACCTGCAGGGCGATGGTGAAGGAGTCGCCCAGCGCCACCCAGCGGTGGCCCGTGCCCGCAGGCTCTGGCCCTCGGCACCCCAGGCTGTTGATGCGCACGGGCACCGCCTGGCCCACGGAGCGCACCACCCCCTCGAAGCCTGGCGTGGGCTCGGATCTCAGGCGGGGGTGGGGGCGGTACAGGCCTTGGGGGACGCCCAGGGAGGCGATGGGGAGTAAGAAGTCGCCCCCCACCGGCGGCTCCACGAGCCGGGCCACGCCCTCGGCGGCCAGGATGCCCAGCCCCAGCCCTGCCATGACCAGCAGCCCCCGGGCCAGGATGCCTCGGCGGCCGGGACCGGGGCTCACGTTCCTGCCCCCTCGTCGTCCTGCGCGCAGCGGAAGCCGCTGGTCTTGCGCCGGATCTCGGTGAGGAAGGCGTTGCGCTCGCCCTCGGTGGTCATGGACACGTCGAAGAAGTAGGACCCGCCGCGGACGGCGACGTACAGGCCTGGCGGGGGGCTGTGGGCGTCCAGATCGCCCGCGGGGCCGTCGCCCTGGTAGGCGTCCCAGGACTCGGTCCGGATGTCGGCCGTCCACTCCCAGGCGTTGCCGTACATGTCCTGCAGGCCGTCAGGGGTGGCGCCGGCGGGGAAGCTCCCCACCGGAGCGGTGCGCTCGAAGCCGTCGCTGGCGTCGAAGTTGGGCTGCTGAAACCGCCCGTGGTTGAGCCGTGCGGGATCGTAGTCCGGGCCCCAGGGGTATTGCCGCGGGGCCGAGGCGGGGCCCAGGGCGGCCAGCTGCCACTCCGCCTCGGTGGGCAGGCGCTTGTGGGCCCAGGCGCAGTACTCCGCCGCGTCGTACCAGCTGGTCAGCACCACGGGGTGCTCGCCGGTGCCGGCGGGGTAGTGCCCGCCCTTCCAGCTCCAGCCATCCTCGGCCCAGGCCTCCTCCACCGATGGGGGTCGGTAGCCGGTGGCGTCCAGGAAGAGCTGGTAGGCGGCCCGGGTGACCTCGGTGCGGTCGAGCCAGAAGCCGGAGACCCGCAGCTCGCGGGCCATGGGGGCCTGGGGCACCGGCACCGGCGAGTGGGGCTGGCCGGGCTGGGCGATCCGACCCAGCAGGACCCGGTCGCCGGGAATCCGCACCATACCCTCGGGACCTGCAGCCATCTGCGGCGCGCCCGAGCAGGCCGCCAGGAGCGCGACGGCGCCTGGGGTCAGCCGTCGTAGGCGCATCGGAACCCCGCGGTGAGTCGGACCTGCTCGGGCCGCGCCGGCTCCCGGTGCTGGCAGCCGCAGTAGGAGGGCAGGTTCATGTAGGAGCCGCCCCGCAGGACCTTCCAGGGGGTCTCGCGGGTCTCCAGGGGGTCCCGGACGTCTCCTGAGTCGTAGGCGTCGGCCCGGTAGCTGTCGGCAGTCCACTCCCAGACATTGCCCGCGGTGTGCAGTAGCCCCAGGGGCGAGGCCAGGTGCGGGGCTTGCTGGTCGACGGGCTGGGTCTGCACGCTCTGGACCGCGCTCAGCTTGCCGCCGGTGAACCACGCAGGCCCTTCGGGCTCGTCGTCGCCCCAGGGGAAGCGCGCGCCGTCGGGGCCGCAGGCCGCCCGCTCCCACTCGGCCTCGGTGGGCAGGCGTCCGCCGGCCCAGGCGCAGTAGGCCTGGGCTTCGTACCAGGTCACGGCGACCACGGGGTGCGCGTCGCCCCGTCCGCTGCGGCGCAGGGTGGCGCCGGCGCCCTGGGGGTGCCCGTCGCGCCAGGCTCGGCCTGCGGCCGACCACCAGCGTTCATCGTCCCAGCCTGCGGCGACGAAGCGCGCGAAGGCGCCCACGCTGACCTCGGTGGGGTCCAGGCCGTAGGCCGACAGATCCACCTGGCGCTGCCAGCGGGCGTCAGCGGAGGTGGACCCCCCCTGGGTGAAGGAGCCGGCGGGCACGGACACCCGCTCCCCCGCCTGGGCCACCAGTAGCAGGACCAGGGGCAGCAGGGGGCTCATGGGACAGCCTCACCGGCGGGGCTGGGGAGCTTCAGCAGCTCCGGCCGTGCGGTGAGAGCGTCGGCCAGCGCGCGGGCCATGACCGTGGCGCCCGCGGCGCTGGGGTGGACCGGATCCACGAAGAGGCGCTGGGGATCGCCCTGCTGGGCGGCCAGGGCCATGGCCTCGGGCATGGAGAACAGCGGCAGCTGGTGGGTGCGGGCGAAGTCGGCCATGGCCTGGCGGTAGGGCATCCACGCCAGGTGCTCACCTTCGGCAGGGAGCGGGCGGTGGTCGACGGTCCACAGGCCGGCGTCCCACTCCTGGGCCAGGGGCGCCAGGGCCATGGAGGCGCCGTGGGCGCGGCTGGCCTCGAGCATGGCCGCGAGGTTGGACTCGTAGCGTCCCAGGGGCACCCGGCTGAGCTCCACCCAGCGGTCCATGCGCTCGAGCTTGCTGGTGTCGCGGGGGATGCCGGGCACCAGCACCCGGTTGCGGGTGCCTGTTAGCCCCGCGTACCAGCGTGCCCAGGCGCTCCAGAGGGAGCAGTACAGGCGCGAGCTGCGCAGCAGCCTGTGGGCGAGGCGCCGGTCCGGGTCCACCAGGGACAGGGCCACATGATCCTGGAAGGCGTCGATGTTGCAGTCGGAGAAGATGGTAGAGACCAGGACCAGATCCGGCTCGTAGCTCCAGCCGAGATCTTCCAGCAGCCGGCCCGCCTGCTCGCTGCTGTAGCCGGGCACCCCCAGGTTCACGACCTCGATGGACCAGCCCGGGAAGCGTTGCTGCAGCAGGATCTCGAGCTGTTCCTGCCAGGTGCTGCCGTCGGGCACTCCCCAGCCGAACACGCCGCTGTCGCCGATGGTGACGATCCGCCGCTCCCGTGGACCCTTGGGGCCGGGCATCAGGGAGTCGCGTACGCCGTGGGCGTTCACCCGCGCCATGCCTTCGCCCATGGGCACCTGGTAGCCGGGGACCAGCTGCCACAGGAAGCGGGTGCTGGCCTGCATCTCCATCCAGTCGTCGGCCCGAGGCAGGGGGGCCACGCAGCGCCCCGCGTCCACCAGCCGCGCGCCCAGCTCCCAGGCTGTCCACAGCAGCAGCAGGGGGATCAGGGCCCAGATGATGCGGCGGGCGGGGGGGAGAGGGCGGGGCATGGCAGGAGGGTATCGCAGATGGCTCAGGGGGATGTGGTGGGAGGCAGCTGCAGGCGGTCGGCGAGCAGGCTCGCCATGCGCTGGTGGGCCAGGGCGCTGGGGTGTCGATCCCCCGGCAGTACGTAGCGCTGGGCGGGCTCCAGGCTGTCCAGGGCGTCGTCGATGCGCACCACCTGAAGGCCGGCGCGCTCGGCGGCCCCGGCCACCTCGTCGAGGATGTCCTCGCCGCGATCGTCCTGGCCGGCGATCAGCACGGGCAGCACCACCACCGCGCAGGGGGTGTCGCGCTCGGCGCAGGCCTGGGCCAGGCCCTCGAGGCGTGGCTGGACGCCCTGGCCAGAGCGCATGTCCTGGCGCAGCTCGTCCAGGTAGGAGCGGCCCTCGAGGCGGAAGCTGGGCGCAGGCTGCAGCAGCTCCCGGGCCAGCTTGCGGCGCTCCACCACTCGGCACAGGGCGTTGGCGGCGAAGCTGATGCGCCGGATGCCCGCCTCGCCGCTGGCCCAGGTGGGGGCGGCGAGCAGCATGGGGCGGTCCTGATCCACCGCCATGCTGCGCTGGGCGGTGGAGACGTCGTTGACGTAGAACATCCACAGCACCAGGTCGGGCTTCAGGGCCCAGCCGTGGGCCTGCAGCCAGGCCAGCTCGTGGGGGAGGTTCCAGGAGGGCACGCTGGCGTTGAGCACCTGCACGGGCCTGCGGGCCGCCAGGGCGCCTTCGAGCTGAGCGGGCAGCGCCTGGGCCACGTCCACGCCCTGGCCGAAGCTCACCGAGTCGCCCAGGGCCAGCACCCGGAGGGTGTCTCCCGGGGGCGTGAGTTCGGGCCCGCGCAGGCCCAGGGAGTTGGTGTGCACGGGTACGCCCAGGATCTCGTCGCCCGTCAGGGCGTCGCGGTAGACCTGGCGTCCGCTGTAGTTGGGCAGCAGGGCGAGCTGGTAGGCCTGATCCGGCGCCGCCACGAAGGGTGAGCTGGGCTCCCAGGACATGAGCAGGTCTTCGTACACAACGGGGTCCCCGCGGCCAGCCAGGCGGAAGCCCAGCTCCACCCCGCCCAGGCACAGCAGCAGCACGGCGGCCGAGAGCAGCGCGCGGGGGGCGAGGCCGCGGGGCTTGGTCATGGCCCCTCCGGCCTTGGCCCTTGGCCAGGCCCCTGGCCGGTCACCTTGCCGGGCCCTGGGGGACCCAGCCCGGGGATCAGCTCTCGCCTGCGCTGGGAGCTGGAGTTGATGGCCGGCGGCAGGTCTGCGGGCGGATCCACCAGCAGGCCCTGGACCTCGAGCTCCGCGACCAACAGCCTGGCCAGCAGGTCATGGCCCACCTGGCTCAAGTGACAGTCATCCAGGAACACCTGGGAGCCTGGCTGAGTGTGCAGGGCGTCGGCCCCGTCCACGTAGCTGACGCCAGAGGTGGTGGCGGCCAGCTGAGCGAGCATCGCGTTGTAGGCGTCCATGGGCGCGGGGTCCGGCGCCAGGCCCTCGCTCACCAGGATCACCCGGCCCCCACGATCGGTGACCTTGCCAGCGATCCATGCCAGGTTCTCGCGGGCATGTTCCACGGGCACCGCCACCCGCTGGTCGTGGGGTCGCAAGCCGACCACGGCGTAGCGCAGGCCCTGGTACAGCCGGCTGCGGTTGAGGATCGAGCTGCTGGCGGCCAGGGCGCCACCCTCGAGCCAGCGCGCGTAGAGCTGGGCGTAGGGGACGGGGGCGGGGGTGAGCAGGTCGTTGTGGCCTACATAGAGCACGAGGATGTCCGGCTGGAGGCGCTCGAAGGCCCCCTGGGCCAGGTAGTGGCGGATGTGCCAGGTGGTCCAGCCCCCGACGCCCTGGTTGAGGACCTGGAGGGAGGGGCCGATGTAGGCCGCCAGTCGGGCGGGGTAGAACTCGTCCAGGTCGTCGTTCTGCCAGGCTCCGCCGGTGGTGCTGCCGCCCATGGCCACCAGCCTGGGCCGTCCGTCTGCGGCCGCGATGGCCACGGGGTAGCCGCGGTCGGGGTAGGTGGTGTGCTCGGCCTGGTCGATTCTGGCGAAGTCGTCCTTGGCCATGATCAGGCTGCCCATGATGTCGCTGGCTCCTGGCAGGGCCACGCTGGCGTCCCATGCGTGGTCCGCCGGGGTGTGGCGCAGCCAGCCCTCGGCCCCCACCAGCAGCGCTGCGCTGGCCAACAGGCAGATCGTGTTGTACCAGCGCAGGCAGGCCGCGTTGGCGTTGGCCCAGACCAGCAGGCTCCACGCTGCCCCCAGGGCCACGGCCCAGGCCAGGGCGCCGGGGCCCGGACCGCCGAGGGCGGCTGAGAGCGCGGCGACCGCCGCCAGCCAGAGCCCCGTGGCGATCCATGCGCGCAAGCTCCAGGGACCCGTGGCCCAGGGCAAGCCCTGCAGGGCGCGGCCCAGGTGGTGGGTGGCCTTGGCGCCCATGCCCAGCAGCGAGGGCGCGAGCAGCGGAAGCCAGCGCACCGGCAGCCAGGTGGCCCGGACCGTCTCGGCCCACAGGGCGGGCTCCCGGCCCGCCAGCAGACCCGCCGCCAGCAGGGGTAGGCTGGTGAGGGCCACGAGGGAGGCCCGGGCTCCCGAGGCCAGCTCGAGCAGCGCCAGCAGCAGCGCCGCTGCCGCACCCAGGGCCCAGGCCAGGGGGCGGGCCAGGGGGAGCTCGGGGGAGGCGCTGGCGCCGTCGAGGGCTAGGCTCGAGATGTGGATGCGCAGCAACCCGGGCCGCAGGGTGGGCTCCCAGGGCGGAGGGAAGCCGAGATCGCAGGTGACCGAGGTCGCGCCCAGCCGGATCTCGAGATCCCGGAGCAGGGGGCGGATCTCCAGCTCCACAGGCGCATCCCCGGGGGGCTGCAGGTCGGCGGCACAGGACAGCTCGGACTGGACGCTGCCGCGCTTCACCAGCAGCCTGGTGGAGGGCGCGCCCACTCGCTCGAGCAGGAGCGTGGCGCTGTCCATGCCGCCAGCGGGGCTGAGCAGGATCTCGGCCTGGCCCCCTGCCGGCACCTCGATGGTCAGGGCCAGGAGGCGGTCGCCGCGGCTGCGGGCCTGAGGGTCGGGGTGGAACCCCCTCCAGTGGCCCACGCTCCATGCGCCCGGGCGATGGCCGAGGGTTCCCGCCAGGTCGGTGAGCTGGTACGGAACCCGTGGGTCTTCCAGGGTCCAGCCCGGTGGGGTGGACTCGGCCTGGATGGACACCAGCGCCCACCACCCCGCCTCGCCGCAGAGCGCACCACCCAGCGTGGCCAGGAGCATGGCCAGCAGCGCGGGCCGTCCGAGCAGGCGAGCGAACACCCCTGGGGGGGCGGTGGGGGCCTGGGGTTGGGTGGAGCTGGACACGCGAAACCCTATTTCGTCCGCCCAGTGGGCTCCAGCGCCCGGGTGCCGTGGAGATCGGATCGGTGAGCCCGCGCTCAGCTCCGCTGGGTTCCAGGGCGCTGTTCGCCCCGCGCGGGTTCCGCCTTGGGGGGATCGGTTAGTCCAGCTTCCATGCAGCGACCCGTCCGAGCCCTGTGGCGCAGGCTGGGCCTGGTGCTGGCGGGCTCGCTCATCGGGCTCCTGGCGGCCGAGGTCCTGGCTCGGCTCGTGCAACCAACGGGCAACGCCCACCTGGTGTTCAACGCCACCGACGCCGAGCCCCGCGGTCTGTGGAGCATCGATCGGCGCCTGGGCCTGGAGCTGACGCCGGGCTTCGAGGGCGTGTACGCCATCCCGGGTCGCCGGGTGCCTCTGCACATCAACCGCCTGGGCATGCGCGGGCCCGATCCCGGAGAGCTGGCCGTCACCCCGCGCTGGCTCGCCCTGGGCGACTCCTTCACCCTGGCGCTGCAGGTCCCCGAGGAGCAGCACTTCCTGCAGCTGTTGTCCGATGGTCTTGGCGTGAAGGTCCACAACGGCGGCATCGCGGGGGACTGCACCTGGCAGAGCGCTATGCGCTGGGATCACTGGTCCCACGAGCTGCGACCCAGCACGGTGTTGCTGGTCTACTTCCTGGGTAACGACCTGACCGACAACGCCGCCTTCGACCGCGGCCGCATCGACGGGGCTCTGTCCGCCGGTCCCCAGCCGGTGATGGAGTACGAACCTCGGCCTCCTTGGCCTGTGCAGGCCTTGCTCGAGCGATCCTTCCTGCTGGCTCACCTGCGGGTGTTCCTGCGCCTGCGCGAGCATTCGGGCAGCAGCGAGCAGCCCCTGCGCGTGGCTCAGTGGCGGCGCGAGCTCGAGGCCCACAGCGCCACCGGCCGAGAGCTCATCCAGCAGGCCCTGCCCGCCAACCGGGATGCCTTGGCCTGGCTGCGAGACTTGACCCGGGGCGCGGGCCAGCACCTCGTGGTGGCGCTGGCGCCGCCGGTGATCGCCGTGGACCAGGCTCGCCTGGCGCCGACCTTCGAGCTGGCGGGCCTGTCTCCCGCTGGCGCGGACGTGGATGCGCCCGCCCGCGCCGTGCTCGGCCTGCTCGACTCGCTGGCCATCCCCGCCTGCGACCTCACACCGGCCTTGCGGGGTGCGCAGGAGCGGGGGGTCGAGAGCTATCTGGTCTACGACGGGCACTGGTCGTCCGAGGGTCACGCCGTGGTGGCAGAGGCCCTGCAGGGCTGCCTGGCCGGGGTCGCTCCATGACGGCGGCACCCGTCCCCTCGTGGCGCAGCTGGCTCACGGTCGCGGGCATCGCTCTGCTGCTGGCGGTGCTGCTCACCTTGCCGGTGGCGGCCGGGCCGGGACAGCGGATCATAGGAGCCGATCGCTCGGACGTCTGGGCCCACCTGTGGGGCTACTGGCGCACCGAGCAGGCGCTGCTGGTGCACGGGCGCTTCCCCTTGGCCGAGACCGCCCTGAACCATCCCTTTGGCGGTGATC
The DNA here is from genome assembly GCA_937912125.1 of uncultured Pseudomonadota bacterium. Classification (GTDB taxonomy): domain Bacteria; phylum Myxococcota_A; class UBA796; order UBA796; family JAFGLY01; genus CALDOK01. The sequence goes on from CALDOK010000030.1 coordinate 12,585, forward strand.
TCTACCACGTCGATCTGCTCAACAGCCTGCTGGCCCTGCCGCTGGCCCTGATCGTGGGCCGCACCGCGGCCTTCAACCTGCTGGTCTGGGTGCAACTGGTGCTGGCCGCCACCATCACTTGGCGCCTGGCCCGCGAGCTCACCCAGCGTGAGATCCCGGCCCTGATGGCTGGGCTGGCCTACGCCTTCTCGCCCTATGTGCTGGGCTTCGCGGTGGCGTCAGGGGTGAGCGAGCGGTTGAATGTGGCCTGGATACCGCTCTTTTTGTGGGCCATGCTGCGGCTGGCGCGCGGGGATGGGCTGCGCTGGGCGGCCGTGGGCGCCGGCGCCTTCCTGCTGGCGGTGCTGGGGTGCTGGAAGTTCGGGCTCTTCGTCTACCTGCTGGCCTTCGCGTTCTCCCTCTTTCTGCTCGCGCGCCCGCTGTTCCTGGTCCGCTGGCATCCGTCGGAGCTGACCGGAGGGCTCGGGCGGACCTACCGGGACCTGCTGCTGCGCCGGCTGCTCCCGCTGGCCCTGGCCTGCGCGGTGATCGTCGCTCCGCTGGCCCTGCTCGCTGCGGGTTCCTCCCACGATGAAGGCGGCATGCTGCCCCGCTCCACGCCCTTCTTGTGGGATGGCCACGCCGACCTGGGAGCCCCCGAAGGGCGGGTGCTCCACGAGACCGACCTGTTCACCGCGGTGGACCTGGTGCGCCCGTTCGGGGTGGCCAAGGTCACCCTGGAGAAGGACTGGCTGTTCCAGAGCGTCTACGGCGGCCTGGTGTTGGGCCTGCTGGCCCTGGGCTCCCTGGTGGCCCGCAGGCGCTACGCGCGCTTTTTTCTGCCGGCGGCCTGCCTGTTCGGGCTGCTGGCCCTGGGGCCCTACCTGGATCTGTGGCCCGGGCTGAACCTGGGCACCTCGCCGCTGTTCTTCTTCGTCGCTCGGATCGTGCCGTTCTTCACCGCGATGCACACCCCCTGGGAGTACGCGCTCTTGGCCGCGCTGTGCCTGGCGTTGGCCGGGGCCATCGGGCTGGACGCCTTGCTGGGGCGGCTGGGTTCCTGGCCGGCCCGTGGGGTGGGGGTCGCCCTGGTGGTCGCGGTGCTGGTGGATCTCACCCTGGGGGGGCGCGTGCCCCTGCCCATTCCCAGCGCCACCGTCGAGGTGCCGCCCCTGTATGCCGAGCTGGCCGTGGAGCAGGGCCGCTTCGCGATCCTGGACTACCCCATGCGGCGTCCGGGGACGCGGCTGGTGCCCGAGCGCTACTACCTCTACCAGACGGTCCACCAGCGGCCGATCCCCTACGGGATCAACGCCTGCTGGCTCGAGACCCTGCCCTTCTGGCACCAGCTTGGGCAGCTGGCGGACGGTCAGCGCGCCAGCTTCGAGCCCAGCCCGCGTGAGCTGCTCGATGCGCGCAGCGAGCTGGCCGCCATGGGAGTGCGCTACCTGGTACTCCACAGCGAGATCGCCAGCGACGAGCAGCTCCCGGGGCTGCTGGCCTTCCTGGCCAGCTGGCTGGGGCCTCCCGAGCGTTCGGAGGGCCCGCTGGTGGTCTACCGGGTGCCCGGAGCGGTGGAGATCGCCGCTCCCTGACGATCAGGTGTTGTCGGAGCCGTCGCAGTTGGAGTCCACGCCGTCGCCCCGGGTCTCGGTGGCCGCGGGGTTGATGGCGGTGTCGGCGTCGTCGCAGTCGGTGCCGAGATCGACGCCCGTGGGAGCCGAGTCGCCGCCCCAGCCGTCGCCGTCGGCGTCGCAGCGGCACAGGGTGGGGTCGGCCTCGTTGTAGGCGGCGCCGGGGTAGCAGCCGGGGTCGGCGTCGTTGCAGTCGGTGCCACCCGAGGCCACGGAGTCGTAGCCGTCGCCGTCGGTGTCGGTCTTGGTGGACACGGTGCAGGTGTAGTTGCCGATGCCCGGGGTGCCGTAGTCGCCGTCGCCGAAGGTGGTGGTGGCGTCACACCAGTTGGAGCCGTCGTCGTTCAGGGTGGCGTCCGGCCAGTTCCAGGGGTCCAGGGACAGGGAGGCACCAGACATGTCGGGGAAGGTGGCGCCGTCGTCGTAGGCCACCTCGTCGATGATCAGGGACGCGGCCGTGAGGATGATGTCGTCGTAGCCGTTGTCCAGGGTCATGCCGGTGTACTCGAAGTCCACATCGGCGCCGCCGTTCAGGGTGGAGTCGTCCTCGAGACCGAAGACGGCGTGGCCGTAGCTCTTGACCACCAGGGCCCCGGAGACGGTGAAGACCTCGCCGCTGGAGTCGCTCACCACCAGCCCATCGAGGTCGACGGTGGAGGTGGTGTTGTTGAGCACCTCGAACCACTCGCCCATGCTGTCCAGCACGGCGTCGGGGTCCTTCATGATCTCGGTGATCACCAGATCGCCCACCACGAGATCCGCGATGGTGAGGTCCGCGTCCGCGTCTGTGTCCGCATCGGCGTCCGCGTCGGCGTCAGCGTCCGCGTCGGCGTCAGCGTCCGCATCGGCGTCAGCGTCCGCATCGGCGTCGCTGTCTGCGTCGGCGTCTGCGTCGCTGTCTGCGTCCGCATCGGCGTCGCTGTC
>CALDOK010000031.1 GCA_937912125.1 uncultured Pseudomonadota bacterium
GAGGCCTCCGCTGAGGCCGCGGTGAGCGCCAAGCAGCGGGTGATCCCCACCGACGGCGACACCGTGGCCGACCATCAGCAGCTCTGGCGGGTGTTCTTCGACGCCACGCAGGAGGGGGGCGCGGACGCTCCCACCACCGACGTGATGCTCGAGACCAGCCACGACGGCGAGAGCTGGATCAAGGCGGCCTCGTCCACCCAGCTCACCGGGGACGGCTCGACCCATGACCTCAAGGAGATCACCGCCTTGGGCCCCTGGGTGCGCGCCCGCACCGAGCTCGGCGGTGGCACACCTCCCAACCACACCGTCAAGGTCGTGCTGGCCTCCACTTCGCCCTTCCGGCTCGCGTCCAAGTGAGCCGCGCGCCGGCCCTCCACCCGTAGGAGACCACCATGAAGATCGCGGTCAAGCTGGCCTTCGACGAGCATGCCGCCGTGCGGCTGCTCAACTGGCTGGCGCAGGAGAACGCGATCATCCTGCGGGCGCAGCCCGAGCTGCCCCTGCTGTACGACTCGGGCGTGGTCTACCAGCGCGAGGTGGACGAGACCTGGTCGGACTACATCAACCTGCTGGCCCAGGGCCACGAGGACTGCGACGCCTTGGCCGCGGCCCGGGCTGGGGAGCTGTTGGCCCGGGGCTGGAAGGCTCTGGCGCCAGGGGACGGCGGGTACGCGCTGGCACAGCGCGCGCATCCCGGCACCATCCACGCGGAGGTCATGCTCCGCACCCGCACCCGGCCGGATCAGCCGGGCCTGTACCACTGCATCACCCGCTACCGCGTCGGCGGCCGGTGGTTCCGTGACGATCCCAGCGCTCGGCTGGGGATGCACGGCACCATCCAGGCGTCGGTGTGGCGGCGCTGGCTGGCCGCGGGGTTGAACCCCCGCCTGGCCTCGAGGAGGACGTCATGAGGCTCATGCGGGCTGTGGCCATGGATCGCTTCGCTGACGAGGACGACTTCGGAGACCGCGAGGAGCGCCAGGAGCGCCGTGACGAGCGCCGCCAGCGGCGCCAGGGCCGACGTCGACGTCGTCGCGCACGCCGGGCCGAGCGCTACCAAAGCAAGGCCGAGCGTCTCGAACAGGGCGGCCGCCGCGCGCCGCGCCGCAGCGCCCGGGCGCAGGAAGAGCGTGAGGAGGCCCCCCTCGAGCGGCTGCCCCAGGGCGGGCGCTTCCAGCCTCCCCCCATGCAGCACCAGGCCCAGCCTGCCTGGCCCCCGGATCTGCCCGCCGAGCCCGGCGAACTGCCGCTGCAGCCCATGCAGGACGGCTTCATGGACGAGGACGCGCTGCCCTTCGAGGAGGAAGTGATGGGGCTGTGGCCGAACTTCCGCGCCCGCCGCTGGGTCCATGCCAACCAGGCCGCGCCACCCCCGCAGCCAGCGTCGTGGAGCCCCCCGGCGCGTATGGGACGCCACATGCGCATCCAGGCCCGCGCCGGCTACCGGGCCGCCATCGTCGAGCTCAAGCCCGGTTTGTACATGGTGGCCGAGGTGCCCGAGCAGGCCACCCGCCCTGAGTTCGGCCTGGCCCCCCTGCTCGCCCCCATGATGATGAAGGCGGCTACCCGGGTCATGACCCGGCGCCAGGCGCAGGCGCAGCAGCCCCAGGCCCAGCCCCAGGCCGCCCAGCCCCAGCGCCCGGGGCTGCTGGCTCTGCTCCGTCACCCCCCCACACAGCAGGCCCAGGCCCAGCCCATTCCCGTGCAGCAGCCCGTGGCCCAGCTCCCCGGCCCGGTAGCCCAGCCCGCCCAAGGCCAGATGCTGATGCCCATGCCTCAGCCGGTGCAGTGGGCCGCGGTCGAGGACATGTCGGGCTTCGTGGGCTTCTTCCCGCTGGTGAGGTGATCCGTGCCGAGCTGGACCGAGATCAAGAGCGCCTGGTCGGACGGGTGGAACGCCCTGCAGGCCGAGTCGCTGAAGCTCTACAAGGTGGCCATCGAGGCCAATCCTGCCTCCTTCGCAGACAGGGTGAAGGCCTTCTTGACCGAGCTGTCCCAGACCCGCGCCCACCTGGACTCCCTGCGCGCCAAGGTGCCCAACCCGCCGCGCACCGAGCAGGAAGCCAAGATTCTGGCCAACTACGTGGCGCTCGAACGCCGCTACCATGAGCTGGCTGCGGGCTTCTACGCCGACGCCGCCCCTGCCCGGGAGGGCGTGGGGGTCGCGCCGGTGCTGATCGTGGCCGGGCTGGTGATCGGCGTGGCGGCCATCGCCTGGGCCGTGGCCGCCTGGGAGTACTGCGTCAACCTGCGCGAGCAGACCGCACTGGCGGACCGCGAGCTGGTGGCCCGGGTGGAGGCCTCCCGCGAGGGGCGCGCTCTGCAGCCCAACACCCTGCCACCGCCTCCGCCCGACCCGGTGGAGAAGGCCAAGGGCATCGGCTGGCTGCTGGTGGGTGGCTTGGTCCTGGCCGGTGGCGCAGCGGCCGTGCCCTACCTGATGAAGCGCGTGAGGTGAGCCGTGGC
>CALDOK010000032.1 GCA_937912125.1 uncultured Pseudomonadota bacterium
CGTCGCAGTCGTACAGATCGTCGCCGTCGTTGTCTAAGGCGTCGTTGCACTCGCCATCTTGGTCGCCTTCGCTGCCCAGCACGGACCCACAGGACCCACACCCCGACAGCAGCGCCACCAGCGGCATCCACCGTAGGCTCCACATGTTCACCTCCCAAGTCTCCTAGAACGTGATCTCCCGGCAACCCTGGGTCTCGAACCAGGCGATGTCCGCGCCCCAGACCACGCAGTCCTCCACGCGGCCATCCTCCCAGGCCAAGACCATCCAAGTCATGGTGGCCTCGGTGGCGAGATCGCCTGCGAACAGAGTGCTCTCGTCGTCAGCCTGCTCACCGGCAGTGGCCACGATGGGCAGTGTGAGCTCCCACAGGTCCCAGTGGCCGTAGGGGTCGTAGTCGGTGTTGTCCATTTCGTGGTGCTCTTCCCACACCACGCCGCCCACATCCTGGTGGATCTGCAACTCCACCAGCTCGGACCAGCCCTCGCAGTCGATAGAGTAGAACCACTCCTGGGCGTCATAGCCATAGGTGACCACGTCGATCCCGAGGGGCACCCAGGCCCAGGAGTCCCCGGTGGCCCAAGACGTGGAGTCGGTGTCGGAGTCGGTGTCGGAGTCAGCGTCGGTGTCAGTGTCAGCGTCGCCCTCGGCGCACTCCCAGTACCCGGCGCAGTCCGGATCGTCGCAGTCGTACAGATCGTCGCCGTCGTTGTCTAAGGCGTCGTTGCACTCGCCGTCCTGGTCTCCTTCGCTGCCTGTGAAGGCGTCACAGCTTAGCAACGCAGCCGACAGCACCAGCATCCCTCGAGCGCTCCACACGGTCGCCTCCACTTCGTAGACTGTCCACTACGATAGCATCTTTTCCGGCAGTGGTGGGCGCGGATTCTGGTGGGGCCCGACCCGTCCGCGGCCCAGAGCTACCCAGCGCCGCAGCCGGCGATGTCACTGGGATCCGACGGGGCCCCGCCAGGCTCGTGACAACGCCGCCCTCGGGATAGCAGGGCCCATGAAGCACACCCTCTCCCGTCTCGCATTCCGGATCGTCCGCCTCGTCAACCGGGTCCAGACCCGCGGCTACGAGGTGCGCCTGGCCGAGGGCGAGGCCGACCTCGAGCAGGTGTGGCGGCTCAACTACGAGACCTACGTCAAGGAGCTGCGCCAGGACCATGTCTCCGCCGAGGTCGCCGCCAGTGGCCTGCTGCCCGACAAGTTCCGGGACACCAGCGTCTACGTCATCGCGCAGCACCGCGGCGAGCTGGTCGGGATGCTGGCGATCACGCTGCCCACGGGTCCCTTCTCCATCGAGGCATCCCTGACGGACCCCAGTGTGCTGGCCGGCATCCGTGACCAGACCGTCGAGTTCCGGCGGCTGGCTGTGAAGCGCACCCACCGCGGCAAAGGGGTCTTCCTGCGAATGACCGATCTGGCCCTGCAGTGGGGCTTCGGCCAGGGCTATCGACACGCGATCATGTCGGCGCTCGACACCAAGATGGTCACCTACACCCGCCTGGGCTTCCAGGAGTTCGACCAACCCTTCGTCAAGGGCGCCTGCACTTACCACCCCATGCGGTGCAGCCTCGACCTCTTCCTCTCACCAGAAATCGAGAAGGCCAAGCTCCCCCTGGCCGAAGCCACGCTGCGGCAGCTGGGCCACGAGTAGCGCGGCGATCAGCGGCTCCAGTCCAACAGCTCTGCGCTGGCACCCAGGCAGCGTCCAGCCCGCCGAACCTGCCGGCTCGAACCCACGAGCCCCTGCCGCGCGGCGAGACGGAGGATGGGCAGATCGCTGACGCGGTCGCCGTAGGACCAGGTCCAGGACCACCCGAGGCCTCGGGTGCGCCGCTCCAGCTCACGCACCTTGGCGGGGCCGTGGCAGCGGCGCGCCATGACCAGCCCGCCCCAGCGGAAGGCGAAGGTCGAGGCCACCACGGTGACGTCGGCGAAGCCCGCGGCTGCCAGCACAGGGCGGATCCACTGCCGACAGGAAGCGGAGACCACGAAGACGCGCTCACCGCGATCCCGGTGCTCGCGAAGACGCCCCAGCCCACCGGGCAGCAGCAAGCCCGGATCGGCGAGCAACAGGCGGGCATAGTCGCGCAGCAGCTGGACGGTCCCCCGCCGCCCCAGCCCCACCGTCGCCCACCACAGCAGCGCGGAGTTCACCCAGCGCTGCCCTCCGGACACCAGACCCAGGGGCGCGACGATCAGCCAGGACAACAACATCGGTGGCGCGCGCCAGGGCTGACGCCGGGCGCAGTGGAAGAAGAACCCAGCCATGGTGTCGCCCGGGGTCAGGGTGCCGTCGAAGTCGAACAGCACCCCAGGCCGCTGGGGCGCCCGATGGCCGGCATCGACGATGGGGGGGGCGCTCGCGATGGGGCTTCCTGGGTGCGACCGAAGGTGGGTCGACGCCGATGGTTATCCCACAGGGGTTCCGCGAGCCCCCCTTCTGCAGAGTGTGAATTCCAATGGGCTCATCGGCCAATCCGGGCTAATCTGCGCGCGCGCCGGCTCCCAGAGCGAAGGCTCCGAGTTGTCTCCTTCGACCCTACACTCCCACGGACGATCATGACCCTCTCCCCCACGCCTTGGCTCCGTTGCGCAGTCCTCCTCTCCGCAGCGCTCGCCCCGACCGGAGCGGCCTTGGCCGACCAGTGGAATCCCAGCAACAACCCGGATCGTTTCGGTGGCACGCTCGTGGTCCAGCTCGGCGACCTGCCCTTGTCCGGGCGCGCCGACAGCCCGCCCTGGCCGTCCAGCTTCCATCCCGTCTACGAGAGCGACGCCCCCGCCCCCGACGCCGTCACCCAGGCGGCCGCGCTGTGGCTGTCGCTGTACGGCGACGGGGACTCCACCAGCTGGGATGCCATCGCCGCCGAGGTGGAGTCCTGTCCGGTGTTCGCCTCCGATGGCGGGCAGCCCGCGTTCGCGGAGACGGCCCAGGCGTACTCCAGCGAGTCCGCCCTCGTCAGGGACGAGCAGGAGGACGTCGGTGACGACGAGTTCTACTTCGGCCTGTGCCATGCCTGGGTCGCCGCGGCGATCCTCGAGCCCGAACCCAAGCTCAGCGTCGAGCTGGACGGCACCACCCTCAGCGCCGACGAGCTCGGGGCCCTGGCCACCATCGGCTACGCCACCACCACCGCCCGGGTGGTAGGCAGTGCCTGCAGCCTCGATCTGGGCGACGACACACTGACCATCGACGAGGACGGCTTCATCATCGATCCCAGCGCCTACGCCCAGGTGGGCAACGGCGTCAGCGTGGACGAGGACGGCTTCCTGGTGGACCCGGAGTTCTACGCGGGGGACGCCAGCGTCAGCGTGGACGAGGACGGCTTCATCCAGGAGCCGGAGTGCTACGACGGCAACGCCGGCACCTTCCACGCGCTGATCACCAACGTGGTGGGCCTGCAGGGCTTGTCCTTCGCCGTCGACCGCTCGCCCTTCGACGCCCTCCAGTTCGCCCCGGTTGTAGGCTACGAGCAGACGATCCTCGCCGACCTGGACCAGGTGGAGCTCGAGGGAGCGCTCGACGAGGTGGGGTGGCTGCTGCTGGACACTCGGGCAGACAGCTACGCCTACGTCGAGACCACGGTCACCTACCTCGACCCCCTCACCGAGGATGGCCTGACCAAGCAGCTCTACGCCTATGTGCTCGAGCTAGACGCCGGCGGCGCGATCACCGGTGGCACCTGGGCCGCTGGCAACCTCAGCGCCGCGCCGGACTTCTTCCTGCTGCCCATCGCGGGCGCCGCGCAGCTCGACGGGCTGGGCCTGGATGATCTCGGTTCCTGGATCGACCTCTCCGCCGACGGCGATGACGACGACGTGGCGGACGCCCTGGACTCCTGCCCGGACGATGCTGGCGCGGACCTGGATGCCGACGGCGACGGCTGCGCCGACTCGGTCTCGGGCCTGCCCGCGCTGGTGATCTCCCTGGGTCTCTCCACAGGCACCGCCAACGCACTGCTGGCCAGCGCCCAGGCCGCCGCCGCCTCGTCCGAGCGTGGCAGCGCCAGCGCGGCGTTCAACCAGCTCGAGGCCTTCGTCAACAAGGTCCAGGCACAGCAGGGCAAGAAGATCGACACGGACGACGCGACGCTGCTCATCGCGTTCGCGACCAACGCCGCCGCTGGGCTCGAGGACTGACGGTCGAGTCCCCGTTCAGAGCTCGCGAACCAGCGCGAGCACTCGCTCCATGATGGGCGCCTCGGCCAAGGTGATGCGCAGGTGGTCAGGCATCTCGGCGCAGTCACCGAGCTTCACCAGGAAGCCTCGCTCGGCCAGGTGATCGCGGATGGCCCGCGCGCGTCCCGGGGGGGTGCGCACCAACACGAAGTTGGCGTCGCTGGGGTAGACGAAGAAGCCATCCAGCTCGCTCAAGCCCTCGCAGATAGTGTCCCGGGCCAGCCGCCACGCCTGCTGGACCGCGGCGTGGTAGCCGTGATCGGCCAGACGAGCGATAGCGAACTCCTGGGCGTACCCCGCCAGCCCGAAGGGCACCGGGAGTCGGCGGAGCAGCACCCTGGCGCCGATCCCGGCCAGGGCGAAGCCCACCCGCAAGCAAGCGAGCCCCAGGGCCTTGGAGAAGGTGCGCACCACCACCACATTGGGACAAGCCGACACCAGCTCGGCCACGCGCATGGGGTCCGGGGGCGCGAAGCCGAAGTAGGCTTCGTCCAGGATCACCAGGGAGCCCGGGCAGCGCTGAGCCAGCGCGCGGACCTCGTCGTAGCCGACCCGGTTGCCGGTGGGGTTGTTGGGCGAGGTGAGCACCACCATGGTGGCCCCTTCGCTCGCAGCACACTCGGCGATGGCGGCCACATCGTAGCGGTAGCCATCGGCCCCCAGCCGCTGCGGCACCTCCACGCGCATCACGCCCAGGCCGCCGAGCACCTCGTGGTAGTAGGACCATGTTGGGCTGGGCAGCACCGCCACGGCGCCCACATTGGCACACATGGAGAAGACCGCGTTCAGCACCGCGCAGGCCCCTGCGTTGACGAAGACCGCCTCGGGCTCGAGCCCGAAGTGATCGGCCAGCGCCTGGATCAGTGGGCGGCTGCCCCCCAGGGGATAGCGACTCAGGGTCTCCCGGTCTGCGGGAAACACGGGCAGCGCCCCCTCGACCTCGAACAGGTTCTCGTTCAGGTGGAGCGGGACCAGCTCGCTGCGCGGATTCGAGGGCATGACATAGCCGCAGTGCTCGCACACCTCGCCACGGAGGATGCCACCGAACAAAGGCGCC
>CALDOK010000033.1 GCA_937912125.1 uncultured Pseudomonadota bacterium
CACCGACGCCGACACCGACATCCGCGTGCTCATCGACGGCCAGACCGCGAGCCAGGAGTTCGGCCGCGAGGTGTCCAGCGCCGGGGATCTGGACGGTGATGGCTTCACCGACTTCGCCATCAGCACTGCGACCCCAACCGAGGCCGCGGCGCAGATCACGATCTTCCAGGGTGGTGCCCACTGGCGCGAGCTCGGCCAGGGCTTGGACAGCGACGCCGTAGCCAGCCTGGCCGTCACCGAGCGCGGGACCACGGGGCTGCATGCCATGGACGCGGTGGGGGACATGAACGGTGACGGCCTGGACGATCTGCTGGTCGGCGCCCCGGGATCCTCGATGGCTGGGAGCGGGGCGGGGGTGGCCTTCCTGGTGCTGGGCGACGGGGGCTTCTCGAGCTGGGGCGATCAGCCCATCGAGGCCCGCTCCTTGGTGCTCTCGGGGACCACCGGCGGCGGCGGGGCGGGGTACACCGTGGCCAACCTGGGGGACATCAACGGCGACGCGCAGAACGACATCCTGGTGGCAGCCCCCGCGCTGAGTACGGCCTACATCGTGCACGGGCCGGTCACCGTCTCCATGAGCCTCGACGACGCGGCGGGGGTGCTCACGAACAGCTGGGAGCTGGGCCAAGCCGCTGCAGGCGGTGACGACATCGACGGCGATGGGCTGGGAGACCTGCTGGTGAGCACGGCCTACAGCAACGACTACGGCTACATGGGGTACGTCATGCTGGTGTCTGGCCCGGCCGAGGGATCTCTCCAGATCCATGCGTCGAGCAACACCGACGCCACCGCGGTCTTGCACAACGGCCGCGACTGGCCCTCGATGTTCGGCCAGTCCGTCGAGCTCCCAGGGGATCTGGACGGCGATGGCTACGGCGATCTGGTCATCGGTGAGGACTGGTCGGACGACTGCGGGGGGTACAACGCCGGCGAGTACCACATCGTATCCGGACCGGTGAGCGGCGAGGCGGGCGTGCTCGACGCCCGCTCTGGCTCCATCAACCCCATCGGCTGCCGTGGGCCAGGGGGGATGTCGGTGGAGTCCGCCGGCGATGTGGACAGTGACGGAGACATCGATCTGATGCTGACCTTCGACGGCTACCCGGACCACCTGAGCTACATGGGTGTCGCCCATGTGGTCTTCGGACCTGTCGTGGGCCACGTCGAGGTCGACGATCTGCGCCACCTGAGCTTCGAGGGGGCAGCGGACCACGACCGCTACGGGCTGTCGGCCGATGTGCTCCAGGACGTGGACGGCCATGGGGGACTGGACCTGCTCGTGGGCGCCTCTCGCGCCTCCCCCGACGGTGTGTGGAGGGCGGGCATGGCGGAGCTGATCCTGCTGGGCGAGCTCTGAGCCCAGCGCCTCGACCTCGCGGCCGCTGTCGTCAGCGGGCGCGGGGGCCCACCATGCCTTCGGGCATCACCACATCGAAGGCCACCACCACCCTGTCCTCGAGGGCGATGGCGCCCATCAGCGTCTTGAAGGGCGCGATGCCCCAGCGGGTGGGACGCAGCTCCACCTGGCCTGCAGCCCGCTGGCCGATGATCCGCAGGGGGAAGGCCACCGCCGCCCGCCTGCCCACCATGTCCAGATCGCCGCTGACCCGCAGGATGTCACCGCTGCGCTGGGCCCGACCCGCGAAGCGGAGCTGAGGGTGGCGGTCGCTCAGGAGCACATGGCCGTGGGTGTTGGTCAGCACCTCGCGCAGGTCCTTGGCGCTCAGGGCGTGGGGGTCCAGCTTGCCCTTCTTCATCACGCCGTCCACCTGTAGGGAGCGGGCCTCGAAGCTGGCGGTGACCGCGTCGCCGTCGACGCTGATCTGGTAGCGACCGACCGACAGCCGTAGATCGTGGGCGACCCGGGAGAGCAGGCCCCGCTTGAAGGTGAAGATGTGGACGCTGCCGTTCATCGCGCGCTCCTGGCCAGGCTCGATTCTAACCCAAGCTGGGCCTGAACCAGGCTCCGGGCGCCCCTCCAGCCGCGCCATCTCCCGAGCTGGTGAGTGGCGCGACCCAAGCTGCGGGGTCGCTGCTCGACGAACCTCGTGCCTGTGGGGACCCTGGGGGCGCAGGACGACTTGTGCGCAGGCCTGATCTACAGTTTTCAGCCCACACCTGCGCTGGAGATCTCATGTACGCGCTGACCCTCCTCGTCCTCTCAGGGCTTGCCCTGGGCCAAGAAGCCGAAGAACCGGTGGAGATCGACCGGGCTCGCTACGCCCAGCAGCTCGCGCTCGGGTTCATCCCCGAGTCGGTCCAGGACCAGACCTTGATCTGGGGGTCCGAGGAGACCGACGACCTGGGCCGTCCCTTCGTAGGGGTCGAGGTGTCGGCCTCCCAAGCGGATCTGGTGCTGCACGTGGAGGCCAAGTCCAAGGTGGCCAAGGTGACCCCCATCCTCATCGCCGTGACGCCGGGCGACGACTCGACCGCCATCGGTGATCTGTCCCCCAACGCCGGCGAGGCCGACGGCTGGCTGCGCCTGCATACCCCCGGTGCCTGGCAGGTCTTCCTGCTCTCCGACACCCCGGGGATCAAGGGCAAGGTGGAGCTGAGCATCTCGCTCTACGACACCAGCGGCGTGGGGGCCCCCGCCACCCTGGGCACGATGCTGCAGGCCGTCGGGCAGGCTCCCGCTGCGGCCGAGTCCAGCGCTGGTGGTCCCAACGCGAGCATCATCGACAGCGAGCTCGATCCATCGGATCCCGCCATGGATGATGGCGCCAACTACGAGGTCTTCGGCTTCGAGGTCGAGGCCGGCACGCGGGTGCGCCTGGCAGCCTTGTCGGATCTCTACGACCTCTACCTGGTCCTGCTGCCGCCGGGTGGCGCGCCCATCAAGGCGGAGTCCCACGCCGTCTCGGGCAGCACCGCGATCATCGACCACGCGGCCACCGTCACAGGCGAGTACCAGCTGAGCGTCTTCGGCAAGCAGAGCTCGGCCCAGGGGGCCTACCAGTTCATGGTGCCGCGGATCCTTTCTGGCTCCCTGTGCGATCAGCTGCAGGTCTACGAGGTGGCCGATCCCTGGAGCCTCGAGGGCATCGAGGACAGCCGGGTTGTCTCCCAGCTGCGGCAGCGCACCTTGCTGGACACCATGGCGTTCGCCAGCTCCTGCAGCGTGAGCCGCTTCGCCATCGACCTTGGGGTGTCGTGTTCCATCGAGCCCGCCGACGAGGCGGCCGCCCTGGCGGCCTGGAAGCCCCTGGCCAGCGAATTCCGCGCCTGCAGCGACGGCTGGGAGGTCGAGGAGCAGCAGGGCGGCAAGGATCGCAGCATCTACGCCACCAAGGACGGCCGCACCCGCAGCCTGAACCTCAGCTACGAGGCCCTGGCTGGATGGTCGGTGCGGGCGGGGACCTCCGTCAGCGAGTGATGGCGTCGGGGGTCACCCGGCGCTGGGCGCCTCCGTCGGAGGACCAGGCCGGCCAGGCCCAGTAGAAGCCACGCGCTGGCGGGCGTGCCGGCAGCTGAGGTGCAGCCCGTGCAGCCGCCGCCGCCCTTGTAGGACAGGCCGCCGCTGTCGCCGGGGCCAGGGCCTGTGTCGGGTGCCGGACCGGTGTCGCCGGTGTCCACGGGGTTGCAGTCCTCGTCCAGGCCCTCGGCTCCGGGGTAGCTGGTGGGGTCGGCGTCATCGCAGTCGTCGGCCAGGGCCCAGCCGTCGCCGTCCTGGTCGTAGTCGTCCCCGCCATCGCAGTCCTGGTCTACGCCGTCGTACCAGATCTCGGTGGCGTCGGGGTTGATGGTCGGATCGAGATCGTCGCAGTCGTCGTCCAGGGACCAGCCGTCGCCGTCCTGATCGTCGTCGTTGCCGTCGCAGTCCTGGTCCACGCCGTCGTACCAGATCTCGGTGGCGCTGGGGTTGATGCCC
>CALDOK010000034.1 GCA_937912125.1 uncultured Pseudomonadota bacterium
ACATCCCCCACTTCTACTGGAAGTACTACGTCTTCACCTACGCCACGGGCCTCTCGAGCGGCATCGCCATCGCCGAGAAGGTCCGCGAGAGCGAAGCCAACCGCGACGCCTACCTGGGCATGCTGAAGGCCGGCTGCTCGGCTCCGCCCCTCGAGATCCTGAAGGGTGCAGGCGTGGACCTCACCACCCCCGAGCCCATCGAGGCCGCCATGAAGCGCTTCGACGAGACGGTCACCGAGCTCGAGGCCCTGGTCGCCGAGCTCGAGGCCCTGCCGCCCGCCGAAGAGGCCGAAGACGCCGAATAGGGAGCCTCAGGGCAGGCAGGGTGAGGCACACTCCCCCCAGGGGCGCGTGGTAGCGTCGCAGGACGCGCCGTGCCCTGGGAGGACACCTTGCTGCTGCACGCCATGCTCACGATCACCGCTGCGTCGGCGCTGCAGGTCAGCGCCAGCGGCTGGACCCTGGAGCTCGCGGATGCCGCGCTCTGGGGCGACGCCGCTGGGGGGATGAACTTTCCCTCCAGCTTCGAGGGACACCTCATGCTGGCTTCTCGCGAGCAGGGGCACTCGTACCACAACGTCGAGGACGGAGTGGTCCAGACCGAGTACCGGGGCCTCCTCGCCTACGCTGGCAGCCTGGAGTCGGCCTGGTTCAAGAGCATCTACTCCGGCGAGGTGATCGACACCCCGGTGGGCACGCTACCCGACCAGGGCAACGCCCTGCTCGAGCGCACCTGCGATCCCGACTGCCCAGCCTGGAACGTCGAAGAGCACGCCGTGAGCATCTGGGAGCAAGGCAGCGGGGACAACTGGATCGTGGATGCACTCCGGCCGGACCCACGCGACCCTACCCGGGCGGCCCTGACCACCCTCTACACCGACCCTCCCTCGGGGAACTACTGGTTTCGCTGCGGTCGGGTGACCGTAGAAGAGGACGGCACCAGGATCTTCGAGGACGTCTTCGCCCAGGATGGCTACCACTGCTGGCGCCTGGTCACTGGACCCGACGGGCACAACTGCGCCGTGCTGGCGGAAGACGAGGCCTTCAACGCTGCAGAGATCCTCGGAGATCGCTTCGGCTGCTGGAACGACGACGGAGACTACGGGCAGCTGCTGGACCTCGAACCAGCAGACCGCCTCCACCAGTTCTGGGCCGACTGGTCCGAGGAGCTCGGCTCCTGCGGCGGCTTCGTCATCGCTGACGAAGAGATCCTCTACACCCTCACGCGCGACAGCTGCGAGCAGCCGGACGACAGCGACACACCTGACGACAGCGACTCCGGCAGCGGCGCCCTGCGGCCCGGCGATCTGGATGACGAGGGCTGCGGCTGCTCGAGCCAGCGGCGCACCAGGCGGGCTCCCGGCACCTGGCTGCTCCTGATCATCGGACTAACCGCGACTCGGAGACGCCAGACCGCAGGCTAGGGCTCGTAGGTCAGGCTGATCTCGTTCAGCGACGAGCCATCCCCCACGCTGGACTCCAGCTCCACCCAGACCTCCACGAAGCGGGCGGTGGCGCTCAGGCTCAAGGGCGGAGCGCTGCCCGCGGAGTTCCAGGAGCCCGCCGCGCCGCTGGCGGTGGCCATGCGGTAGTAGACCGTGGCCGCGCCGTCGCTCACGGTGGTGGTGTCCCAGTCCAGCTCCGAGACCGCGAGGTTCGACCCCAGGTCGAAGACGTAGCCGAAGCCGGTCTGGTAGGCCGAGAAGCTGGACGAGGTGGTGAAGCTGAGCTGGTAGACATCGGAGGATCTGGAGCTGGTGTAGCTCGAGTGATCCGAGCGGCCGCCGACCTGGTAGATGTGGTCGTCCCAGTTGACCAGAGCGTACATGCGACGATCTCCGGAGAGCGTGGCCGTGCCCGCGCCCCAGCCGCTGACGGAGCCGTCGTCCTCGATGACCCCGTAGTAGGTCTCGTCCCGGGTGGATGACCCGGTGTCGCCGCCGCCCACGATGAGGTAGCCGTTGGCCGCGGTGGCGCCCAGGAAGTACAGGCCGGTGGGCAGCGAGCTCTGGGTGGACCAGGACGAGATGCTGCCGTCGCTGGCCGGGGTGGCCATGTACACCCGTGAGCTGGCTCCCGAGCTGGTGTAGCCCCCCAGCACGTAGATGTGGTCTCCGACCACGGTGGCGGCGTGGGCGTAGCGGGACGAGGGCAGCGAGGTGGTGGTGCTCCAGCTGTCGATGGAGCAGTCGGGCTGGAGCCGGGCGTAGTAGACGGTGTCGTCGCGTCCGTTGTGATCCTGACCACCCAGCACGTAGACGTGGCCCTTCAGCGCCACCGCGGCCGAGTAGCTGACCCCCGACGGCAGATCGTCCTGGGCCACCCAGGGGGCGATGGTGCCGTCGCCGTACAGCACGGCGGTGTAGACCTCCTCGGCGGTGGAGTCGGAGCTGGTGTAGCCGCCAGCCACCACCAGGCAGTGCCCGTCGGTGGCCAGGGCCACGGTGGTGGTACCCGTGGGCAGGGCCTCGAGGCTGTCGTCCCAGGGGTCGAGGCTGCCGTCGCTGTTGATGTACGCCGAGGCCACCTCGTCGAGGTAGCCGCTGCTGGTCGAGCCTCCCACGGTGTAGAGGTACCCGTTGGCCGCCACCACCCCCATGGACGATCGGGCCGAGGGCAGGGACTCGGTGCTGCCGGCGGCGGCGTAGCCCGTGGCGCTCCAGGCCAGGGCCAGCTCGCCGTCGTCGTCGCTGGTCAGGGCGCCGTTGCCGTCGATGCTGCCCAGCAGGAAGTCCTCGACCGTGGTGACCACCCAGGTCTCGTCGGTGTTGTCCACCTCGCCGTCGCAGTCGTTGTCGATGCCGTCGACGACTTCGTCGACGTCGGGGTTGATGGTGGCGTCGCTGTCGTCGCAGTCCCCATCGCAGCTGGTCCAGCCGTCGCTGTCGACGTCGTCGAGGTTCAGGGTGGCGTCCGTGTCGTCGCAGTCGCTGGCGTTGGTGACCGTGCCGCTGGGCTGGGTGCAGGCGACGGTGGTGTCGTCCGGATCACCCCAGCCGTCGGCGTCGGCGTCGGCGTACCAGGTGGGAGCGTCGGCGGCGGAGTCCTCATCGACGGTGCCGTCACAGTCGTTGTCCAGGCCGTCGCACAGCTCGCTGGCGCCCGGACTGACCCCGGCGTCGGCGTCGTCGCAGTCGGCGCCGCCGTGGGCGTCCGAGTCGTAGCCGTCCAGATCGGCGTCGTAGTCGCTGGCGCCGTCACAGTCGCCGTCCACGCCGTCGTAGTAGACCTCGGTCGCGGCCGGGTTGACGGCGGCGTCGGTGTCGTCGCAGTCGGTGCCCCAGAACTCGTCGGACCCGTAGCCGTCGCCGTCCTGATCGTAGTCATTGGCCCCGTCGCAGTCGCTGTCCACGCCGTCGTACCAGACATCCTCGGCGCCCGGGTTGATCCCCGCGAGGAGGTCGTTGCAGTCGTCTCCGCCGTAGGCGTCGGAGTCGTAGCCGTCCAGGTCGGCGTCGAAGTCGCTCAGGCCGTCGCAGTCGCTGTCCACGCCGTCGTACCAGCGCTCGGTCTGGCCCGGATTGACCGCGGGGTCCAGATCATCGCAGTCGTCACCACCGTAGCCGTCGCTCGCGTAACCATCGCCGTCCTGGTCGAAGTCGTCGGCGCCATCGCAGTCGCTGTCCACCCCGTCGTACCAGACATCTTCGGCTCCGGGCAGGACCGCCGCGTCGGTGTCGTCGCAGTCGTCACCGCCGTAGCTGTCCGAGCGGTAGCCATCGCCATCCTGGTCGAAGTCGTCGGCCCCATCGCAGTCGCCGTCCACGCCGTCGTACCAGATCTCGTCGACGCCCGGGTTGACCGTGGCGTCGGCGTCGTCGCAGTCGTCGCCCTCGTACAGCGCGCTGTCGTAGCCATCCAGATCGGCGTCGAAGTCGCTCAGGCCGTCGCAGTCACCGTCCACGCCGTCGTACCAGATCTCCTCGGCCGCGGGGTTGATGGCCGCGTCGGTGTCGTCGCAGTCGGTGGCGTCCTCGACCATGCCCTCCACCGGCTCGCAGGACTCCACCGCGGCCTGCATGTCGCCGTAGCCGTCGCCGTCGAAGTCCACCGCCCAGCTGCGCGCGTCGATGGCGTCCACGTCGGTGCGCCCGTCGCAGTCGTTGTCGATGCCGTCGCAGATCTCGTCGGCGCCCGGGTAGGCGTTGGCGTCGTAGTCGTCGCAGTCCTCATCCCAAGGCGAGCCGTCCCCGTCCTCGTCGGTGGAGACACCCCCCACGCTGTGGCAGGCGGACAGGGCGAGCAGGGTCAGGCAGACCAGCAGGCGAGGGGCAGGACTCACAAGGCACCTCCTGCGAGGTGGCCGGCCACCTCGAACCACACCAGGATGCCACATCGCTCGCATCGTGGATTCTCGAGATTGTCATAAAAGCCCAAACAGATGCTGCTCGGGCGAGCGCGAAACAAAAGGGGCTGCTCCCGGCTCTTGGAGTCGATAGGGACCCGACGGCCCCCGATATAGGAGAATATCTATGCGCGCACTCGTTCTCGCCCTCCTCGCCATCGGCTGCAGCCAGGCCGAGCCCACCGTCCAGAGCCCAC
>CALDOK010000035.1 GCA_937912125.1 uncultured Pseudomonadota bacterium
GGTCCCAGAGCGAGAGGCCCAGGTCAGAGTCTGGGTCTTCCTGGACCTCCACATAGTGGCAAGGCTGGGGTTTCAACCCCAGCACCGTCTGGATGTCCGGGACCACCCTGGCAATGAGCTTGGTTCTGGTGAAGGCGGCTCGGCACATCCGGCGCACCATGGACGAGAGCTTGCCAGGCTCGCCATGCTGCGCAGCCTGAAAAGCGATGGGGATGGTCACGTCCACCTTGTAGAGGTCCGCGATGTCGTACACGAACGAGAGCAGCTTACCCGTGTGGATGAAGCCGAGCCCCGGTAGGAAGCCCGTCGCGATGATGGCCGAGTGGCATACTCCATACAGACAGCTGTTCGCTGTGGACAGCGCCCGGTTGACGGGATCAGCAGCCCTCCAGTCGCCCCTCGTGTAGTTGCGCCCTCTCCACGGGACCCCCGTCTCCTTGCTGGCCTGGGCGTAGGCTTGTCGCACACGGACACCCTCATGGCCCCGAATCTGTTCCAAAGTCAGCCCCTCAGGGAGATCACTCGTGAAACGCTGCTCGTACATTCGCCTCACGACCGCGAGGCGCTTGTCCGGGTCTGCCCAAAGCTCTGCCTGGTGCATCAAGTTGGCTGCTCGTCGCGTCTCTCCCAGGCCCGACGCGTAGAACCTCCCAACACCTTCTCCGCACCAGACGACGGAGCATCCGCAGTCGGCCAAGGTCTTCATCGCTTCATGCGTGACCGTGGTTCCTGGCCCCAACAGCAGCACCGACAGCACCGCCGAGGGCACTGGGAGTGACCCGCGCTTGTCATGGATGATGATCGCGTTGTCCTTCCGGTCGATCCGAGCGTGCTCGACAAAGAGAAAGGTCCAGCCCTTCCCCACGCGGGGGAGCGACTGAAGCGCGATCCTCGACCCTGTGGGAACGCCCATGGATGGGCCTATGGAGCGATGGACAGCAAGCCGTAGCCGTACGCCTTGGCGGGCCCGATGCCGTCACGAAGCGTTCGGCGGAATGCGTCGGGGTCGGTGACCTCGAGCCTGCCGTCGAAAAGCACCCCGGCAAAGCTCAGCCGGGTCTTGTCTCCTTCTTTCCCCTTCCAGCCGTTGCGGGCTCCATCCTTGACCGCGCAAACCGCCGGGACGCCGTCGTCTTCGGGTGTGGCAAGCAGGGAAAAGCCACCCTGTTCACCCTTTTTCGCCAGCCAGGCCAACTGCTGCTCGGGATCCGAAACCGGCACTCGGGGGCCCGTGCCACCACCAGGCACGCGCAGCCTCTGGACGACATTGGCGAGCAGCCGGAAACGGAGGTGCTGGTCTCGTTGGAGCCCGCGCCACGCGGTGACGACCGACTTCACCGCCGGATTCGCTTCCCCCATCCAGTCTTGGTGGAGGTAATCCTCGGGCAGCGCGGCCCAGTCCGGGGGGGCGGCGCTCTGGACGTAGAGCACAGGAGGCATACGCTCCGTCTCGAGGCGGAATAGGACAGCAGCACCCGCGCGACCTCCGACGAGGTCGGGGAAGGCACCCATGACCGTCCTGTGAAGCTGATGGCAGTCGGAGACGTCGCGGCGCACCGTGCGCGAGCGGGTATTCAGGTGCAAACGGCTTAGGAACATTTCACTTCTCCAGCGGGGTCAGCCGGACGCGACGAACCCGACGCTCCGCGTAGCGTCGAGCCTGCGGGTCGAACGACTCGGGGACGTCGCGCCGAAGGTCCCCGGCTTCACCGGGCGTACACTCGACGACAGCATCCAACTCAGGGACTGGTGCGCCGTCGAACTGCGGCCAGGCGTGCGACCGAAGCGCCTCGGTGAGTCCCACGGATAGCAATCCTCCCGGCACATACGGTGGGTGCCCAGGGGAGTAGCCCCTGCGCCCCAGAAACAGCGGCCAGCGGGGGGCCCGCAGCGCCGCCTGCAGACGCTCGAGCAGCTCCCTGTCGCCTTGCAGGGCAACCAGAAAGTCGGCGTCGACGAGATAGTAACGGCGAGACAGGGCAGTCTCTGGTGTCGCCCCACTGGCCTTGGCGACGCCGTATGCGCTCCCATTCCACGATCCGCCGCCGGCGGTCTGGTAGTCGATCTCGACGTGCCCAGGCTGGTCGATCCGGACGGCCATCGTCAGCAGAGCCAGGTCGTGGACGTCGGCGGTTCGAGGGCGGCCAAGAGCTGCGGCCAGGAGGCCACAGACTCCACTCTTGGTGGGCTCGCGCTCGGTGTCGCGCTCGCCGAAGCGGCTGCGGGTGCCCCAGGACTGCATCGGACCATCGCAGCGCACCAGCAGGGTGGCTGAGGTCATGCCAGAGCCTCCGCCACAGCCTGCCACAGCTCCGCCAGCGCGCTGTCGCGGTGGTCGGCGTAGGTGCTGGCCGCACGGTCGAGGACGACGCCATCGGCCCCGTACATCTCCGTCAAGTTGGCGTCGTAGGCACGCAGTTTCTCGATGGACGTCAGGGCGAGGTCAGTGTGGCGTCGGTTGACGAGGACGGGCTCGGCAAACGCGTTGGCCAGCGACCACAGCATGCCACCGTCGCGTACCCGCACCTGAACGTAGGAGGGAGGGTTGTGGGCGGCCATGGAGTTCTGCTTTCCGGTGGGGATGGCCGCGACCGCAGCCTTGAGGAACCCCAGCACCGCAGCCTTGGCGCTCGCTTTGTCCCCCTGGAGGTTGGCGACCAGTTGCTCCGTGTCCACAACGGCGTAGCGGTAGAAGCACGCCGAGTTGAACTCGATCACCCCCATCATTCCCGCGCCGGTGTCCTCTTTGGGCTGGAGGTCATCAACGGCGGTGTAGAAGTCCATCTCCACCTGGACAGGGTGGGTGGAGATAGCGTGGGCCACCTGGCAAGCGGCGTCGATGTTGAGGTTCTTGGCTTCGGCAATCATCCGCCCGAACAGCGCGATGTCGGCGGCATCCACACGACTGCCGAGGCTCTCGATGGCCTTCTTGAAGACCTTCTCGAGCTTGATCGTGCCAGGCTGCTTCTTCTTCGACTCGGCGTCCACCAGCGCCTTCAAGTCGTCGAAGTGTCCGCTGATCAGCTCCGCGTAGCCATCCAGTTCACCGGGCGACAGAAAAAGCAGGACTGAGGTGCGCAGCTTGTCGTCCACTTTGTAGCCAGCAGCTTGGAGCACCGCCGACACCACCGTGCGGCTGGTTTCGCGGTCGCGGTCGCCCACGGCGATCTTGCCAGCGATGTGGTCCACCAGGAGCTTGGTGCGGTGTCCCTTGCTGCTACCCACCTCCGCCGTGAAGGCGGGGTGCATGCGGATGGCCCGCTTGAAGCACTGGCTGGAAATGCGCGCGCGGCGGTAACCGCCGAAGGTGCAGTCCTTCGGGCTGTTGGTGTCGTCCCTGTTCAGGTTGGACGGGGCGAAATTCTGGATGACGTGGAGCTCGATGAACATGGGGCCTCAGGTGTTTTCGGAGGTGGAGGAATCGGAGACGCTGGGAGACCAGTAGGACCGGGCCCACCTACGCTGGACCCAGCTGTCGGGGTGGGTCCAATGGCGGAGATGGAGCAGCAGCGACTCCCAGTCCACGGGGGTGCGGCGTGGGGCGGAGCGGGCCAAGCTCACGATCTGGCGCAGGTGGCCTGGCACGTCGTGCGCGTGTGCGCTCAGCAGAGCCTTGAATCGAGCTTCGGCGCTGGGATGCTCACCGAGCTGCCGACAGGTCCACCCCAGGTCGCCCTTGGCACCACCTTCAGGGTGCAACGCGAACAGGCTGCCCACCAAGTAGTAGGGCCAGTCGCGGTCCGTCGTGTTGTCGCTGTGGGGGATGTAGGGGGTGACGTGCGGGTAGGTCTCTGCGACGCTTCCAGGCGGCTTGCCAAGGCCACGTCGGAGCGCGGCGAGCGCGCCTCGATCCTCGCGGGCGGCCAGCTCGAGCAGGTGGCGAATGAGTGCGGGCGTGTCGGCCACGGCTATGCCTCCTTGACGGGAAATTGTGGAACTCGGTCGCGCAGCGGACGCAGGTTCTTGTGCAGGTTGGTCTCGGCGAGCACCAGGGCTCGAAGCTGGCGGTCAATGCCGCCCTGGGAGAAGCGGGCACCTCGCTGGAAGGCGTCCTTGACCTCGTGGAGCACTCGGTACGTCCAGACGCCGAGAGCCTCATCGGCATCCTGATCGAGCCCACGGAGGAAGCGCCGGAACGGCTCGTCGAGCTGGGGCCAGAACCCCGCGCCGGCTTGCATGCGCTGGGACAGCCTGCTCACATCCTTCGGATCAGGAGCCTTCTCGTTGGCCTCGAGGACACGGAAGGCCAGGGTGCGAAATGCCTTACCGATGGCCTGAGCGGCCTGCTCGGCGTCCGCCACGGCGTCTGCCACATACTCGACGAGGTCGGCGTCTTCGAGCAGGCGTACCGGTGCGGGCAGTTCCTCACAGCGCCACGCCAGCGCCTTGGCCTTGTCGTTGGCCAGTCCGTAGCAGGTGACCATCAAGCGTGCGTCTGCGCCGAGTAACCGTGAGAACGAACGGTCTTGTGCCTGTCGCAGCGCCAGGGGCCTACCATCGAAGGATTGGCCCGCTTTGGGTAGCGCAAACAGAGGTGAGCTGTCACGCCAGACCGCCTTGTCCACTCGTAGCGGAATGGACACTGGTCCCCGCTTCGCGTCCAGCCGCTGGAACCACAGCGGGTTCATGGGCCCCGCGTCCCCTGACGGCAAGGCGAGCCCTGGGGCGATGTAGGCGTGCCGAACCACAACGTCACTGGACGAACCCTCT
This sequence comes from uncultured Pseudomonadota bacterium, assembly GCA_937912125.1. Lineage (GTDB taxonomy): Bacteria > Myxococcota_A > UBA796 > UBA796 > JAFGLY01 > CALDOK01. The sequence continues at coordinate 4,711 of CALDOK010000035.1, forward strand.
GGGATGAGGCGAACGTAGCGGCACGGCAGGGTGAGGTAGTCCAGGTAGCCGTCGACCAATGTTGTCCCCGGTGGTCGATGCTGCGGTCGCTCCCAGACAGGCAGGTCTTCGTGAGCCCTGGGCATGGGCCGGGTCGCGTCGTACGGCACCAGGTTGAGCATCAGGGTCCGGGCGAGGTTGGAGCCGCGAAGCAGCACTGCCACTCCCCCGACCTGGGTCGCGTGGCTGGCGTACGGGTGCAAGCCGAAGATGTTGGAATACGGGCCTCGGCCACCCCCGAGCGCCCAGGCTTGGGTCGCGACCAGGTACCGAGCGGCTTGCGGAGCCGACACCGCGTGCGACTCGGCGTCAGCGCTATGGTCGAACAGCATCGCGTTGTTGCCCGCCACGCGCTCCACAGCGAGCTTGGCGATGGGGACAGGGGGGGTCGGCGTGCCCTTCTTGTCTACCGTCTCCAGGCCGCCCACCTGGTAGAACGGGTGCTGCTCGTGGAAGATATCGAAGTGCTCTGCCCACGCGGACAGGTAGTCCTCCAGCGCATCAGCAGGGAGGCGGCCTGACGCCCACAGCGTCCGCCAGCTCGCCTGGTCGGCAGGTCCGTCCATCGCACGATGGAGGACGGCGAGCAGCAGCCGGTGGATGGCCAGTGTGGAGAGCGGCGAGTTGTCACTGACCTCCCGCAGCTCGTGAGCCCGGAGCAGCACGTCGCGCAAGCCGAGGGTGACGGGTCGATGATCAGCGTCCACACACGGTATCCACGGCTGTGTGATCAGATCGAAGGTGGGATTCATGGCGTGTCCTCTCCTGCATTTGCATCGAACACCAGTCCCGCCACTGGGTCAAGTCGCAGCAGGTGCCCGTCTACCTCAGCGACGCCTGTTTCA
>CALDOK010000036.1 GCA_937912125.1 uncultured Pseudomonadota bacterium
CCCCTCCGTAGGCAACAGGTTCGCCGGCGATTCTGTGGAGGGCTCCGAGGCCGGCGCGGGCGTCGCCCGCTCGGCTGAATCGGTCCCACGCTCGATCTCTCGAGGCTCCCACACCGGGATCTCTCTGCTGTTTCTTCTCGCCGAGCGCAGCCTGGTCACGCTGATGGTGCCGCCCACCAGCCCCAGCCCCAGCCCAGCACCAGCGACACCCCACGAAACCCGGGATGCGGTCAAGGCGTCGTTGCGATCGGCCACGTATCCAGCGTGCAGTTCGGCATCGCCCACCAGGCTGGCTTGGTCCATCTGGTCCTGGAGCTGGTTGATGTTCGCCTGTGCCAGCAAGGCCCGGGTGGCGAAGCCCAATGCAGTGGCTCCGAGCACCCCGCCGGCCACCGCACCGGCTCTCCCGTGCTTCCGGGCCCGTTGAGCCGACAAGGCCGTGCGTTCGGCCTCGAGGTGTGCGGCGTAGCGTTCCCCAAGCCAGTCGGCGCCCGGCGCGACTTGCCAGTCAAAGGCTACGGTCTGCTGCTGGCCTGGTTGTACCACGAACAGGTCTTCGACCACGCCCAGCAGAGGATGATCCACGGTGAAGGTGTAGGGCCCATCCTGCAGCCCCTCCAAACGCACCGTAGGCTGGATGCCCAGACCCAGTCCAGGCTCCAGTTCTCCAGCATCCCAGTCCAACCGCGCCCGCCCGATGGTGCCTCCCTCGGCGGCAACCCAGGTGACCACACTGCCCGCAGGGACGCCGGTGAGGTCCACCGGGTTGTCCTGGCGCGGGGCCACGATCTCCTCGAAGGTGTCGCTGCCCACGATAGTCTTCCATACACCGTCCAGGGCAGTGACATAGACTTCTTTCCCTGGCTGGTACCCGAGGCCGAACACCAACGACAGCGAGGAACGCAGCGTGGCGCGGGCAGCCCAGGAGGGCATGTCGGCCGGGATGGCCTGAGGCACCACCAACAGCGCTTCTCCACCTTGCTCCAGTCGGACACCGAGACTGAGGGTCTCATCCCCCAGGATCTGCACCAGGTGCTGCCCCGGTACCAGCCGGACACTCGACCCGTCGCCCTCTACGGGTCGACCGTCTACCAACAGCGCTTGTTTCGGAAGAGGTGGCAACAACGAGAGGGAGACCTTCTCGGCCTTGCGAAGCTGCGATGCCGCCAGGTCGAAGATGGGCTTCCCGTCGGGGCTGAACGTTTCGTCCCAGATCAGGTTCGGCTCGAACACGTGGGCCCGGTAGAAACCGGCCCACGCCGCGGAGCGATCACCCACCTGGTAGGCCGCCAGGCCCTGGAGGTAGAACAGGCGCGCTGCCACGGCGGAGGACGCCGGCTCGCTGAGGCACCCCAAGGCATCGGCCCCCTGGGCGAGGGCTGACAGGGCCTTGTCCGTTTCCATGTAGGCGAGGGAGGTGCCGGCCCCTTCCACCAATGCGGCGATGGTGACCATGGTCGCGGGCTCCGCGGCGCACGGAACCACCTGCCCCGCACCGATGATGCTGGGCTGAGCGCCCCGAAGCAGCTCGGACACCGATACCGCCTCGAGCTGTTCGGCCTTGAGGCCCGTGCTGACCATCACGTGCCCGAGGGCCACGCTGGACTTGTCCTCCCCGTGCAGCACGGGGACTGCGGCGATGCTGGCACCAACCCCCAACAGCTTGATGACCCATACGGCAGTGAACATCATCCGCGGCGCCCTCCACGTCCCGACAGAGGCTTTCGTGAGAGTCGAACCATCCGGCCTGTCGGGGACCGAATTCTACCGCACCTGGCCGGTGATGGGCACACAGCGCGCACATGGGATGGGGGACCCCAACGTCAGAGGCCAGCTCGACGTCCAGAAGATGGGAGAGATCTCCGTAGACAGCAGCGGCGTCGCTGACCTGCCCTCACACGCCACCACAAGCTCCACTGTGGACGGGGATAGGTCGCACGAGCGGGGGCCTCCTACGGGGATAGGAAACATGAACGGGCCGTGAACCATACAGGCGGGGCCGCGCGTGTACAGGGAGGATGTCTCCGGTGCAGATCGAGTTCGAGGTTCGGGTAGGGCGTGGCGCTTCAGGCCGACGTGGCCCCGCTGTCAGCGCCGGGCGGCTCTAGGTACAGCTCCCCTGACCGCTACGTCGGCGGTTCTACCTGGGCTCGGTGATGGTCCGTAGTGCTGCTCATCAGGCGACCACGGCTTGTGGATCGCGCCAGATCCGGCAGGTTGATGCCCTTGTGGGCGCCCAGGCTGCCCCCGTAGACCATGCGCAGCGCCGCAAAGGGCGGGCTGGCATCGGGATGCAGCGTCTCGACCACCGCCTCGAGGGCCCCGTCGGCGAACAGCACCCGGGAGCCGGGCTCGAGATCGTGCAAGAGGGTAGGCCAGGTGGTGCCGATGCGGCCGGGGCTGGCCTGTAGCTCGGGGTCCATCACCAGCTCGAGGCGGTCGCCCGCGAGAAGCTGGAGGGGCTCGCTGGCGTGGCCCGTACGGATCTTGGGACCCTGCAGATCCAGGAGCACCCCCACCCGACGGCCCAGGCTGGCCGCGGCCGCGCGGATAGCAGCCACGTCCGTACGGATACTGGCTGGCCCCCCGTGGCTACAGTTGACACGGCACACGTTCACTCCCGCCTCGATCAAGGCCACCAGCATCTCGGGAGAGCGCGAGGCCGGGCCGATGGTGGCCACGATGCGGGTGCTGCGGTGCTGGCTGGGGCAGGGTTGGGTGGGCATGGGGTCGACTCCTTCGACAGAGCGCAGGGAGTATCAAGGATCTGCGGTGCCTGGAGCCGCTCCGGTGGCTCGGGGCGAGCTCGGCGGGGTGTTGTCGCGCGAGTTATTTTTGCCGAAGCTAGGGGGCCCACCAGCCGTTGCCATCGACATCCACGTAGATGGCGTTGCTGAAGGCCCGCGGTGCGGAGGTGCGGAGGTGGGCTGGTGTGGTGCGCTCGGGGGGCGCCTATTCCCAGGCGCGAACCTCGAGGTTGTCGATGATGCCGGAGCCATCGCAGCATATGCTGGTCGGGCGTGTACCTCGGGTGCTCGTGCCGATGTAGAGGTACCTGAAGGTGTGTTCGTAGCTGTCCCCAGTTCCACTGGTATGCTCGAGCACAAGGGCGCCGCTGCTGTCGTAGACGTACAACGACGTGCGAGCACTGCTACTGAAGTATCCCGGCTCGAACTCCGAGATCACGTGGTAGTCCACATCGAAGACAGCGTATCCGCTGGCCCCATACCCACAGTTGTCACCACAGCTCATCCCGGTGAACCGCCAGTCGTGCTCATCGCAGGAACTGCCGCAATCGGAGAACATGAGGTGCAAGCCCTCGGAGCCCGTGAGGTCGTCCAGGAGCCCGAGATACAAGCCATAACCACTACTGGAGGGATGCTCCGTCATCGACTCGACCCGGATATCGAACTCCAGCACGAAACCCCCGCTGAGCGGTTCGATCTCGAACGACATGATCTCGCCTGTGCCATAGGTGAGCGTCCACTCGAGCTGACCATCCTGGATCAGATAGCCAGAAGAGGATCCCATGTCCCACCCATAGTCCACCGTGAAGTCGTCCTGCAGGTAGGCACCTCCGATGGTGACTTCGTCCTCGCCTGGCGGGCCGTCATCCTCGCCGTCGTCAGCCGTGATCTGGCAGGTCCAGACCTCACCACCAACGCAGGTGCCCGAGGGCACGGTGTCGCCGGACACGGTGGTCGTACTGGTCGTGCCGGTGTAGGGCACGTCGTCCAGCAGCCATGTCGTGAAGTAGGCCAGCGCATCCCCGTCGGCGTCGGTCGCTGCGACGGCGACGCTGCAGAGCAGCTCGTCATCGTAGCCTTCGGGTACCGTGGGCGTGATGTAGACCGTGGGCGCACCTGGCGCGGTGTTGGAGACCACGACACTCGCCGAGCTCGATGCTCCGTCGTCCTCCCCATCGTTGGGCGTCACGTCGATGACCACGTTCTCGCCTTTGCTGAACCAGTCCGCCCCGTCGAGGCTCGGGCTCGTCTCCATCAGCGGCGTGCCATCGACGCTCCAGGCGAAGCTCAGCGTCACCTCGTCGCCATCGGCGTCGGTTATCGAGACCGCGCTGGTCACGACATCGTCGGTGGTCAGATCCATCGGGGAGAGCGACAGGCTGGTGATCTCTGGGGAGCTGTTCTGCGCTGTGACGGAGTCGATGACAGGACTACCGCTGTCGGCGTCGTCCGAAGGTACAACCGCGACACTGACGACCTGATGTTTGTCGAAGTGCTCCGAGCCCAGCTGCGGGTCGTCAGCCCCGAACACAACGGTGCCGTCTACGGACCAGGCGTAGCTGAAGTCGATGGGGTCTCCATCATCGTCGGTGGCCGTCCCCAAGGCTGTGGTGATGGTGTCCCCCTCCACCGGTTCGTCGGGTGAGAGATCCACGCTGGCCAACACCGGTGGGGTATTCGACACCGTGACGACTCCGGAGCTCAGCTCATCGCCCTCTGCGGCGTCGCTGTCTACCGGCGTCGCACGGCAGTGCACGTGGTCGCCTCGGTTGAAGCTCTCCCCATCGAGGGAGGCGCTCGTGCCAACCTGCACGCTGTTCACCTCCCAGGCGAATTCGAACGAGCCCTCGTCTTCCAGATCACCATCCACATCGCTCCAGCCCTGGGGGCTGCAGTTCACCTCTGAGGCTTCGTAGATCTCGGTGGGCTCGAGGGCTACGCCCATGATGCTGGGGGGGCTGTTGAGCACCCTGACGGCCGCGGACGACAGCGCATCACCGTCGATGAAGCCATCGTTGCCACGCACCTCGACGTACACCTCCTGGTGCTTGTCGAAGTGCTCGCCAGTCAGCACGGATTCATTTTCTCCGGACACGAGCTCGCCGTTCACATACCAGGCGTAGGTCAGGGCGATGGGGTCGCCGTCGTCGTCGCGTGCGTCGACGCTGACCTCGATGAGGTCGGACTCGTAGGGTTCCTCGGGCGAAAGGGTGACGTGCTCCATGATCGGGGCGGTGTTCTCGATGCTCACCGTGGCGCTGACCATCACACCGCTCTCTTCACCGTCGTGGGGGATAGCCTCTAGGGTCCACAGCTGGCCCCGCTGTGTTGCCTCGGAGGGTAGTGTGGCTTCGGTATAGACCGTCTCCTCGTTGTTCAGGTACCAGCGAAATCCGACTGACACTTCGTCACCATCCACGTCGCTGGAGGCAACGGATCCAGCGACGTCATCGATGGTGAGCGGGGCCGTGGAAGAGAGCGACAACTCCGCCTCGGGAGGGGTGTTGAGGATCACGACCTCGACCGAGGACGCTGGACCCTCGAGCGTGCCATCGCTGGGCACCACGTAGGCTTTCCATGTCTGATGTTTGGCGGTGGCGGCGGCGGGAATGGTGAGCGCGTCGACGTGCTCTCCTTGGGCGTCGCCATCGAGGAACCAGGTGACGACGCAGGCCACCGGGTCGTCGTCGGGGTCGTTCGGACTGGCGAGTTGGAGCACCAGGTCGTCGGTGGTGGTGGGAGCCTCCGTGACCAGGCTCAGTGACAGGGCCCCGGGTGCCTGGTTGCAGCCAGCTGCACCGGAGCACACCAAGATCAGAATCGCGCACGGGCCGATGGTAGTCATGTTCATGG
>CALDOK010000037.1 GCA_937912125.1 uncultured Pseudomonadota bacterium
CGGGCACCACCACCGTGGCCCTGGCCAGCGATGGCCACTGCCTGGTGATGGCGGGCGGCTACACCAGCAGCGACTCGTCGGCCGAGGAGGTCTACACCGCTGAGCTGTATGGGGACGGCACCATCGCCCCGTGGACCTCCCAGCAGGCCCTGCCCAGCGGGCGCGGCTATGCCCAGGCGGCCGTGGTGCGCGGCTACGTCTACCTGCTGGGTGGATACAGCTCGTCGAGCGCGAACTCGACGGTGTACTACGCCAAGCTCGAGCCTGACTGCAGCATCGACAGCTGGAGTACCACCACCTCGCTGCCCTCGGCCCGCTACTCCCACGCCGTGACGGTGGCTGGGGACCACATCTACGTGGTGGGTGGGCGCAGCAGCTACAGCGCCAGCACCAGGGTCTACATGGCCACGCCCGGCACCGACGGCACCATCGGCTCCTGGAGCACCGAGACCTCCATCCCCGATGCCCTGTACGGGCACGGCGCGGTGGCGGTGGATGGCTACCTCATCGTGGGTGGCGGCTACGATGGCTACTACGCCCACGACGAGACCTACTACGCCGAGATCGGGGACGACGGCGGCCTGAGCGCCTGGGGTACGGGCACGGCGAGCCTGAGCGGGGATCGTTGGTATGTTGCCTTCGCAGCCTGGGACGGCATCATGTACCAGGTGGGTGGGCGGTCCGACAGCTTGGGCTCATCCGCCAGCCGCTCCCACACCGTGCAGATGTTCGTGTTCTCGGAGTCGTCGGTGTACTCGGCCTATCAGACCGGCTTCTACTATGCCTTCGACCTGGCGGCGGACCTGGGGTTGGTGGAGCTGGACTGGGACTACACCTCGGTGAGCGACGGCACGGTGGCGGTCTACTACCGCATGCGCACCTCCGCGGGCTCGGCGGGGAGCTGGTCCTCGGCGGGCAGCAGCCCGCCCTTGAGCTTGAGCGCCACGGCTCGGTACGTGGAGGTCTGGGTGGATCTGGACTCGGCGAGCGGGGATGGATCGTCCCTGGACGAGATCAGCCTGAGCTACCAGCCCTAGCTACCGTGTTCGTGGTCGGGCCGAGTGGCCCGACTACTTGTCCTCGGCGCCTTCCACCGCCTGCTCGGCCGCGTCGGCCGCCTCGATCTTCTCGAGCAGGGCCTCGAGCTCGGTCACCGTGGCGTCGAAGCGCTTCAGGGCCGCCTCGATGGGCTCGGGGGTGGTGAGGTCCACGCCGGCGCCCTTCAGGATCTCGAGGGGCGGGGCGGAGCAGCCGGCCTTCAGCATGCCCAGGTAGGCGTCGCGGTCAGCTTCGCTCTCGCGGACTTTCTGGGCGATGGAGATGCCGCTGGAGAGGCCCGTGGCGTAGGTGAAGACGTAGTACTTCCAGTAGAAGTGGGGGATGTAGGCCCACTCCATGGCGTCGTGCTCGCCCAGGGCGTAGTCGGGGCCGTAGTACTTCTGCACCAGGCCGCCGTAGGTGTCGGTGATCAGGGTGGCGGTGATGGGGGTGCCCTCCTCCACCCAGGTGTGCAGCTGCAGCTCGAACTCGGCGAACAGGGCCTGGCGGTAGATGGTGCCGCGCATGCCGGCCAGGCGGTCGGCCAGCAGGCTGGCCTTGACCCGCGGGTCGGTGACCTGGGCCAGCAGGTGCTCCTCGACCAACACCTCGTTGGCGGTGCTGGCGATCTCGGCCAGGAAGGGCACGTAGCGGTAGTCCATGTAGCCCTGGTTCTCCATGCTCAGGTAGCTGTGCATGGCGTGGCCGTACTCGTGGGCCAGGGTGCTCATGTCGTTCATGCTGTCCTGGTAGTTCATCATCACGTAGGGCTCGACCCCGTAGGTGCTGGCCGAGAAGGCGCCAGAGCGCTTCTGGTTGCTGGGGTAGAGATCGAGCCAGCCGTTGGCCGGGTCGAGGCCCTTGGTGAGCACCTCGACATACTCGGGGCCCATGGGCGCCAGGGCCTCGATCAGCATGGCCTGGGCCTGCTCGAAGGGGATCTCCTGGTCCACGCCCTCGACGATGGGCACGTACATGTCGTGCAGGTAGATGGCGTCGTAGCCCTGGAGCTTCTTTCGCAGGCTGATGTAGCGGTGCAGGGGCTCGAGGTTGGCGTTGACCGTGCTGATGAGGTTGTTGTAGACCGCGGGCTCGAGGTCGTCCTTGTCCAGGTAGGCCTCGAGGGCGGTGTCGTAGCCGCGGGACTGGGCCAAGAAGACGCTGAACTGGGCCTGGCCGGCCAGGGTGGCGGCGAAGACGTGCTGGTACTGGTTCAGGGTGGCCATCATGGCGGCGACGGCTTCTGCGCGCACGGCCCGGTCGGTGCTGCGGCGGAACTTGCCGTAGTTGGACAGGTTGAGCTGGACCTCGGCGCCGGCCTCGTCGTGCACCATGGGCCAGGGGATGTCGTCGAGCAGGGCGCCGAAGGCGGTCTCGACCGGGGCGGGGATCTCGTTCAGATCGATCTCGGCCCACAGGTTGTCGCCGGCCAGGGACAGCACCCGCTCGGCGTCGGGGGAGAGCATGGTGTGCTGGCGGCGGCGCAGGCCCTCGATGTAGCCGCCGTGGCGCTGGAGCAGGGCCGGGGCCTTCTTGAAGGCCTTGCCCATGTCCTTCTCGCTCAGGGTCAGGATCTCGTTGCGCACGAAGCTGGCGGCGCCCATGAACTGGTTCAGCACCGCCAGGGCCTGCTGGTTGCGGGCCTGCACGGCGTCGTCGCCGCTGTCGGTGGTGATCTGCAGGTTCGAGTACAGGGTGACCTTGTTGACCTCGGAGTGCAGCTCGACGTAGCGGTCCAGGCAGGCCAGCAGGGTGGGGCCGTCGGCCAGCTTGCCCTGGTACTCGGCCAAGCCCTCGATGGAGGCGGGCAGCGCGTCGGCCGCTGCCTTCCACGCCGCGTCGTCGTCGAACAGCTTGCCCAGGTTCCACTGGTATGCGTCGGGCACATCGGCCCTCTCGGCGTTCGAGTCGGGGGTGTAGGCGGGCAGCTCGTCGGCCATGGCGGTCTCCGAAGCGAGGGAGAAGAGGGGCAGCGCGAGGGCGAGCAAGACGGACAGGCGACGGAACATGGGATTCCTCCGAGGGATGGGTGCCGAACGGTAACCCGAGGGGCCTGCGTGGACCCCAGGCGGACCATGTTCGGCTCTCCGCCACCGGAACCCCGATCCTGGTCCGCCCTGGAGGACCAGCTTGGGCGATCCGGCCCCGGAACCCTGATCCTGGTCCGCTCTGGAGGACCAGCTTGGGCGATCCGGCCCCGGAACGCCGATCCTGGTCCGCCCTGCCTTGGCGGTCGCGTCGCCGCCCTGGCTCGAGGTCCGGACACGACCGAAGTTCTTCTCGACGAACGAGCGCAGGTGCGCGCCGCCCTGTCTGGCTTACTTTGTCTGCATCTTGCCGCCGCCAAGGTCCTGCACATGCACACCCACCCCAGCACCCTCCTCCTCGCGCTCGCCTTCCTCTCCGCCTGCGCCCACCACCCGGTCCAGACGGGCCAGGCGTCGTGGTACGGGCCGGGCTTCGGCGGCAACGCCACCGCCTCGGGCGAGACCTTCCGCCCCTACAAGCGCACCGCGGCCCACAAGACCCTGCCCTTCGGCACGGTGGTGCGCGTCACCCGCGGCGACACTGGTCAGCGGGTGCGGGTGGTGATCAACGATCGAGGCCCATTTGTGCAGGGCCGCATCATCGACCTGTCCAAGAAGGCCGCCCGGCGCATCGATCTGCTGGACGCTGGGGTGGCCCCGGTGGAGGTGAAGGTGGTGGGGTGCAAGAAGCGCTACGGGGGGTGTGACGAGTGATCGCAAGGAGTTAGGCTCCGCGCCCCCTGAGCTTGGAGCTCCCAATGCGCCTCTCCATCCTGTCCCTCGCCCTCGTCCTGATCGCCTGTGGCGAGGAAGCCCCCGCCCCCGCCCCGGTCGAGCCCGCGCCGCCCGCGCCCGCGCCGGTCGTGGAGCCCGAGCCGGTGGCCGCTGCCCCCGTGATCGAGCCCGCCATGGCCGACTGCGTGGACGTGACCTTCGCCGAGGGTGCTGAGGCCGCCTACGGCGCCCCCGCCGCCGAGGGCGAGGTCGAGGAGCACGAGCCCGGGCAGGAGGGCCACGTGCACACCTCCAGTCACGTCAAGCATCACTTCGAGATGCCCGAGGGCAAGGACGCCCTGGTGGTGGACGTGACCTGGCCCGCCGAGACCTGGACCCTCGATGTCACCGCCGGCACCGGCGGCTGCCCTCACAGCGGCAAGACCTACGCTTCCACCGAGGGTGCCGGCTCCGCTCACCTCTACGTGCCCGTCTCCGCCCTGGGCGACGAGGTCACCAGCTTCGAGGCCGGCTCCGGCTGGTTCGTACACCTGGCCAACAAGGGTGAATCCGCCGAGCCTGTGACCGTCGCCTTTGCCGCCAAGGCCTGCGTGGCCGTCAAGGTCGAGGCCGAGGCCGCCGCTGCTCCCGCCCCCTCCAAGGTCGCCGCGCCGGTGATCAAGCCGGGCCCCAAGACCATCGAGCGCGCCCCCAAGGCCGCCGGCATGAAGCCCGTCAAGACGGGCGAGTAGCCGCCAAGCTGCGCCGTCAGCGTCGCGTCTCCCCGGGGTGAGCACGCCCCGGGTGGGGCGGCCGTGTCACAACCAGAGCGCGGTTTGTGTGGAAATACGAGCCTGTCGGCTTGGCACGACTCCTGCGTAGGCATGGGGGGTCTCGCCTTCCGAGGTGCCCATGCTCGTCGCTCCGCTGCTCGTCTCGCTGCTCGCCTGCGCCCCTGGTGAAGAGCCCGCCCCCGAAGACCTCGAGGCCACCTTTCGGGTGGCGGCCGCCGAGCAGGACGTACCCCGCGACCTGCTGGTGGCGGTCTCCTACGCCCTGACGCGGCTGGATCATCGCGGCGGCCAGTCCAACCGTCACCAGACGGTCGGCGTGATGAACCTGCGCCTGGACCCCTCCACTCCCTCGGCCCTGGAGGCCGCCGACCACCTGGGTCTCGATGTCAGCACCGTGATGCTGGATCGCGTGGCCAACGTGCGGGCCGGTGCCTGGGTCTTGGCCGATCTGGCCGGACAGCGAGAGGAGCGCACGGGCGAGCCTGTGGACACCATGCGGGAGTGGTACCCGGTGGTGGAGGCCTACGCTGGCCTGGACGACGAGGACAGCGCCATCAGCTTCGCCGATCAGGTCTTCGATCTGATGGAGCGGGGCCTGGTGGTGGAGACCACAGACGGCCAGTGGCTGCAGATCGAGCCCCACGACTTCTCCTGGCGCGACCAGGAGCGCTACGCCTTCTCGGGCAGCGCCCTGGGCGCTCAGTTCGTGGGGGCGTCGGCCAGCAACTACACCGACAGCTCCCGCAGCGCCGCCGACATCGACATGGTGGTGATCCACACGGTCCAGGGCAGCTACTCGGGCTGCATCTCCTGGTTCCAGAACAGCTCGGCCGCGGCGTCGGCCCACTACGTGGTGCGCTCCAGCGACGGCGAGATCACCCAGATGGTGCACGAAGAGGACATCGCCTGGCAGGCGGGCCACTGGGACACCAACCAGCGCTCCGTGGGCATCGAGCACGAGGGCTACGTGGACGCCCCCGAGACCTGGTACACCGACGCCATGTACCGATCCTCTGCCGCCTTGGTGCAGGACATCTGCATCCGCAACGGCTTCCCCTGCGATCGCGACCACGTCATCGCCCACTACGAGGTGCCCGGCTGCGCCTATGAGGGCGGGGGCGGCGCTTCGTGCCACACCGATCCCGGCGCGGGCTGGGACTGGGATTACTTCATGGAGCTGGTGGACGGCACCCCCTTGGGCACCGGCGTGCTGCCCAGCGCCATCGCCGATGGGCCCAAGACCGGGCGGCTCGAGATCACCGCCCATGTGGGCGGCCCCGATCAGAGCGGCTCCTGCGCCGCCCCCGTGAGCGGCACGGCCAGCGGCGGTGTGCTCTCCCTGACCGCCGGCTGCCTGCCCGACAGCGACCGCCAGGCCGAGGACGTGGGGGAGATCCCCGTGCAGATGAGCGGCTCGGTGGTGGGCGGTGTGGAGGTCGAGGGTCGGGTGGCCGTGGACGGCTTCGGTGACAGCTGGGTGGGCGTGATCGAGGGCGACGGCAGCGTGAAGGCCGAGTGGACCGGGAGCCACGATCTGGGCGGCGCCATCGGCGTGGTCAGCTACGAAGCGGTGTTGAAGCTCGAGCCGT
>CALDOK010000038.1 GCA_937912125.1 uncultured Pseudomonadota bacterium
CGCCTTCCGCAACGCTCCGGTCCCGTGCCCCGCCGCAGAGCCGGGTGGGCTGCCGCGGGAGCTGTGGGTCCGTCGCTACGTCCTGCAGGATCACGGCGACGAGATCGACCTGTTGGCGGGTGGCCGATGAAGCCGAAGCCTCGCCTCGAGTACAGCGGTTTGTCGCCACCGGCGGCTTCAATCCGACCGAAGTCGGCCCTGGGTGGTCCAGGGCCGTTCACATGCGGAGCCCAGCGTAGCAGCGCCGGACCCGTTCACACCCCATGACTGAAAGGAGCTGGGATGCATCCCCAGAATAGCGGCTCCGTCCGCGATCCACAACACCCGATCACTGCGCGCTTCCACCACTGCCGCGGAGGTGCAGCATGATCGTCCGCAAATTCCCCCAGGAGCTCAGGCAAGATGCCGTGCTCGCCGCCCTGTCCTACGACCCCGAGACCGAACCTCAAGTCTGCAGCCGTGCTGGCGTGTCCCTTGGGGATGGCAAGAAGGCGCTGGAGGATTTGGTCGCACTTGGCCTGATCGAGAAGGTCGACGGCGATGCTCTGGCTGTTCGGTACCGGCGCTCCGACGCACCGCACGCCCGGCCCAAGGCAGAGGAAGCGGTCCTCGGACACCTGCTCACGTGTGACGCAATCGACCCCGCCTGGCTGGACGAACTGAACGGCAGCCATTTCTGGGACTCCCGAAACCGCGAGATCTTCGAGATCATCCGCTGGATCAACGACGGCGGCTTGGCCGTGTCAATGAAGCTTGTCCTGGAGGCCGCGCATCGCATGGGCCTCGAGGCCAGGGTCGGCGGCGTCTCCTACATGCGCGCCCTGGCCACGGGGCAGGATGACGTTGAGGTAGCGCTCACGACCGTCAAGGCAGCATGGGAGATGCGCCAAGCCCGGCTCGTCGCCGAGTTCTGGGTCAAGGCACGTTCCCTCAAGAGGGTGTTCGCCAAGGAGATCAGAAAGCTGCTGCGCCGGGCCGCTGGCCTGGACAAGCCGGTGCCGCTGCCGTTCCTGAGGCTGGCGGAGCTGTTGTCTGGCGGTCTGTGGCCTGGCGTCCACATCCTCGCCGCGGCGTCGGGCGTGGGCAAGACCACCATGGCTCTGATGATCGCGCTTCACGCTGCCCAGGAAGGTGTGCCTGTGCTCTACCTGGGCCTGGAGGCGAAGCCCGAAGAGCTTGCGGCCCGCCTGCTTGGGCTCAGCTCGGGTGCCCGCTGGGCCGATCTTCTACAAGGGCGCGACCCGGACGCCCTCGAGAAGGCTGTCGAGGAACATCGTGAGCTTCTCGAGTCCTTGCCCTTCCACTTCGAGGTGGCACCGCCCTTCGGCTGGAACGCCGATGAGCTGTACGACCGCGCGGCCGCCATGCGGGCGAAGTACCCCGAAGAAGAGTCTGGCCAGCGTCCCATCTTGATCGTGCTGGACTTCCTGCAGATCGTCGCTGGAAACCCAGAGCGCAACGAAGACCCCCGCCAGCGGATCGCACGGGCGAGCTACGCCGCCGCGGCGGTGGCGCGGGACTTCAATGCGGCCATCGTCCTGATCTCCTCCACGGCTCGGCAGAGCTACGAGAAGTTCAACCTGGTCCGTGACGAGGGCAAGTATGACTACGAGATGTTGGGCGCCGTGGAGGAGTACCTGGGAGTTGGCAAGGAAAGCGGCGAGATCGAGTACTCCGCCGACAGCCTCATGGTCCTGGTGCGCGTCAGCGACCCTGGCGAGCACACCATCCCCGAGGACGGTGCCACCGTCTACCTGGGCATCGCCAAGCAGCGTGCGGGCAAGACTGCCTGGATCCCGTTCCGCTTCGATGGCAGTCGGTACTGGGAGGCCGAGGACATCGACCCCATCGCCGACCTCGAGGACTCAGAGGATGTCTCGGACGATGTGGCCGGCGCTGCGGCGGACGAAGCCGCCAAGAACGAGTTCGAGGACATCGCGTGAGCTTCTCCCGCGACACCACCACCGCCCAGGTGTGGGGCATCCTCGATGCTCTCGCCGCGCCTGACGAGCCCACAGACCAGCACATGGCGTTCTGCCAGGCGATGGCGCCACGGGTGAAGGGTCTCCCCCCTCGGGCGGTTGACGACGTGTCGCGGGACCTGCTGGCCCACATGACGCACCTGGTGGCAGCGCTGCCGCGCGAGGGTGGCCCACTCGAGCTGTCTGAGGCCGGCGCGACCTACCTCGAGCAGTTTGGCGACCACGGCAGCGAAGCGGCGGCGGCCGTCAGGAAGAACGCAGCCAAGCGCGTGGATGAGGGCGGCGAAGCTGCGGCATGGCTGGGGTGGCACGAAGACTGCGCCGATGGTCCCCGCTGTCGGTTCGTCGAGACGTTGGCCCTGGTGCTGCTGCGCCGGTGGAAGCACAAAGCCGAGGTGGAGAAGAAGAAGGCGCCAGCGGTCTTCGGCTGGGTCCACGAAGACCGCAGAGGGCTCCAACTGCGGGGGGCGACGCTCGATGAGAACGTGGATGAGGGCCTTGCCGTGCTTCGTAGCGATGGCGTCCCCGTCGCCTCTTTCAGCATCGACGCGCGCACCGACCGCGAGCGCCTACGCCAAGCCATCCGCGACAACCTCGGTGGCGGCCTCATGTTCGAGCGGGCTTGGCGCGGCTTGGTTCGCATGGTTCACCAGAAGGCCATCGACGGGGTGAATCCATGCACGCGCCTGGTGTTCAACGGCCTCGGAGACTTCAGCAACGCGGTGGGGATCTCGTCTGCGAGAGACCAGGTGACAGTGCTCGACCTCCTGGAGCTTCTGCAGGCATGGCGGGGCAATCGCCGTGACATCCCGCCCATGCTCACCTACTGGCTCTGGCGCGCGTCCAGGGGGCGGCCCGCACAGCTGCGCATCGACGTCGGTGAGGCGCTCGCGCCGGGGTACTTCGAGGGGGGCAAGGTGGCGCCCCCTTGGGCCAACCGGCGTCAGAAGTTCCTGGTCCCTGTCCTCGAGCTGCCGAACCTCGGCTTCGTGGGCAACCGGGTGCGGGCCAACCTTGCTGCGTTCCAATGGGAGCTGCTGCTCGCGATGCGCGAACGGATCGAGGACTACCCGGGCGGCTTCATCTTCACCGATATCGACATCGAGCGCGCACAGGACGCCGCCAGGGTGAAGCGGGCCGATGCCAGCAAGGCCATGGAGGTCTGGGCAGCAGGCCCGAAGGCTTGGCTCGCCCCCAAGGGTGACGGCCTCATCCTGGCCGACCGTGCCGCCCACCAGCTCTACCTGCGGGCGGCGCAGCAGGTTCGATCTGGGCGCGTTCGCGGCCTGCGGCGCGCAGCGCGCCAGAACCATCCGAGGAAGAGCAAGTGAAAGCGCTATTGAAAGCCTTGGTTTACCCTATGTGGGGGTACGTTTTACCCTATAGGCCCCACGTTTTACCCTATCTGATCGCCCGATCATCCTCGAACGTCACTTATCGGCGACAAGACGTCAACGCTAAGCTACGCCCCCTAAGGGGTGTAGTAGCGCCTGCGGCCCCGGCCCTCAGAGGCCGTGACCTCGTCGCCGAGAAGTACTCGGTGATCAAGATTCTCGATCCATCGATGGTGTTTCCCGCCGCCGGCAGGGGCACCCAGAAACCGGCGAACTCGCCTCAACCACACGTGCCAGCACACGCGGGCGCGCACACCACCACACGGAGAGCTTCATGAGCACCACCGACCCCACCACCACCCACGAGGTCGCCGCCATCGAACTCACGCTGCACACGCTCGACCTCCTGGTCGCGCCGGACACTACGCTCGGCGACGGACCTGGGATCTCCATCGATGATGGCGTCGCCGTCGTTCAGCGCGGCGATGTCTGGCTGCTGGCCTACCAGCCCGAAGCCTTCATCCGCTGTCTCGACAAGATCTTCCCCAACGAGAGCGATCGGAAGTGCTGGCCGCACACGCCCACCATGCTGCTCCAGCTCATCGAAGGCCACCCCCGCTACTTCGGCCCCATCACCGGCGGCGTCTTCGACGACGGCAGCTGGCACGCGGTGGTCAAGCCCACGGAGGTGTTCAATGCCCTCGACAACTGACAAGCATGGTCGCTTCGGGGCCCTCGAGCGCGACCCTATGGCTACGGGAACGCCGCCCGAGGACTTCGACAAGCTGTTTCTCCGGTGCACCATTCTGACAGGAACGCAGATCCAGCGTCGTGATCGGTGTCCGGATCAGTGCGCGGGGCAGCTCAACGAGAACTGCACACATCACGACGATCTCGACGAGCAGCACCACGTGCCGGCTCCGGCGAAGGTGTCTGCACCGACCGAGGCCGCACCCGTGCCCACGCCTTCGGGTGGGAGCATCCACACCGACGAGGCGCCGGTGGAGCAGGCCGACGCGGAGACCAGCGTCGAGGTGACCAGCGCCCTGGTGGCGCCCCAGGCGGCTGCCGAGGCCATGGGCGACGCCGACACCACGCCTACGTCCGTGGAAGCCGCTGACGAGCACCTGGGCCACCAGGAGCCTGCTGACGTAGCCAACGGCACCACGCTGGAGACCGACGCCGTAGAAGTCAAGGCTGACGCTGTAGAAGTCGAGGTCGAGGTCGAGGTTGTAGGTGCGCCCCCTGAGGTTGACGAGGGCGCCACCCCGGAGGTCGAAGATGCTGACGCCCTCGAGGCCAACGTCGTCGCCACGCCCACCGTTGAAGACGAAGAGGTCATCAGCCCCGAACAGGATGTCGAAGCTACCGTCCCCGATCAGGGCGATCTCATCCTCCCCGGCGAGAAGGCTGCCTACCTGAA
>CALDOK010000039.1 GCA_937912125.1 uncultured Pseudomonadota bacterium
CGGGATCACTCAGTTTGTTCAGGTCGATGTTCACCTGGCCGGCCACCTGGCCGTGATCGGCCCCATCCTGCTGGATCCGCAGGTCGGCCTCCCCGTAGAGGGACTGGCGCTGGCCCAGCAGCTCTCCGAGCGCATCGACGCCGAGATCCGCGTCACCGTGCTCGGCCACCTGCAGCGCGGCGGCGGGCCAATCCCATTCGACCGGATCCTGGGCACCCGCTTCGGCATCGGGGCGGTGGAGCTCGTGACGGCGGGACGCTGGGGCGAGATCGCCTGCTTGAGGAACGGCAAGGTCGAAGGCGTACCCATCGAGAAGGCCATCTCCACCTACCGGCTGGTGGACCCCAACGACGAGCTGGTGCGCACCGCCAGGGCCGTGGGCATCGAGATGGGGGGCTAGACCTTGGAGATCCGCGGGCCGGTCCTGCTCACGGGAGCCACCGGCTTCCTCGGCGGTCACCTGCTGGCGGCTCTGCGCGCCCAGGGGGTCCAGGTCACCTGCCTGCTGCGCCCCAGCAGTGACGCCAGCGGCCTCGAGGGTTCAGGCTGCAGCCTGCTGCGCCACACCATGGACCAGCCCGACGACGCGCTGATCCAGGCAGTGACCGGCCACCCCACGGTGCTGCATGTGGCCGGCGCCATCCGGGCCCTGGACTACCAGGCCTTCCTGCGCGCCAACGCCGAGGTCACCCAAGCCCTGGCCCAGGCATGCGTGCGAGCGCCCACTGCCACCGCGCGCTTCGTGCTCGTCTCCTCCGTGGGTGCGACGGGGCCGGCGGTCCCGGGCGAGCAGCTGACCGAAGCCCACGCACCCGGCGAGCGCACCGACTATGGTCGCTCCAAGTGGGAGGGCGAGCAGTGCCTGCTGGCCCTGAAGGATCAGCTGCTCTGCACCATCGTGCGCCCCACCGCCATCTTCGGCCCCTGCGACCGGGAGATGCTGGCGGTGCTGAAGCTGGCGCGGCTGGGCTGGCTGCCCGCCTTCGCCGGCCCCGACCAGATCTACAACCTCGCCCATGTGGACGACATCGTCCACGGCATCCTGCTGGCCTGTGGCGCACCGCTGCCCTCCGGGTCCTGCTACCTGCTGGGTGGGGGGCAGGAGCACAGCGCCACCGATCTGGCGGTCGTGCTGGGCCGCGTGCTCGAGCGCCGGGTCAGCCTGCTCCCCCTGCCCCGCGCGGTGCTGTGGATGGTCGCGGCCGCTTCGGAGCTCGTGGCCGCGATCCTCCGCCAGCCGGCCATGCTCAACCGCCAGAAGATCCCCGAGCTCACCGGGTACTGGAGCCTCGACCTGTCCCGCGCCCGCGCCGAGCTTGGCTACCAACCCCGCGTGGAGCTCGAGCAGGGCCTGCGCGACACGGTCCGCTGGTATCGCCAGCAGGGCCTGCTCTAGGGCTCCCATGCGCGCTCTCCACAGCATGGTGGCGGGCCTGGACCGCAAGGCCCTGGCCGTGGTCGCGGGCGGCTGCGCCTTGCTGGGGGTCTATGTCTACCAGGGCCACCCCGACTTCTTCCTGCGCTGGCTGGCCCCCACCCTGGCGCTGGGTGCCTGGGAGCCCTGGGCCGCGCAGTGTTGGCAGTATGCCGTGGCTGTGGTGTTGATGCTCGCGGCACCCCTGGCCTGGTGGCGCTGGGGGGAGCGCGGGCAGCTGGCCAGCCTGGGCATGGGCCTGGGTGATGCGCGCTTCGGCCTGCGGTTCACCGCGGCGGCCATGGTGGTGCTGATCCCCGTGCTCTGGATCAACGCCGGGTCCGCCGAGTTCCAGGCGGAGTACCCCCTGGTGGCCCTCTCCGGCGCCTCGTGGAGGCACTTCCTGGCCTGGCAGCTGTGCTACGCGGTCTACTACTTCGCCTGGGAGTTTTTCTTCCGGGGCTTCCTGCAGCTGGGCATGAAGGCGCGGCTGGGGGTCATGGGCGCCTTGGCGCTGCAGCTGTCCGCCAGCACGCTGCTGCACATCGGCAAGCCTCAGGGCGAGACCATGGCCGCGGTGGGGGCGGGCTTGGTCTTTGGGCTCGTGGCCCTGCGAGCGCGATCCTTCCTGTACCTGTTCCTGCTGCACTGGTACGTGGGCTGCCTGACCGATCTCTTCTGCCTGATCCGCTCGGGCTCCGCCCAGGGGTTGCTTCCATGAAGGTGCTCGTCACCGGCGCCAGCGGTTTCATCGGCTCCACCCTCTGCGAGGAGCTGTCCCGCCACGGCCACACCGTCCGCGCCTTGGACCTCGCCCCAGCCCCCGTCGACCTCAGTTTTCCGGTGGAGCTCATCCTGGGGGACGTGACCGATGCCGGCACCTGCGCCCGGGCGGTCCACGGCTGTGACGCCATCTGTCACCTGGCCGCCAAGGTGGGAGACTGGGGCCCAGCCCGCAGCTACTTCGCGGTGAACGTCGGCGGCACCGAGGCCCTGCTTGCCGCGGCCCGCGGTGCCGGCGTCGGCCGCTTCGTGCTGGCCTCCTCCCTGGCGGTCCACCACTACGGCGGCCACCTGCATGCGGACGAGCGGGCCCCCCGCGACGCCACCATCAACCCCTACGCCCTCTCCAAGATCGCCGCCGAGGACCTGCTCCGGCAGGAAGCGGGCCCCGTGGAGTGGGTCATCGTGCGCCCCGGCGTCTTCCCCTTCGGGCCGCGGGACCTCACCAGCTTCGTACACATGGCCGCCGTGGCCGAGCGCGGGCAGCTGGGCACGGTCAACGGAGGCAGCGCCCTGGTCACCACCGCCTACGTGGAGAACCTCGTTCAGGGCCTGCGCCTGGCCGTCGAGCACCCCAAGGCGGCCGACCAGATCTTCGTGATGGGCGACCCTGAGCCCGTCAGCTGGCGCGAGCTCTTCGGGCGCATCGCCCAGGCCCTGGACGCACCGCCCCCGCGGCTCAACTTGCCGGAGCTGGCGGCCTACCCGCTCGCCGCCGCCATGGAGCTCGGCTACCGCGCCCTGGGGATCCGCAGCGCCCCCCTGCTCACGCGCTACCGGGTGCTGCTGGCTTCCCGCGACTGCCACTTCGTGAGCGACAAGGCGGCCGAGCTGCTGGGCTACCAGCCCACCGTCGGCCTGGACGAGGCGCTGGCGCGCACCGTCGCCTGGTACCGCACCCACCAGCAGTCCGGCTCCCTGGAGGTCTCGTGACGTCTCCCCTCCGCCTGCAGCGCCTGGGCGCCCACTACCAGCTCATCCTGCGGGAGCCCCAGGACCTGGCCCGCATCACCGAGCTGGACCCGGCCCGCTGGATGGCCAACAGCGCCCCGGTCGAAGGCCTGAGCTGTGATCCCGTCTTCCTGCGCTACCTGGACGCCAACCACGACGGGCGCATCCAGCCCGACGAGCTGGTCGAGGGCGTCAGCTGGCTGCTGCGCTGCATGGTGGATCTCCAGGGCGTGGCCGATCGCAGCCCCGTGCTGGTGCTGGACCGCATCGACGTGGCCAACGCCGAGGGGCGCAACCTGCGCAGCTCGGCTGAGCGCATCCTGAGCAACCTGGGCCACGCCGACGCGCCCCAGCTGCACATCGATCAGCTGCGCGACCGCAAGCGACTGGTGGGCTCGGGCTCCACCAACGGCGACGGCGTGATCCCCTGGGAGGTCATCGGGGACGAAGGCCTGCGCGCCTTCGTCAAGGACCTGGCCCTCACCATGGGGCCTGCCAAGGACGCCAGCGGAAAGCATGGCGCCACCCAGGAGCACCTGGTGCAGTTCATGGAGCAGGCGCAGTCCTGGCTGTACTGGTGCGCCGAGGGTGACCAGCCGGACGAGCGGGGCGAGCCGCTCCGCTTCCAGGGCGAGGCCACCGGCCAAGCCTGGGAGGCCACCCGAGCCGTCGCCGACAAGCTCGAGGAGTACTTCGCACTGTGCGAGCTCGCGGCCATGGGCTCCGACGCCAAGGCCGCGCTGGGGGGCTCGCCCTCGGCGCCGGCCGGACCGACCTGGCTCGAGCGGGCGCCCATCGCTCGGCCACAGCCCGATGGCCTGCTGCGGGTAGACAGCTGGGTCCACCCAGAGTGGCGCGAGCCCTGGGAGCGCTTCGCCCGCCTGGTGCTCGAGCCCATGGGCCTGGCAGACAAGCCCCTGGGCGCCGCCCGCTGGGCCCGCATCCAGCGGCGCTTCCGCCCCTACGCCAGCTGGCTGGCCCGGCGACCCGACACCCCCGTGGCCAAGCTCGGCCGCGCCACCGTCGAACGCTACACCACCGATCCCAGCCTGGTGGAGGGCCTGCGGGCCCTGGTGGACGCCGATCGCGCCGTGGCCACCGAGCTGGCCGGCGTGGCCGATGTGGAGCGTCTGATCCTCTACCAGCACCACCTGCTGGACTTCTGCAACAACTTCGTGAGCTTCACCCGCTTCTACGACCCCCGGGTGCGCTCCCTGCCCGAGGCCGGCACCTTGCTGATGGACGGCCGCAACTTCCAGCTCTGCGTGCGCGTGGGCGACCGCAAGGCCCACAAGGAGCGCGCGGCCGCCAGCGGCTTCTTCCTGCTGTACGTGCAGGTCCATCACCCCACCGAGCCCTTCGAGGTCGCAGTGGCCGTCACCGGCAGCCACCGCGGCGACCTCCACCCCGGCAAGCGGGGCGTCTTCTTCACCCCTGACGGCCGTGTGCTGCCTGCCGTGGTGGTGGATCTCATCGAGAACCCCATCTCGGTAGGCGAAGCCCTGCTCCGGCCCTTTGGGCGCCTGGGTACCTTCCTGGCCCACCAGACCGAGCGCTTCACCGAGTCGCGCTACAGCAAGATCGAGCAGGGCCTGGACGGCGCCATCACCAAGGCCGACAGCTCCCTCGAGACCCTGCCCAGCGCCGCCACCCAGGTCAGCGAGCCGGCCCCTGAGGCCGCCGCGCCGCCCCCGGCACCCGACACCTCGTCCAAGACCCGTGAGCTGCTGCTGTCGGGGGGCGTGGCCCTGGCCGCCGTGAGCTCGGCCCTGGCGTACATCGCCAAGACCCTGACCTCCATCGGCTACCTCAACCTGCTGATCATGGCGTCGCTGCTGGTCCTGTGCTTCACCGTGCCCACCGCCATCATCACCGCCTTCAAGCTCCACCGCCGCGACCTGGCGCCCGTGCTGGAGGCCTCGGGCTGGGGCATCAACTACACCCTCAGGGTGCCCGGCTGGTCCAGCCCCGTGTTCACCCGCGTGCCTCCCCTCCCCGAAGGCGCCGCTCTGGACAACCACGACCTGCTGCACGACTACGAGGCCCAGGCTCAGAGCGCCGAGCGCAGCGCCCGCCGCTGGCGCGTGATCCTGCTGTCGGCGCTGCTGGTCGCCCTGAGCCTGCTGGCCCTGACCCTGAAGCTCAGCGGCTGACCCTGGCGCTCAGGTCGCGCACCCGGTCGGCCAGGTGCTTGAGGAAGGCCTGGTAGACCTTGACGCCCACCGAGGGCTCGGTGGCCACCAGCTGCAGGTAGTCGGAGCGGCGGATCACCAGCAGGGTGCACTCGGTCTCGGCGTAGACATCGGCGGAGCGCGGCTGGTCCTCGAGCAGGGCGAACTCACCGAAGTGGCCCCCTGGCCCGATGGAGGTGAGGTGCACCTGGCCGTCGAAGATGCCCACCTTGCCCGAGACCACGATGTAGAACTCATCGCCGCGGCTGCCCTTGCGCAAGACCTGAGCGCGCGCCGGGTGGTTCTGCTCGTAGAGGATGCGGTTGACCTTGACGCACTCCTGATCGCCCAGCTGTGCGAACAGGAAGATGTCCTGCAGGAACTCGACGCGCTTGAGCATGCCGAGCCTGGCTGGATGTTCTTCGGCTTGCTGCTCGACCTCGACCACCACCAGCGTGATGTTGTCCTTGCCGCCCGCCAGGTTGGCCTCGTGGATCGCAGCCTCCACCAGCTGCTGCCCACTCAGGCGCAGAGCGAGGTCTTGCAGCTGCTCGAAGGGCAGCATGTCGCTCAGGCCGTCGGAGCAGAGCAGGAAGCGATCGCCAGGCTGCAGGTCGACGTAGAGGCTGTCCACCTCGACCTCGGGCTGGATGCCGACGCAGCGGGTGATGAGGTTCTTGCGGGGGTGGTTGGCGGCTTCGGCGGCGGTGATCTGGCCGTTGCGCAGCATGCGGGTGACCAGGCTGTGGTCCTCGGTGACCTGGAACAGCTCGCCGTCGCGGGCCAGGTAGACCCGGGAGTCGCCCACGTGGCAGATGTAGGCTTCGTCGCCCACGGGCATCAGCATCACCACGGTGGTGCCCATGCCCCGCCGGCCGCGGTTGTGCTGGGCCTCGGCGTAGATCAGCCGGTTGGCCTGCTCGATCACCTGGGGCAGGTAGTGCAGGGCCCAGCGTCGACCTTGGTCGGGATCCTCGCTCTGCTCGCGCAGGGACTTGGACATGGTGCGGGCCTGTCGGGCGATCTCCTCGACCACCATGCGCGACGCCACCTCGCCCGCGTTGGCACCCCCCATGCCATCGGCCACCACATAGGCGCCATTGCGCTTGTCGAGCAAAAGGGCGTCTTCGTTGTGGTCGCGGACTTGCCCCGGGTGGGTGCCGCCATAGGCCTGCAGGCGCATGGACCTTCTCGTGCCAGAGGTACTCCCATGACCTTATCGGATATGGGGCTGGCATGGGAGTGCGGATCGCCCTGTACGCTCCCCTCGAGGAAGACACGAATGGAACGCTTCCCCATGGACGCCGAGACCTGGGCACAGGTCAACACCTACGCCGCCGGCTATCTCCCCGTGGTCGAGGGAGACATCGTCGAGGCCATGCGCCTGGGCCTGCTGGCGTACCTGCGCGTGGTCGAGGCCGTGCGCGAGGGCGAGATCAGCGTCTCCTCACCAGGCGACGGCCTCAGCGCCACCCTCGAGCTGGACGAGGACGAAGGCGTCTGCCTGGTGTTCCGACCCCTCGAGGGTGCGGGGGGCT
>CALDOK010000040.1 GCA_937912125.1 uncultured Pseudomonadota bacterium
GGCGGCGGCCCAGCAGGCGGCCGTGGCTCCGGCCAGCCCCGAGCCAGCGCCCATCGAGCGCTGGGTCGAGGTCGCGGTGGCCCTCGAGGTCGGCCAGGAGAAGGGCTGGGACAGCGCACAGCTGCTGGCCAACTTCGGCATGAGCGACCACGACTGGGCGCGGGTCAACGCTTGGTGGTCCCAGAAGTACCGCAGCAGCGGTCACGACCAGGCGCTGCAGGCGCGGTACGCCCAGCTGCGCGAGTACTACGTCAGCTACTACTCCAGCCGCTGAGCCCGCCACGCAGAGGTTATGGTCAGGCCATGATGACTCGCATGGCCACCCTCTGTCTCGCCGTCTCCCTTCTGCTGTCTGCCTGCAAGGTCGAGCCAGCTCCCGAGGATCTCGACGGGCTGGCCCACTGGTTCTGGCAGCACCTGGATGACGAGGACTCGGCGGCGTTGCAGGAGGGTGCGGTCAACCTCTACGCGGCGCTGGATGGCGCGAGCTTCGAGGGCCCGCTCTACGGGACCATCTCCACCCTCAGCATTGAAGAACTGGGGCTGGTGGGCCACGGTGATGAGAGCAACGCCGAGGTGTACGGGGTCATCCTCGCCAACGACATGGACTGCTCCACTGCAGGCCTCGAGTACCAGATCTACTCGCCCGACCAAGCTGAGATGCATCCCTCTACCTACGTGAGCTACGACCGGGTCTACACCACGGATCGCGACGCCTACGAAGCTCGCGAGAACGACTGGCTCGAGTGGCAGTCGCGGTACGTGGTAGAAGGCCTCGGCGCCAACTACTCGGCCACCATCAACGGCGGGCTGCGCTATGTCGCCGATCTCGATGACCACGAGTATGGGGGCCCGGTGTTGGTGGCGCGCGGTGTCCTGGACGAACCCGCACCCTTTGGCGACTCGGACACCAGGGGCATCTTTCAGGACTACCAGCTCGAGATCTACTTCCCAATGGACACCGACCGCACCATGCACGTCTACGCGGTCTGGCGGGAAATGGTCTACCTCTCCAGCGCCACTTTCGGTGATGGCAATGTTCAGGATTTCACGCTCGAGGGCCTGTACGCCTGGGACGAGGACGCCATGGACTACTGCGGCGTAGGCCCCTGAGCCTGGAGAACACCATGAGCCTCACCCTGCGCTGGGCCAGCCTGGCCCTCGTCCTGGCGTCGTGCCACCATCCCGTCAACCTGGAGCCCAGCATGACCCCACCTGCGTCCGAGCGCTTCGAGGAGCTCGGCCAGTCCTTCCTGGGGACGTGGCTCGCCCGCAACCCCGTCTCCGCCACCTACCTGGGCGACCATCGCTTCGACGGGCAGTGGCCCGACGTGTCCCTCGAGTCGGAGGCTCGGGAGCTCGACTGGGCGCGCGAGGTGCAGGCCGAGCTCAGCTCGCTGGACATCAGCGCTCTGCAGCCCGAGCAGCGGGTGGATGCCGCCATCCTGGGCACCCAGCTCGACTCGGGCGTCTTCGACACCCAGCAGCTGCGGGGCTGGGAGCGCAACCCCCTGTACGCCGTCTACACGGTCAGCTCGGGCCTCGACGGCCTGGTCTCCCGGGAGTTCGCGCCCGTGGAGCAGCGCATGGCCAGCTTGCAGGCCCGGCTGGAGGCCCTGCCTGCCTTCCTGGCGCAGGCCCAGGGACGGCTGGATGCGCCTCCCATCGTCCACACACAGACCGCCATCGACCAGGTCGCGGCCCTGGTGAGCTGGGTGGACGGTCCCCTGCGAGCCGACTTCCCTGAGGCTCAGCGGGCCGAACTCGAGCTGGCCGCCGACGCCGCCGAGCAGGCCCTGCGCGACTACCAGGCCTTCCTCGAGCAGGATCTGCTGCCCCGCAGCGTCCCCGAGTTCCGCATCGGGCGGGAGCTGTGGGAGCAGAAGCTCCAGTACTCCCTGGACACCGATCTGACGGCCGAGCAGGTGTTGCAGCGCGCCTGGGCCCTCCTCGACAGCACCACTGAGCAGATGGCGGTGGATGCGGCGACCTACCACGCCGAGCTGTTCCCGGGCGAGCCGGTGCCGCAGGTCACCGACAGCGCCTCCAGGGACGCCCTGATCCGCCGCGTGCTGGACCGCATCGCCGACGAACACGCCGACGACGACACCATCATCCCCCAGGCCCAGGCCACCCTCGAGGCGGCCACGGCCTTCGTCGCTGAGCATCGCCTGGTCACCCTGCCGGACGAGCCCGTGCGGGTGATCGTGATGCCCGAGTTCAAGCGCGGTGTCGCCATCGCCTACTGCGACGCGCCAGGCCCCCTCGAGCAGTCCCGCGAGACCTTCTACGCCATCGCTCCGCCACCGCTGGCCTGGCCCCCTGAGCGGCGGGAGTCGTTCTACCGCGAGTACAACCAGGCCATGCTCTACGAGCTGACCATCCACGAGGCCATGCCCGGCCACTTCCTGCAGCTGGCCCACGACGCGCGCTTCGACTCCCCGGTCAGGGCCGTGTTCTCCAGTGGCACCTTCGTCGAAGGCTGGGCCCTGTACTCGGAGTGGATGATGGCAGAGCAGGGCTTCGGCGGCCCCGCGGTGCGACTGCAGCGCCAGAAGATGGTGCTGCGCCTGTGCCTCAACGCCATCCTCGATCACGGCGTACATGCTGGCACCATGGATCACGACCAGGCCCTGGCCCTGATGATGGAGCGTGGCTTCCAGGAAGAGGGTGAGGCCGAGGGTAAGTGGAAGCGGGCTCAGCTCACCTCGGCGCAGCTGTCCACCTACCTGGTGGGCCTGCTGGAGGTGATGGCCATCCGCCAGGCCTACGAGGCCCGGGCTGGTAACGACTTCGACCTGCTGAGCTTCAACGACGAGCTGCTCGCCCACGGCTCTCCGCCCCCCCGCCACCTGGCAGGCCTGCTCGGCCTGGGGCCGCTTCACCAGGACTGATCCATGGCCGCTGCAGGCCCCATCGAGCTGCTGGCTCCGGCGCGGGACCCCGCCTGTGGACGGGCCGCCATCGACAGCGGTGCGGACGCCGTCTACATCGGCGCTGACCGCTTCGGCGCCCGGGAGAGGGCGGGCAACTCGCTGCAGGACATCGAGGGGCTGGTTCGCTACGCTCACCGCTACCGGGCGCGGGTCTACGTCACCCTCAACACCCTGCTGCACGATGGGGAGCTGCCCCAGGCAGGTGAGCTGATCCACCGGCTCTGGGAACTGGGCGTCGACGCCGTCATCATCCAGGATCTGGGCCTGCTCGAGCTGGACCTGCCCCCCGTGCCTCTGTTCGCGTCCACGCAGCTGGACAGCGTCACGCCTCAGAAGGTGCGCTTCCTGGAGCAGCTCGGGTTCTCTCGGGTGATCCTGGGGCGAGAGCTGAGCCTGGATGAGCTGCGCGCGGTGCGCGCCGCGACCTGCGTGCCCCTCGAGGTCTTCGTCCACGGCGCCTTGTGCGTCAGCTACAGCGGCCGCTGCTATCTCAGCGGCGCCCTGGGGGGGCGCAGCGCGAACCGGGGCAGCTGCGCGCAGCCCTGCCGACTCCCATGGACCCTGCGGGATGGGGCGGGTGTAGTGCTGGCTCACCAGCGGCACCTGCTGTCCCTGCAGGACATGGACCGCAGCGCCTGGCTCGCCGAGCTGGTGGATCTGGGCGTGGGCTCTCTGAAGATCGAAGGGCGCCTGAAGGACGAGCGCTACGTGCGCAACGTCGTGGGCCACTACCGACGCGCTCTGGATGGCGTGCTCGCGGCGCGGGGGCTGCCGCAGGCCTCCAGCGGGCGGGTCGAGCTCGGCTTCGAGCCCGACCCTTCCAGGAGCTTCCACAGGGGAGGCTCCGCATACTTCCTGCGCGGGCGTGAGGCGGGCATGAGCACGCCCCACAGCCCCAAGTCAACCGGCCAGTCCCTCGGCTGTGTGGCCCTGGTGGACGGGGACTGGCTGGAGCTGGACCGGCGCCACGACCTGCAGCCGGGGGATGGGCTGTGCTTCGTCGGAGCCGACGGCGCTTTCAGAGGGGTCGGCGTGGAGCAGGTGCTCGGAGGGCGGGTTCGCCCCGCGACCATGGCCGGCCTGGCGCCGGGAGTCGCGGTGTCCCGCAACCGGGACCGGGCCTTCGAACGGTCCCTGGAGGCCGCGGGGACGCGGCGCTGGATCGCGCTGCAGCTGCGGCTGGATGCCGTGGGGGGGCACTCTTCTCTGTGCGCCGTCGATGAGGACGGGGTGCAGGTCTTCGTGCCCCTGCCCAGCGGCGCAGAGCTGGCGCGGGACCCCGCGCGCGCAGCCGCTGTGGCCGAGGCCCAGCTGTGCAAGCTGGGCGACACCGAGTTCCGCGCCCAGGCCTGGGAGCTGGCTGGGCGAGCGGTGCCCCATCTGTCTCGCTCGGCGTGGAACGAGCTGCGTCGCGCGCTGGTGGACCGCCTGCGTCGGGCGCGACTGCAAGCGTTCCCTCGGGCCCAGGCGCCCCCCCGCCCCGACCGGGCCCAGGCGCCTTGGGCGCGGCTGGACTACCGGGGCAACGTGATCAACGCCCACGCCCGCGCCCTGCTGGAGCGCTGCGGTGTGGCCGAGATCGAGCCTGGTGCCGAGGCGGGCGCCGACCTCTCCGGACGGCCGGTGATGACCACCCGGTACTGCCTGCGCTACGAGCTCGAGCGCTGCCCGCGGCTCCACACAGGCGCCGCGCCCCTCGAGCCCTGGAGCATCGAGGACCCCCAGGGTCGACGCCTGGAGCTCCGGTTCGACTGCGCCCGCTGCCAGATGCAGGTGCTGGGCCCCTGAACCGACCCGGGTGTCAGGGCAGTGGTCGGTAGGCTCGGGCCAGCAACATGAAGTCTGCCAGCACGATGGCGGCTGCGGCCTCGAGCACCACGGGAAGGCGCAGCGCGAAGCAGGCGTCGTGGCGACCGGTGCTGCAGACAACGGCGGGGGCCCCGCTGTGAAGATCCACCGTGGGCTGCGGCCGTGGGATGCTGGGTGTGGGGCGCGTGGCCACCCGGAAGACCAGGGGGTTTCCGTTGCTCAGGCCGCCGTTGACGCCGCCGGCGTGGTTGCTACCGGTGAGGCCTTGGGCGCTCAGGATGGGGTCGTTGGCCTGGCTCCCGCGCATCTCCGCCAACCCCAGGCCGGCACCCAGCTCGAAGCTGCGCACGCCGGGGATGCTCATGCACAGCTGGGCCAGGCGCGCGTCGATGGGGTCGAGCAGGGGCTCGCCCCAGCCTGCGGGGACCCCCTGGATGCGACACTCGAGCAGGCCGCCCAGGGAGTCGCCCTGCGCCACGGCGTCGGCGACCGCCGCATCGATGTCGGGGCGGCCACCCACCGACAGCACCTGGGCTTGGATGTCGATGCTCGGCAGCATGGCGCGGGCCACGGCCCCCGCTGCTACCAGGGCTGCCGTGAGGCGGCCGGAGAACGCGCCACCTCCGCGGGGGTCCGCGAAGCCTCCGTAGCGCTGCTGTGCGACCAGATCGGCGTGGCCGGGGCGAGGCAGGCGCTGTGGCTCTTGGCCGTCGCACCGGGCGTCCCGGTTGCGCAGCCAGATGAGCAGTGGCTGGCCCGTGGTGAAGCCATGGTGTACGCCGGAGAGGAGCTCGGGCGTGTCGGGCTCGACCCGTGAGGTGGTCCCGAGCTTGCCCCCTCGGCGTCGGTCCAGCGCCTGCTGCAGCGCGTGTAGATCGATGCACACCCCCGGCGGGCATCCCTCGATCCATGCTCCCACCCCGGGGCCCCGGGAGGTCCCCGTGATGCCCACCCGAAACAGGCGGCCGACGGCGTTCACGCTGGGCCCTCGCAGAGAGTGCTCAGATCGTGGAAGAAGCGGGGGTAGGACTTGTTCACGTGCTCGGCGCCGGTGAGCTCACAGGGACCCGTAGCACGCAGGGCCGCCACGGCCAGGGCCATGGCGATGCGGTGGTCGCCGTGGGCATCCACCGCCGCTGCCTGGACGGGCGACCCGGTGACGAACATCCGGTCTCCCACCAGCTCGACCAGGATCCCAAGGGCGCCAAGCTCCTGCTGGAGCGCCTGGGCGCGGTCGCTCTCCTTGTTGCGCAGCCGTCCCACGCCGAGCAGCTCGGAGCGGCCGGGGCATGCGGCGGCCAGTGCGGCCAGGGGAGGGAAGAGATCGGGGTGGTGGGTG
This sequence comes from uncultured Pseudomonadota bacterium, assembly GCA_937912125.1. Taxonomy (GTDB): domain Bacteria; phylum Myxococcota_A; class UBA796; order UBA796; family JAFGLY01; genus CALDOK01. The sequence goes on from CALDOK010000040.1 coordinate 6,085, forward strand.
GCGTCGAAGCGGAACGCCCGCGGCGAGCCCTTGCCTACGGTCACCGTGCGTTCGCTGGTGTTCAGCTCGGCCCCGGCCGAGCGCAGCACCTCGAGCACCGCCATGTCCCCCTGGCTGGACGCGAGGTCCACGTCCTGGACCTGCACACGGCCGGTGGTGGCGCCGGCCACCAGCAGGAACGCGAGGGCGGACCAGTCGCAGTCCACGGTGGCGTGGAGAGGGCGGAAGCCGCGACCGGCCGAGAGTGTGAAGCGGTCGAGCGCGGGGCTGACGGTGAACTCGACGCCTGCGCTGCGAAGGACCTCGAGGGTGAGGTCCACATAGGGACGGCTCACGAGGCCTCGGGCCTGGATGTCGAAGGCACGGCCCACCAGGGGGGCGGCCATCAGCAGGCCCGTGAGCACCTGGGAGCTGCCGCTGGCGTCCAGCAGGACACGATCTCGGGTCATGGGACCCTCGATGCGCAGGGGAAACCGGTCTCCATCCGCGGTGCAGCGCACCCCGAGATCCCGCAGGGCATGCAGGAGCGAGCCCACGCCGCGGCGGCGCAGGCTGCCACGGACCTCGAGCAGGAAGGGGCCGCCCAGCGCCGCCGCCACGCAGGCGAACAGGCGCAGGCAGAGGGCGGACTCACCGCAGTCCAGCACCGTGGGCGTGCCCTGGAGACGCGGGGGGGCGACGCCCCCTGTGCCGTACACCGCGAGGCTGTGCTCTCGGTGTTCGATGCGAGCGCCCAGGGCCTCGCAGATGCCCAGCGCCGCGCGGAAGTCCGCGCAACCAGGGGGGCGCTCCAGTACGCTGCGGCCTGGCGCCAGGGCTGCTGCGCACAGCAGGCGGATGCCGTGGCTCTTGGAGCGCGGTGCTCGGAGCGAGTGTTCCTGGGCGGAACCCGGCTGCAGGCTGTGCGCGCGAGCGGGGTGATCCAGGCAGCCGGCAACCTCGAGCTCGGAGGCCAGGAGCCGCGACACCTGCTCGGGGCTTCGACCTGCGGTGGCCACGACCAGCTCGGCGCAGGCCAGGTAGCCAGGCCGGCGCTGCTCCCACAGCCGCGGTGCATCACCAGGCGCTGCCAGCATTGGGCGCCTGCCGTCGCCGGCCCGCTCCACACAGGTGGCCAGGGGGGCCTGCAGCAGCACGCAGAGCCCGTGGTCCTCGAGCTGGTGGAGGGTGTCGGGGTGCAGCAGCGCTCCTCCGCCCAGGGCCACCACCGCGTTGGGGAGGGACAGCGCGCGCGCTACGGCACGTCGCTCGTGGACGCGGAACGCCGCCTCTCCCTGCTGGGCGAACAGACCCCGGATGTCCACGCCCACCTGGCGCTCCACCTCCCGGTCCGTGTCCACGAAGGCCCGGCCGAGCAAGCGGGCCAGGATGGCTCCCACGGTGCTCTTGCCCGCACCGGAGAAGCCCACGAGCACCACGGGACCGCGAGGGACTGGGCGAGGCTGGGCTGCCAGGGCGCAGAGCCACGACCGGGTGTCGGAGTCCATGGGGCTCGCGAGGAAGGCCTCGCAGCTGGCGCCAGCCTGCAGGGCGAGCCAGTCGCTGCCGGGGATCAGTCGGCAGCCCGCCAGGGTCGCCGCGCGCTCGAGGCCCCTGGCGCGGTAGTCGGCGTCCAGGACCCACATGCCAGGCCGCAGCCAGGCCGCCGGCACCAGGCAAGGATCGCCGGGAACGCAGCTGATCACCAGATCGCTGGCCGCCAGCGTGGCCTCGAGTCGATCCAGGCCCGCGCAGCGCACGCCCAGGTCGCGCTCGATGGAGCGGGATCTCTCCGAGGCTCGACTACAGACCTCGACCTGCCTGAAGCCTGAGCGGGCCAGGGCCACCAGGACCGCCCGGGCCGCGCCGCCGGCCCCCAGGACCGACACACGGGTGGCCCCGGGTGACACACCGCGCATGGCCAGGGTCTCGCTGACACCCGATACATCTGTGTTGTCACCGGACCAGCCGTCCGCACCTCGGACGACCGTGTTCACGGCGCCTGCGGCGCGCGCCGCGGGGCTGAGCTGCTGGAGCAGAGGAGGGAGCGCCTGCTTGATCGGGCTGGTGGCGTTGAAGCCGGACAGCCCCAGGTCCTCGGCGAGCCCGAGAGCCTCCTCAGCGCTCGAGACGGCCAGGCGTGTGTACTGGGCCTGCAGGCCCAGGCGGGCGAACAGCATGCGGTACAGGGGGGCGCTCAGGCTGCCCAGGATGGGCGAACCTGCGACGGCGTAGCACGGGGGATCGGCGAGGCGGCTGGGCATTGGACCCCGAGCCTATCCCGTCGGCGTGTGCTGGCCCGGCTGGCCGTGTTGCGTCAGCTGCGTCCGGGGGATGGACCCGTGTAGCCAAGGGCTTCTGCCAAGCCGCCGGCGATCTGGCGGATCTGCGCGACCTCGGCAGGGTCGAGGGGGATGGGGGGCTTGGCCATGCCCCGGATGACCTTGTCCCGAGGCGCGGGGTCCAGGGCGTCGAGCAAGCAGTGCTGGCGGACCTGTTCGAGATCGAAGCTGGGCTTCACCAGGTCTTCGTACCGCACCAGCATGGCGTTGTCGGTGGGCCAGGTGGTGAAGCTCTTGACGATCCGGAGCCACAGGGCGGCGAACTCGGCGGCGGTGGTGACCTTCTGGTTGGGCCACTGGATGTACCAGGTGGCGCCCTTGCAGCTGGACCAGGCATCCCAGGGGTTGCGCACCAGGAACAGGAAGCGGGCGTCCGGGTAGAGCCACTCGAGGAAGGCCGCGTCCATGGCCTGCAGCCGCACCTCCTTCATGCCGAAGCGTTCGAAGCCGCGGGCCCGCGCAGGTTCGGCCAGCCACGCGTCGATCATGGCGGCGTAGCCCTGGACCATGGCCGCTGGTGGCGGGAACAGGTTGGCGATCCAGTGCTCGGCCGGCTGCTCGAAGACGTGGTCGGCGGGGTAGTGCCCGGGGCCTGGCCAGTCCTCGCGCAGCACCATGGCGGCGCGGGTGAGGGCCGGCACCAGGTTGGCGCGCCCGTAGGGTTCCCCCCACATCAGCAGCTCACCCGACGAGCACACCAGGCGCTGCAGGAGGGTGGAACCGCAGCGCCAGCCGCTGGCCAGCAGGAAGACTGGCCGGGCGCCGGTGGGGCGAGGCTCGAGGCCCCAGCGGGTGGCGAAGCGCTGCCAGGAGCGTGTGGTCATGGTGAGCGATCCTGGGTCGGGAGGGCAGGGGAGGGAGCGTGGCGCATGGGTCCCCTAACGTCTCACCCCTGGTGCCCGCCGACGCGGTCGAGGATCGCTATGTGTCGAGCTTGCCCGACACCCTCTCTCGGCGTGACCCCGCCACCACCGCCAGCAGCGCCAGCGAGAGCAGCCCGAGCCGTGGCCGGCGCCCGGTGCTGAAGCAGCCTGTCTCCACCTCTGGCGAGCACTGGTGCCAGGTCCCTGGGGCACCGTGGTTGATCTGCGGATCGGTGTCGTCGCAGTCCAGGTCCCGGGGGTAGCCATCCCCGTCCGCGTCGTAGTCGTTCGCCCCGTCGCAGTCGCTGTCGAGGCCGTCGTACCAGGTGTCGGGGGCGTCGGGGTGGACCGTGCGGTCGGTGTCGTCGCAGTCGTCGCCGCCGTAGCTCGAGGACCTGTAGCCGTCGGCGTCGGCGTCGAAGTCGTCGGCTCGATCGCAGTCGCTGTCGACGCCGTCGTACCAGGTGTCGGAGGCGCTGGGGTGGATGGAGCCGTCGGCGTCGTCGCAGTCGGCGCCGCCGTAGAGCGCGGAGGGGTACCCGTCGGCGTCGGCGTCGAAGTCGTCGGCCCCATCGCAGTCGCTGTCGACGCCGTCGTACCAGGTGTCGGGGGCGCTGGGGTGGATAGCGCTGTCAGCGTCGTCGCAGTCGGCGCCGCCGTAGACCGTGGAAGGGTGGCCGTCGGCGTCGGCGTCGAAGTCGTCGGCTCCATCGCAGTCGCTGTCGATGCCGTCGTACCAGGTGTCGGGGGCGCTGGGGTGAACGGCGTCGTCGGCGTCGTCGCAGTCGTCGCCGCCGTAGAGCCCGGAAGCGTGGCCATCGGCGTCGGCGTCGAAGTCGTCGGCTCCATCGCAGTCGCTGTCGATGCCGTCGT
>CALDOK010000041.1 GCA_937912125.1 uncultured Pseudomonadota bacterium
CGGTGCCGTCGTCGTCACTGTCGGGGTCGAGGTAGTCGGGGCTGCCGTCGCCGTCGGCGTCGTTGTCCGCGGGATCCCCGTCACCGTCGTAGTCCTCGCTGGCGGTGGGCACACCGTCGTCGTCGTCGTCGTCGTCCAGGTAGTCGGGGGTGCCGTCGCCGTCGCTGTCGTCGCCGGTGGGGTCGCCGTCGCCGTCGAGGTCCTCGTCCAGGGTGTCGATGCCGTCGCCGTCGTCGTCGGGATCGATGGCGTCGATGGTGCCGTCGCCGTCGGTGTCGGTGGGGTCGTCGATGTCCACCACCTCGGCCAGGTCGCCCACCCCGTCGCCGTCGCTGTCGGGGTCTTCGCGGTCGGTCCCGATGGCGTCCTCGACCAGGTCGGTGATGCCGTCGCTGTCGCTGTCGGCCTCGGCGCAGACGCTCTGGTCCACCGGCGCAGTCAGGGTGTACTCGATGGCGGGCTGGGAGAAGTTGTAGAAGCCGAAGTTGCCCGTGGGCCAGCTGCCCGCCTCGCTGAACTCGAGGGAGCCGTCCACATAGACGTCCACCTGGGTGGTGCTGTAGTCCACCTGCACGGTGTAGGTGGTGTTGTCGGCCCAGCCCGTGCTGCCCAGGGTGAGGGCCTGAGCGATCTCGCTGACGCTGTCGGTGTGGCCCCACAGCTCGTAGCTGTCCTCGATGGCGCCGGTGACCCGGTACATGCGCAGGCCGGCCCAGCCGTCGGCGCTGTCCCAGGTCTGGTCGCCCTGCTTCCAGTCGAACAGCAGCCAGTCGGCGCTGGCCGAGACGTTCTCGCCGGCGTCGTAGCCGATGGCCCAGCCGATGAAGTCGTCGTCGCTGGCGGTGTTGACCGTGAGCTCGAAGGTCATGGACACGCCCACCGCCGGCAGCGTGGAGACGTAGACCGCGGGGAAGGCGTTCAGCGACTGGGTGAGGGTCTGGCCGTCGCTGGTCAGGCTCCACGTCGGCGACGAGTGGGTGGGATCGACGGTGGTGAGCACCTCTGCGAAGTCCAGGGCGAAGCTGGCGTCCACGCACTCATAGCCGTCCTCGATCAGGCAGCTGGCGTCGCAGCCGTCACCGTCGGCGCTGTTGAGATCGTCGCACTCTTCGCTGGCGTCGAGCACACCGTCGCCGCAGGCGGCCTGGGCCAGGTCGGGCAGGACGGCGACGGCGACGAGGACCACTGGAAACAGGGCACGAAGAGAGAGGGTCATGGTGCGCTCCAAGGGGCGGGAACGACTGCACGATAGCATGGGAGCTATGTGCCCACCGGAGGAGGGCTCCATGCTGCGGTACGGACCCGCACAGGGCCCGAAGGAACGCCCGGTGATAGCTCGTAGACGACCCGGGAAGCCCATGACGCGCGCGCTCGCCTTGCTCTGTCCCCTCGCTCTCGCGGCCTGCAAGGGCGGCCTGGAGCCCCAGATCGAGGTCAACCCCGCCTGCGATCTGTCGGCGATCGTGCGCTGGTCCACCGCGGAGCCCGCCAGCTCCTGGGTGGAGCTGGGTCCGGTGGGCGAGCCTGCCCTGCGGGTAGGCAGCGACAGCCTGAGCACCGAGCATGAGGTGGTGGTGGTGGGCATGTGGCCCGACGACGCCTTCGAGCTGCTGGCGGTCTCCACCACCCAGGACGGGGACGAGCTGCGCTCAGAGCCCATGGGCTTCGAGACCGGCAGCCTGCCCGAGCCGTGGCTGACCGGCGAGCTGTCCGTGAACCAGACCGACGCGGTCCAGCCTGGCTGGACCATCGCCAACATCTTCATCGCCGCGGTCTCCCCGGTGGTGGCGGTGATGCTGGACGAACAGGGCCGCACCACCTGGTACCACATCCACGACGGCGAAGATGGCGCGGCGGACATCCAGGTCAGCTGGATCGACCAGACTCGAGAGCTGCTGGTGGGTCCCCATGTGGCCCCGGAAGAGCGCAGCTTCCAGATCAGCCTCACGGGCGAGATCTCCTGGCAGGGACCGGAGCAGACAGGGTCGCCGGGCCACCTCAACATCCAGGACGGGCAGCTGCACCACGTGCTGACCCGCCTGAGCAACGGCGACACCCTGAGCGTGCGCTCGTCCATCCGCGACGTGGACGGCGACGAGGTGCAGGGCGACGTGGTGGTCCAGCTCTCCTGGGACAACCAGGAGGTCTGGAGCTGGGACACCTTCGAGCACATCGAGTACAGCCCGGAGTCGGTCTACATGGGCCTGTGGTGGACCCACGTCAACAGCGTCGATGTCGACCTGGACCAGGACGTGGCCTACGTCAACTCGTGGGTCCAGGGCCAGCTATGGAAGGTGGACCGCAGCAGCGGGGAGATCCTGTGGACCCTGGGGGAGCAGGGCGACTTCGCCGCCGACCCCCACCACGACGACCCCTGGTTCGCCTACGCCCACAGCTTCGACGCCATCGGGCCGGGCCGCTTCCTGGTCTACGACAACGGCAGCATGCAGCGCGCCCGCACCCGCGTGCTCGAGTACCAGCTCGACGAGGACGCCATGCAGGCGGAGATCGTCTGGGAGTGGCCCCCCGAAGGCCACTCGCTGGACTGGTTCACGGTGGCCACCGGCGACGTGGATCTGCTGGACAACGGCAACCGCCTGATCACCGCCGAGACCACCCTGCTGGAGGTCAGCGAGGCCGGGGATCTGGTCTGGCGCTTCGACTGGGCGGAGCTGGACCACCAGGTGCGCTCCTACCAGAGCGCGCGCATCCCGGCGCTGGCGCAGCCGCTCTGAGGGGTCCAGGCCGTTCCGTTTGGCCCCGCCCGCGCTGCTATAGTCTCGATCTCCCCCGGAGCCCTCATGCGTGGACCCACCACCGTGCTCGTGGTCGATGACGAGCCCGCCATCCGCGAGAGCCTGGCCTTCGCCCTGGGCCGCGACGGCTTCGAGGTGCTCGAGGCGGGCAGCCTGCGCCAGGCCCGGGAGCAGGTGGAGCGGGCCGATCTCATCGTGCTCGACCTGATGTTGCCCGACGGCAACGGCATCGAGCTGCTCACCTGGCTGCGAGCGCGCTCGAAGCTGCCGGTGATCGTCCTCTCCAGCCGGGGCGACGAGACCGACCGGGTGGTGGGGCTGGAGCTGGGCGCCGACGACTACGTGGTCAAGCCGTTTTCCCCCCGGGAAGTCGTGGCCCGGGTGCGCGCCGTGCTGCGCCGGGTGGAGCCCCCCCAGGCCGCCACCGAGCCCGCAGCAGAAGGGCTGCGTCTCGACGCGGATCGCCGCCAAGCCTGGCAAGGCGAGCGGGAGCTGGACCTCACCAAGCTGCAGTTCGATCTGCTGGCCACCCTGCTGGCCTCGCCGGGCCGGGTCCACACCCGCGAGGGCCTGCTCGACGGCGTGTGGGGCGAGACCTACGTCTCGGACCGCACGGTGGACGTACACATCAAGGAGCTGCGCCGAAAGCTCGCCGAGGCCGGGGGCGATCCGGGCGTCATCGAGACCGTGCGCGGGGTGGGCTACCGGCTGCGCGTGGCCCCGTGAGCTGGCTCTACACCATCCTGGACAACGCGGCGTTCATCGTCGGGCTGATCACGCTGGTGGGCGCCGCGGTGGCCGTCGAGCGCACGGTCCAGGGCCTCCGCCACGGCTTCTCCATCCGCAACCAGCTGGTGCTGGCCCTGGCGGGCACGACCTTCACCTTGAGCGGGCTGCTCTCCGGAGCGCTGCTGCTGGGGGACACCGAGGGCATCTCCCTGATGGCGCTCATGCCCCAGGTGGCCTTCATCGTGCTGGCCCTCACCGGCGCCGCCGCCCTGACCGCCATCCTGCTGTCCCGCACCCTGGCCCGCCCCATCGAGCGGCTCACCCGTGCATCCCTGCGCATCGCAGCAGGCGAACGCCAGGCCGCCCTGCCCATCCCCCGGGGCAAGGAGGTCCGCGAGCTCACCCGCGCCTTCGAGTCCATGCGCCGCGAGCTCGAGGAGCGCGACGCCCTCGAGGGGCTGGCGTCGGACCTGTGGCACGAGCTGAAGAACCCTGTGGCCGCCATCCGCGCCTCGGCCGAGGTGCTCGAGGACGCCATCGGAGAAGACCCGGAGGCCGCCCGGCGGTTCTCCCGGCGCATCCTCGAGGCCTCGGATCGCCTGGACGCCCTGACCCGCGACCTGCTGGATCTCACCCGCCTCGAGGCCAAGGGCCTGGCGGCCCCCCAGGCCGCCGTGGACATCAGCGCCGTGGTGGGTGAGGCCCTGCAGGCCCAGCGCGCGGTGGCCCGGGCCGCCGAGGTCGAGCTGGTGGCCGAGCTTCCCCCCCGAGCCGACGCCCGGGGCGACGCCCGCTGGCTGCGCACGGCCGTGGAGAACCTGATCCGCAACGCCGTGATCTTCTCCCCGCGAGGTTCACGGGTGCGGGTGACCCTCGCCGCAGCCCAGCTCCAGTGGGAGATCCGGGTGCAGGACCAGGGCCCCGGCGTCGAGCCCGCCATCCGCGACCGCCTCTTCGAGCGCTTCGTGGGCTCCCGCCACGGCGAGGGCGGCACCGGCCTGGGCCTGGCCATCGTGCGGGCGGTGGCCGAAGCGCACGGGGGCGAGGCGCTGCTGATGGAGAGCTCGGAGCAGGGCAGCTGCTTCGCCTTGAGGCTGCCGCGCTGACCCCTCGGCGGTTCAGGGCGCGTCGAAGCCCGCGGCGAAGATCTGCCCCACGTCGTTGCCGTCCATGTCGTCGGTCCACAGCACCACCAGGGTCCCGTCGTCCACCAGGCCCACCGCGGGGCGGAGCTGCTGGCCGGCGCTCTGGGCGTTGATGGTGGCCTCGGCCCGCCAGTCGGCGCCGCTGGCAAGCCAGGTGGCGGCCTTGACCTGGAACATGCCGTTGTCGTCGCCGTCGTCCTGCCAGGCGATGGCCACCGCGCCACCGGACGCCGCGGACACGGCCGGCGCCAGGTGCTGCCCACCGCTGGCCACGGTCCACTCCCGCTGGGCCACGCCGCTGGCGTCGAAGCTCCGGGCCATGATCTGGTAGTCGCCATCGCGCTCCTGATCGTCCTCCCAGGCCACGGTGAAGGCGCCCGAGCTGTCCATCCCCAGCGCGGGGTTCTCCTGCTGACCGCTGGAGACGCTGTTGACGGTGATGCGGTCGATGCGCGAGGCCCCCGAGGCGTCGAAGCCCCGGGCGTGGATCTGGTAGATGCCGTTGCCGTCGCTGTCGTCCTGCCAGGCCACCACGAAGGCGCCGCTGGCGTCCACCCCGACCGCGGGGGCGACGCGCTGCCCCTCGTCGCTGGAGTGGACGCTGATGTCGGCGAAGCGCTCCGAGCCGTCCGAGGCGAAGCCCCGCGCCATGATCTGGTAGTCGCCGTCGCGATCCTGGTCGTCCTCCCACGCGATGACGAAGCTGCCGTCGGAGGCCACCGCCACAGCGGGGTTGCGCTGCTGGCCGGTGGAGACGCTGTTGACCGTGAACTCGGGGATCCGTTCGCTGCCGACAGCGTCGAAGCCCCGGGCGTGGATCTGGTAGGTGCCGTTGTCGTCGGTGTCATCGGCCCAGGTCACCACGAAGTCGCCGCTGGGCCCGACGGCCACGGCCGGCTCGCGCTGGTCCCCGGTGGTGTCGCCGTGCACGGCCAGATCCGCGAAGGCCTCGCAGCCGCAGGCCCCGAAGCCGCGGATGAGCACGTCCAGGTTGCCGCTGCCGTCGGCGCTCGAGGCGTCGTCCTCCCAGGCCGTGATGAAGGACCCGTCCGTGCCCAGAGCCACCGCGGGCTGGTCCTGGTCGCCGCTGGCGTCGGAGTTGACGGTGCGATCGTGGAAGGCCCGCAGGCCGAGATCGTCGTAGGCGTAGGTCACCGGGACCGAGAGGTCCAGCGCGAAGCTGGTGGTGTGATCGCTGCCGGCGGGGTCCTGGTCGTACCAGTTCCCACCGTCGGCGCCCGGATCGGTGGGGTCGAACAGCTCGCTGCAGAACAGCACGGGCTCGCCGTCGGGGAACAGCCCGGGGTTGCCGTCTTCCACCGTGAGGGTCTCCGAGCTCACCGCGCCCGTGCTGGGATCGAAGTGCAGCAGCCGCAGCCAGCCATTGCCGGTGTAGCTGCCGGCCCGACAGTGATCGTTGCAGTCGCTGGGGCTGGCCTCGTCGCAGGCCCCCTCGAACTGGTAGTCCACCAGCAACTCGTGGACGGTGTTGCCGTTGTTGGCCGTCTTGGCCCGGTACTCCGCGTCGCCCACATGGCCGGCGGCCACCATCACGACGTTGCTGTGGCGGGACAGCAGCTCGTCCCAGACCGCCTGGGGGGTGTGGCCGGCCGCGGTGTAGTCGGAGTCGGGGCAGTTGCCGCTGTAGCCCCCGCCGTGGGTCTGGTGGCAGTGGGTGGCCACGATGACGCGGTGCTCGGGGTGGGCCGCGATCACGTCGTCGGCCCAGCAGAGCACGTCCTTGCGGGGGGCGTACTCGAGGGAGAGCACCAAGAACTTCAGCGCGCCGCGCTCGAAGGTCGTGTAGTTGTTGGTGTTGCTGCTGCTGTAGGCGCCGCCGTACCAGGGCTGGCCCTCGAAGCGATCGCTGCCGAAGTAGTCGCCGAAGAGGCTGTCGCCCCGGCCGAAGTCCCCATCGTCCAGGTAGTCGTGGTTGCCGGGCAGCACGCTGTAGGGCACACCGGCGGCGTCGAGCATGGCGTGGGCCTGAGTGGCGATCTGCCACTCGTCGATGGTGTTGTGGTTGGTGATGTCCCCCAGGTGCACCGTGAACGCGATGGCCTGGGCGGCCGCGTTGTCGATGATCCACTGGGCCTGCAGGTAGTAGGTGTTGTCCGCGTCGTCGGACTGCTTGTCGGTGTAGTACTGGGTGTCGGGCAGCAGCACGATGGAGAAGGGATCGGGCAGGTCCTCCACGGGCTCCACGCAGCTCACCTCCACCGGATCGCAGACCAGACCCTCGGTGCAGGGCACCGTGGCGGACCACTCGGTGCAGCTGTCGGTTCCGTCGTGCTCGCCGCAGCTGCGGATGCCGTCGCCATCGCACTGCTCGGCGCCGACGGGGGCGCACTCGTCCTCGCAGGCCGCGGGCCCGGTGTCGTCGGGGGACGGGCTGTCCGTGTCGTCCTTGGACTGCACGGCCGTGTCGTCCTTGTCGGGCTCAGGGTCCCCGAAGGGGCAGCCCAGGGTTGAGAGCAGGAGCAGGGCGAGGGCGAATCTGGGCATGGCGTGGGACCGGTGAGGTGCGCGGCTCCAGTATGCCAGGCTCAGAGCCCACCCACCCTTCACACACTCATCCCGCCCCCTTCATCCCCCCTTCACATAGCGCGGGCAGGCTGAACCTCGTGGCCCCCCACGCCCGGCGATGCGGCCGGCGGACGGGGCCCGAGGAGAACCCGCGATGGAGCGCTCCCCTGTCCTCACCCTGCTGATCGACACCGTGGACCGGCCGGCCAACGCCGCGCTGACCTTGGGGTCCCGAGGCCTGATCCCGACCTTCGCCGAGGCAAGCCTGGGGCTGTTCGGCGTGGCGGCCGCCACCGTCGCCACCCAGCTGCTGCTGACGGGAGGCCTGCAGGGCCGGGTGGATGGCTTGTCGGCCTTCCTCGAGATCACGGTGCTGCTGGTGCCCCTGACCCTGATGGCGGCCTTCCTGCAGGTGGGCGTGCCCCTGCGGGCCCTGCTGGGGGCCGTGGCCGTGGGGCTGCTGCAGGCCGGCGTGGTGGCGCTGACCTTGCTGCCCCTGGTGGCGTTCACGGCGGTGGTCTCGGATCTCGAGGCGGTGCGCCTCTCCTTCCCCATCGCCCACGCCACCGTGGTGGGCCTGGCGGTGCCGGGCATCGCCATGATGACCCTGCTCGAGCGCAGCGCCAGCATCGTGCGCAGCATCGACGGCAACCCCGGGGTGGCCCGCGCCACCCGCTTCGTCTCAACCGCCCTGGCCGTCGCCTTCCTGGTCCGCGCCTGGCAGCTGGTCTGAGCCTGGAGGCCCCATGCCCACCGCGAGCCCCATCCTGCCCTACCGCAGCGAACACCTCTCCCCCTTCCTCCCCTGGGCCGACGAAGACCGCCGCCTGCCCAGCGCCAAGCACGACAGCGACGACGCCCTGCTGGTCCAGCTGCTGCAGGCCCCAGCCGCGGTGGTGGATCGCATCCTGGACCCGGCCCGCGCCCAGGCCACCGTGTACAGCTCGGTGGCGATCATCGCCGGCGCCAGCGGGCTGGCGTCGCTGATCATGCTCTCGGCCTGGCACGATCCGCACCGGATGGCGCTGCTGAACGCCCTGATGGTCGCCGCCGGCTCCCTGGGCGCCCTGGCCGCCAGCATCGCGCCCATCTGGGGCCTGGGGGTGCTGCGCACCGTGCGGATGCCCCTGCCCCAGCTGGTGGCCCTGCTGACCAGCTCGGTGGCGGCGGCGTCGCTGCTGCTGGTGGCCCTGTCCGCGGCCCCAGCGGTGCTGTGGCGCCTGGACCCCGACTGGGCCGGCCCCCTGGCCCTGGTGGGAGCGTTCGGCACGGCCGCCATCGGCTGCGCCGTGCGCTTCCGCACCCAGCTGCTGCTGCTGGCCCAGCGAGCCGGCGTCGAGGGCGCCGAAGCCTCCCACACCGACCGCGCCCGCATCGAGCTGTTCGCCCGCAACGCCATGCTGGTGCTGGCCTTCACCAACACCCTGGCCGGCTGGGCCTGGCTGGCCCTGGGCTAGCGGGAGGGAGCCGTGACCGCGTTCATCGTCCTCGCTACCTACCTGGCCATCGGCGGCGTCACCGCCGGCCTGAGCCTGCGCACCCCGCGCCAAGCCAGCGGGGCCGCCCGGGCCCGGGCCGCCGCCTTCGCCCTGCTGCTGTGGCCCTACACCCTGCCCTTCATGCTGCAGGGCCCTCCGCGACCCGCGGGCACCCACACCGACGCCACAGGCCGCGGCGCGGAGATCCAGGGGCGCGAGCAGCGCCTCGAGCAGGCCCTGAAGCGGGCGGATGGCGCCGCCGACATCGACCTCACGCGCGTGGCCGGCCTGGCGGCGCGCCTGGGCCGCAGGCTGCGTCACCTTGACGAGCGCGGCGTGGCGCTGGAGGCCGCCATCGCCGAGGCCCCCGCGAGCGTCCGCGCCCCCCTGGAGGCGCTCCACGAGAGCTGCCAGGACGATCTGGCGGGCGGCCTGCGCCTGATGGACGAGCTCACGGGCAAGCTCACCCTGCTCGCCTTCGCGAATCTGGGCGACTCGAGGGCCCATGTCAGCGAGCTGGACGAGGTCCGCAGCCTGCTCTCACGCCTGGAAGCCATGGCCAGCGCCACCCGCGAGGTGGCGGCCGTGGGCACATGAACCTGGAGGACACCATGGTCAACATCGAGCTCGCGACCACCACCGGCTGGGCCCACACCACCATGGCCCAGCTCGTCGCCAGCCTCGAGGGCGTGATCCGCGGCAAGCGCGAGGCCCTGGAGCTGGTGATCTACAGCTGCGCCGCCGGAGGGCATGTGCTGCTCGAGGACGTGCCCGGCACCGGCAAGACCACCCTGGCCCGAGCCCTGGCGGCGGCCATGGGGGGGCGCTGCACCCGGGTGCAGTTCACCCCGGATCTGCTGCCCTCGGACATCACGGGCACCTCGGTCTTCGACCCCAGGGACGCCAGCTTCCACTTCCGGCCCGGGCCCGTCTTCACGAACGTGCTGATCGCCGACGAGATCAACCGGGCCTCACCCCGCACCCAGAGCGCCCTGCTCGAGGCCCTGTCCGAGGGCCAGGTCTCCAGCGACGGCCAGACCCGCCAGCTGGAGCAACCCTTCCTGTGCATCGCCACCCAGAACCCGGTGGAGCTGCACGGCACCTACCCTCTGCCCGAAGCCTCCCTGGACCGCTTCGCCACCCGCATCTCCCTCGGCTACGCCAGCGAGGAGCAGGAGCTGGCCATCCTCACCGACCAGCGCGCCGGCCACCCCCTGGACGATCTCGAGCCCGTCAGCGACGCCGCGGGCATCGTGCGCCTGCATGCTGCGGTGGACGCCGTACACATGGAGCAGACCGTGGCCCGCTACCTGCTGCGCCTGGTGCGCCGCAGCCGCGAGCATGCCGCGGTGCGCCTGGGGGTCTCCACCCGCGGCGCCCTGACCCTGAGCCGCCTGGCCCGGGCGCGGGCCCTTCACCGAGGCCGCGACTACGTCGTGCCCGACGACGTGCAGGCCCTGGCTGCGCCGGTGCTGGCCCACCGGCTGGTGCTGGACGGGCGCGCCCGCGGCGGGGCCGGTGATCCCG
>CALDOK010000042.1 GCA_937912125.1 uncultured Pseudomonadota bacterium
GAGAGAGTCAGCCGTGCGGCCGTACCCGCGCGCCATCTCCTCGACCGCCCGCACGATGCCCATGGGGTAGCCGCTGGCTTCGGCAGGCGTGCTGATCCCGACCTCGGCGCAGGTGGCCGTGATGGTGTCGAGGGCAGCGCGTGCTTCGTCGCGCTCCCTCTCAGCGTCCCGGATCACTGCCACCGCTGCATTGTGCAGACGCACCAGCGCCTCAGCATCCTCCCGTTCTAGGTCCCTGGCAAGGTAGCGGTAGTTGGTGATCAGGTCGACCGTGTCGTACCCATCGTCCTCGATTTCGATCCGGCCGAACCGGCCTGCGGCGTGCCTGAGATCATCCATGGTATCGGTGCTCATCTTCGGCGTCTCCTGTGATGCGCTGCCGGACCACGACGCCGCCCAGGGCCTCGTCGTTGCGCTCGACGCGGAAGGTCTCGGGCAGGCCGGAGCCGGCGGGCCGGAGGTCGGCGGGGATCTCGATGATGGTGGGGCTCACGGGTCCAGCCTCCAGTCGGGGGTCTCTTCGACGACACGGATCACCGTGGCCCGGATGTCGTCGACCATCGGCCGCGGGTCGGGTCGGCCAGCGCCCTCCCACGCGCGCATCATCTCCGCGTGGTGGAGGTGGACCATCTCGTCGAGAGTGATGTGCGCGTCGTTGCCGTCCTCGTCGGTCATGCGGACCCACACCTCCCGTGGGCCGTGCGGGTTCAGTCGGCCGATGTTCTCGATCTCCCGGTTCAGTTCGCTCCACCGGCTCTCGTCATCGATCAGCGCGGCGAGCGAACCCCACCGCGGAAGGAGGTTCGCCCAGCGGTGGAAGACAGGGAAGGCGGTGGGCAGCGCGCAGAGCTTGTAGAGGTCGGCTTCGAGCCCGAGATTGCGAACAGCAGCGACGCAGCGCCGGAAAGCCTCGGCGTCGGTCGGGAACGCAGGCGCCGGAGGGGTCGGGATCTTCACCCTGTCCCAACCAGCCGGCGGGAGTCGGCCGGTCAGCCTGCAGACGAGCCACATGCTGGACAGCCCGCGCTCCGTCGACAGCATCCAGCGCATCACCGGATCGTAGGGGTACTCCTCGGCGCGGGCGGCGTTCCACTCAGCCCGCCACCGAGCGAGCCCGTCCGCCGTACCAGCAACCAGCAGCGCATCGCCGCCAAGGAGGCTGGGGAGGGACGTGTCGAGCCAGTCGCAGCCGTACTGGGCCTTGACGTGCATGATGGCGTCAGAGGCTTCGCCAGGCGTCATCACGCCCGAGATGACGACACCGTACCCGTCGGGGTGCTCGGTGTAGGTCACATCGGTGAACTTGGTGGGTCCGTAGGCGAATACGATCATTGGGCCATCTCCTCAAGAGCGGCAAGCCGCGGACCGGGCCGCACTCGCTTGTGGTTGCGGGGCGCGTCCTCGACCAGCAGGACTTCGCGGTCCACCAGCTTCTGCAGGGCCCCGAAGACGTACGCCCCGGACGGGAGCACGGCCCAGTCCGACTCGATCGCGAGGGCGTCGCACTGCGCGTCCAGTCCGGCGTCGGTCATCAGCACGAACGCCTGCGTCGCCGGCCAACTGCTCAGGATCGCCCTGGCCACGAGGGTCAGGGCATCGTTCCTGTCGCCGCAGGAGCAGTCGTCGGGCTCGGCGTTGCAGCGGCTGCACGAGGTGTGCAGCGTCCCGACGAGGCTCCGCGCTTCCTTGGTCCATCGGTGGTTCATGGGGTCATCCTCCAGGAAAGCAGGCTTCGCCGCACATGCCGCAGCGTCCGCCGTCGTAGTCGACGGTCGCGCTGCACCCGCAGGAGCAGGAGTTCGATTCTGCGCTCACCATGGCAGCGTCCCCGCCGCGGCAGCGAGCTGCGGGTCGACGCCGTCGGGCCAGCGGCCGACCTCGTGCCAGTCGAGGATCTCGTAGGTCTGCGCGCCGAGGGTCGGTCCCCACAGCCCGTTCGTGTACTCCGTCGAGTCGGAGCTCTTGCCGGTGAAGCTGGGCCGCGGCCAGAGGTCGAACCGGTGGGGCGGTGGGTTGTCGCGACCCCAGGTGCGCTGCTGCGACGTCGTGAGCAGTCCGATCCGAGTCAGCATGCACGCCCAGGTCGACACGCGCAGGGCGACGTCGATGTGCTTGTGTGCGACCACCGGACCCTTCTTCTTGCCGGGCTCCACGTCGCTGAACGGGGGATTGCCGACGGTCACATCCCACCGGCGCTCGGTTGCCTTGCCCCACACCAGGAAGTCGGCGAAGGGCAGCACCTCGACGACGACGTCGTCCACCTCGTTGAGCAGGCCGGGGAAGATCGTCAGGCCCCGCACCTCGGGGTCGATGTCGCAGACGGTGATGTGCAGGGTCCATCCCCGCTCGCGGGCCACCTGTGCCAGGGCGAGCAGCCAGGGCGCGTCGTCGCCGACGTGGGGCTCGAGGACTCGGGCGCCGTCGAAGAGCACGTCCATGTCCGCCAGGCGGCGGCAGACGGCCAAGGCCACGCGCGGGTCGGTGGAGTAGGCGTCGAGGGGACGCCGGGAGGTCTTGGTGGTCGAGCTCACGATGTCACCTCGGGGAATTCGTCGTGGGTGCGGCCGTCGAGCAGGCGACCCGCACGGCGCTTGCCGACCCTGGCCATCACACGCGGGTCGGTCCCGTGGAACCCATGCCCACCTGCGAGGTTGACGACCCGCTCGTTGCCCTGGCGTCGATAGCCGCGCTCGGCGAGATCGTGCGCGTCGCCCACGTCCGACCACTCCCCCCACTGCTTGAAGAAGAACGGCACGCTCGCGATCTCGCACTGGTCGCGCAGACCGCGTGCCCAGTCGGGGTGCATCGGGCGGGCGTTGGGGCCGGACTCTCCGCCAGCCACGATCCAGCCGATCCGGTGCATGTACGGCTGCAGGTCGTCAGCGATGGCGCCCAGCAGCGGCTCGGCGCTCACCATCCGCGGCCCGAGGGCCAGCACCTGGGCGAGCTCGCGGACCCGCCACACGCTGGAGCTGTGCCCGCAGGTCACGCCGGGGGCGAAGCAGCGCGGCGTGCCGAGGGGGAAGTGCTTGCGCTGCCACTCGAGCAGGACGCCGGGCCGCTTGGTGAGCTGGGCAATCCAGTGCGGCGGGCACTTGTTCGCGGCGATCCTGTCGTCGAGGTGCGCGAGCTCCTCGGCGTAGACGTCGAGCACCTCGGCGGGGGTGTCCTCGTGGAAGTTGTCCGTCATGCTGCCCAGGAACAGCGGGGACCGGGTGCGCCGGGCGTTCCGCAAGCCCGAGAAGATGCGCTGCAGCTTGTCCGTCTCTGCGTTGATCACGCCGGTCCAGCGGCCACCGTCCGTGACCACGCCCTGGTAGCGACTCGGGGCGCCGCGGGTGGCGGCCATGCGCGCCAGGTTCGCGGACCACGACTCGGCGTAGCAGTGGACGCACTCGGCGGCGACGGTGCCGTCGGGGTTGCGGGCCTTGGTGCAGCCGGCCTGGAAGTTGTCGCTGTCGGTCGCCCACTCGATCTTCGTATTGCCAGCCATCACAGCCCCCACTGTTCGTCGATGCTTTCAGCATCTTCGGTGAGTCGGCCAAGCCGGTGGAGCCGCGCGGCGATCGTGCCCCACAGCACCCTCCCGGCCTCCGTGCCTGCGCCTTTGCGGTTCAGGAGCGCCTCTTCGCGCTGCCCGACGAGGCGCCACGACAGCGGCTCGGGCGTCTGGCCCATCGTGCCGGCCTGGGGGGTTTGGGGGGTTTCGTGGGTTTGTGGGGGAACATCTGTGGCCGCCGGCTGAGCGGAGCCGTCGCAGTCGCTGACGAAATTGGTCAAGGCGGATTCATAGTCGTTGTCGTCGCCGCCCAGGTCGAAGGGGTCCGGGCCGTCGTGCCGGCCCGCGTTGGGGTTGAGGATCCACTCGGGCACGTTGTCGCGGTAGTCCGGAGCGTCGTAGGTGACCGAACTGTCAGTCACCCGACCGGCCCGCGCAACCCGGTGCGCCAGGTGGATGTGCTGCAGGTTGTACTCGATGCCGTCGGGGTCCATCTTCCCGGTGTCGAGCAGGTGCGCGATGGTGCCGACACGGGCGCGGAGCTGCTGGACCTCGGCCTCCAGCCTTCCGACCTCGTTGGTCAGGTCCTCGACCTGGCGCCGGCGCTCCAGCGCCTTGGCGTGCATGGCGCCCTTCCGCTTCCGCAGGTCGTCGCGATCGACCTCGGCGGCAGCCGACCGGGCGAGCAGGGCCACCGAGTCGGCGACGAGCAGCTGGATGCGCTCCGCCGGGTCCAGGATGGCGCCGTCCGAGCGCGTCTCGACGTGCGCGTCGTTGAGCGCGTCGTGGGCCGCCTTGAGCGCGTCGAGGACGCTGCGCACCAGTGCCTGCTGTGCCCCCACCATCAGGCGAATCCGGTCTGCCGGCTTGCCGCGCCCGTCCGCGTCCTCGCCCGGGACGCCAAGCTCGTGGAGCACGTCGTGAGCGTCCTGGCATAGCTGCGCGAGGTGCGAGGCCTCCTCCCGCTCGCTCTTCCACGCCGACGCGGCGTAGAGGATGCGCGCCTCGACCGTGTCGCAGTCGGGAACCGTCGAGCAGGGCATCACCTCGGTCAGGGCGTCGTGCGCGGCCTTTATCGCCAGGCGCGCCTTGTGGAGGTACTCGCGGTCGTCGACACCCTGGCGGGCGATGACCGCGATGCGCGAAGCCATATCGCCATGGACCATCCCCACCCGGAAGCGCGCATCGATCGCGATGTGCCCCAGCCGCAGGTTCTCCTTCGCAGCCTCGCCCGACTCGACGCCGTCGCGCAGGCGCTCGATGTGCCGGACGACCTCGTCGTCGTCCGCGTACGCGACAGCCATGTCCTCGGCGTCGACGGTGGCGATGGCCTCGATGACGCGACGGCGGAACCCGCCCAGCGACTCGAGGTCGATCTCGGCAGAGGTAGAGTCGGTGGTGCCCATGTTCTTGTCGGTGGCCATGTAGTCGGTGCCCTCGTCGAAGATGCGCGCGTGCTCGCGGCACAGGTGGATGGTCTCTGGGATCGTGGTGTCGGTCCGGGTGCGCCTGTGCCGCCCATGCCTGCGGCAGGTCGCGACGCTGCACTCGGTGCAGGGCCGCGCCATCAGAACAGCAGCCCGGAGAGGTCGTCGTCGTCGTCGTCAACCACGGCGTCGTCCGGGCCCAGGGCGAGGTCGACGAAGGGGCTGCGCCCGCGGTGCTCGGACCAGCACAGCCGCAGACGGTCCTGGGCGCGCGTCAGCGCCACGTAGAAGAGCCGCAGCTCTTCCTGGTACGCCGGGGCCTCGGGGTCCTCCGAACGCGGCAGGGACCCAGGCTCGCAGCCCAGCACCCACACGCACGGCCACTCCAGCCCCTTGGCACCGTGGATGGTGGTCAGGGTGACCTCATCGGGGGCCTCATCTCCCACCGGCTCGGCCGCTTCGAGCTCGCGGAACGAGAAGGCGTACAGGAACGCGGCGACTCCGCTGTCCTCGGGGGTGGCCTCGTCGCCCTCGGCCGTGCGCGCGGCCCACTCCCGCACAGCGGCGTGGAAGTCGTGGACGTCCTTGGCCTTGCTCGGCAGGTGCAGGTCGTCGATCAGCGTGCCCATCAGGACGGAGCACACCTTCAGGACCGCCGTGGCGCCGTCGCCAGCCGCGACGAGGTCGCGGGCCTGGGCGATGACGGACAGCAGCGGACCGGCCGCGGTGTCGGCGAGGTCGACCAGGGCGCGGTCGAGCACCAGCTGCTCCTCGCGCATCGCCGCGCCGCGCACCTTCGCCCAGGCGCCCATCCGGACGCGCGGGGTGAAGGCAGTCAGCACGGACCAGAGCGCGACGTGGTCGGCGGGCTGCACGGCGACGCGCAGGCAGTTCACCACCCAGCGGGCGGCGTCGGTGGTCCACACGCCCGGCGTGCGCTTGGCGATGCGGTGAGGGATGCCGGCGGCCTTGAGGTGCTCGGCGAGCTGCTCCAGCTTGCGCCAGGTCGGTGCCAGGCAGGCGAGGTCGCGCCACGAGCGTCCGTCGGCCTCGACGTGCCACTGCAGGTCGGCCTCGACCAGCTCCAGGTACGCCAACCGGGTCGGCCCACCCAGGCGTTCGGTGGCTCCGCGCAGGCTCTCGTCGAGGGCGATGAGCGGCTCCGTGAGGGGGACCGCCACCGTCTCCCTGCTGGCCCGGCCCGCGTCCATCTCCAGCCCCGGCACCTGCATGGCTGCGCCCACCCGGTTGGCGGCGTCGACGATCTCAGGCCGGCTGCGGTAGTTCGTGGGCAGCTGCAGCGCGGACCAGGTGGGGTCCTGCGCCCGCTCGACGAACCCGTTGACCTTCGCGCCGCGAAAGCCGTAGATGCTCTGCGCGTGGTCGCCGACCACGAAGAGGTTGTTGGGGGCCAGCAGCCCGAGCAGGCGCTGCTGATCGGCGCCGGTGTCCTGGTACTCGTCGACCAGGACGTGGGCCCAGCGGGCCTGCAGTTCCCGGCGGGCGCCAGCGTCCCGCTCGATGAGTCCCGACAGCGTCGTCTGCAGCGAGTCGTAGTCGAAGGCCTGGGCCTCCTTGAGCAGCTGGTAGTAGGCGGAGACCACGTCGGCCTCCTGCCACAATCGCTTCACGGACGTCCACTGCCCGGACTTCTTCTTCTGCCCCGGCTCGGGGCACTTGCCGACCATGATGGCGGCGTACCGCACGAGGTCGGCCTTGTCGACCTCGTCGCGGATGGTGAAGTTGCGGTCGTAGCCGATCTTGTCGGCGTACTCGCGCAGGATCTCCGCGCACCACGAGTGGAAGGTCGACAGGCGCAGCTTCTTCGCGCGCCAGGGGCGGTCGTCGCCCAGCGCGACCGTTACCCGCTCCTTCATCTCGTCGGCCGCTGCATTCGTGAACGTCAGCGCGAGGAGCTCGGCGGGGTGGAAGCCCCGCCCGAGGAGCCGGACGATCCGCTGGGTCAACACGCGGGTCTTTCCGCTGCCGGCGCCGGCGCTGAGGATGATGCGGGTGCTGTCGATGTCGACGGCGCGCTGCTGTTGCGGGTTGAGGTTCACGGGGTCTCCTCCTCGATGACTTCGAGCATGGCCAGCGTGACCGCTACGTGGTCGGTCTCCGATCTGCCGGCTTCCATGGCACGTCTCACCAGCTGGATGATGTCCAACACGACCACGTCGTAGTTCGGCATCGTCGCCGGGATGGTGGCCTCCACAGCCTGCTCAATGGCCCGACACATCGTCGTGTACGCCGATACCGGAGGGGCCCCTCGGAGCATCCCCTCGAATACGCGCATAAGGCGCATATGCTGCATCGCCTTCTCGCCACACATGCGCTCTACGCCGTCGTCGTAGCCGTCGTCGTAGCCCTCGCGAGCTTCCTGCTCTGCCTGCTCGCGCGTCACGAACGCAGACAGCACCAGCGCGTTAGTTGTTTTCGACATCCGACCTGCCCCTGCATTGGGTTGGGTGTTTCCCCGGAGTCTGCACCAACAGACTCCGGGGACACTGCACCTTCACACGTCCAGCACCGCTTGACAAGTCAGAACGGGATGTTCTTGCTCGGCAGGTGCAACTCAGACGACACGCCGACCCTGGAGCCGCTCACGATCAGAGTGGCGCGCATGTAGATGGTGCCGTTCTCGTGGTGCGTTTCGATCTTGGCGCGGAACATGTCCGCCACCTTCGAGATGTCGGCGGCGTCCACCGTGATGCGCGCGATGCCCTCGCCTGTGGCGCTGTCGAAGCGTCGCTCGTACTGGCTGCACACGATGTTCCGCCTCTCCAGGAGCAGCAGGACATGCAGCAGCGCCGACACCTCGTGGGCCTGGACTGGGCGGCTCATGCTGCACCGTCCGCGTCGCCGAGCCAGTGGACCTGGACGTCGTCGCCGAGGTCGGGGCGCTCCTTGGCGACCATGCCCAGCAGCACGTTGTCGAGCCGGGCGTCCATCTTCATCGCCGCGAGCCCATTGATGACGGCGCCGCGGTGGTCGTCGTCGATGTGCTCGATGTCGTCGATGACGACGGTGCGCCACATGGAGCCCGACAGGCGCGCGAACGCGGTAGCCAGGGCGACGCCCAGGATGGCACGCTGCGAGCGGGACAGCGACCACCAGGACACGTACAACGCGCCCGTCTTCTTGGCGGCTGCGGCGACGTGCTTCGCCGGCCAGGACTTCGGATCGACGATGGCGCCGAAGTCGTCCTCGCTGCGGATGACTGCCAGGAGGCCCGCCCCGCACTCGTCGAGCATCTCCTGGGCGGCGCTGCAGACGGGCAGGTAGGCGTCGGTCGCGATCTTGGCCGAGGTCTCCTTGAGGATGACGCCCAGCTTCTTGACCGTGGCGAAGCGCTCGACGGCAGCGTCGCGCGCCGCGATCGTCTCCTGCAGCGCTGCCTGGCGCCGGTTGTGGGCGAGGTGCTGCTCGACGTCCCACCGGGCGCTGCCCTGCTCCGGGCGGGCGCTGTTTCCGAGTTCGGCAGCCAGCGCGTCACGGCGGGCGACCATGGTGTCGTGGTCGCCGGAGAGGTCGGCGTCATCAGTAGCGCCGGCCGCCTGCTGGTGACTGGTCAGCGCCTGCTCGGCCATTCGGAGCGCCGACGCCGCCCCGCCGCTCCTCTCGGTGGCGTCGACGACTGCCTTGTTGGCCCGCTGGAGGTCGGCGGCGTTGGTGTCGCTGGCGCCCTGCGCCGCGTTGTGCGCCTTCCGGGCGTCGTCGCGAGCTGTCCGCGCCCTGTTGACGTGAGCGTCAGCCATGAGCAGCGCGGTGCTGGCGTCCATGAGGGCGTCGCCTGCGTCGTCCTGGTTGCCCTTGGCGACGCTCAGCTTGGCGCCGATGCCCAGGGGGTCAGCGGCGCCGCACTGCAGGCACGACCCGCCGCCCAGGCCGGACACCAGCCCCTCGAGGACTGCCACCTCTGCGTTGACGGTCGCGGCATCGGTCGCCGCGGTCATCTGCGCGTCGCGCGCCGCTGCGCTCGCTGCGACGGCGGCGTCGAGGGCGGACCGCGCAGCGGTGGCGGCCGACACCGCTGACGCCGTAGCCGTCAGGAGTGGCTCGCCCTGCGTGCGCAGATCCGACGCGATGTCGCGGGCCTTGGCCAGTGCTGCCTCGCCCTGCTCCTTGGCCGCCGTGCAGCGGCCGACCTGCTCGACCAGTTCCGCCTCGCGCGCCTCGCGCGCCACGGTGTGATCCTTGCGCAGCTTCGCCGTGGCGAGGGCCGCAAGCACGCCGGCCTGATCCTGCTCGAGCTTGACGACGCGGGCGCGGGCGGTCCGGAGCGAGCCGGCGGGCGCTTCCCGCTCGGCCTCAGTCGCCGCGGTGTCGGCAGCAGCGGAGGCCTGCTTCTGCGCGGCGTTGGCCGTCGTGTAGACGCCCTTGTACCAGGACGACGCAGTGGCGAACCACGCCGGCAGGTCGGTGCTGTGAAGGCTGTGCGCGGCGCGCAGCACCAGCCACGGGTGGTCGGCCCCGTTGCGCTGCTCGTCGGTCTGCGGCTCGTCGTCCTCGGGGTTCTGGAGGTTCCACTCGCTGACCTTGGAGAGCTCGCGGGAGACGTGGTCGACGATCTTCGTCGGAGTCCACATCTCGGAGGCGCCGGCCACCTGCAGCACGCCGTCGAGCACGGTCTGCCGCCCCTTGGTTCCGCCGGCCACGAAGTCGGCGAGGTCGAATCTGACTACGTGGGCCCCGACGATCTCGTCGGCCTGGGCGTCGGAGAGGCCAAAGGCCTTCGTCCGTGAGGACTGGCTGTGGTCGCGGTGGAGCTTGACCTCCGCGCCGTCGACGTCGAACGTCAGCGTAGTCGTGGCCGCGGGCAGGTCCGGGCCCAGGTACTCGCGGGTCGAGTCGGACTCGACGCACGCCAGGCCGCGGACGCCCACGCCCACGATGAGCAGGTGGGCAGACTTCGCGGAGCCGTTGGGACCGGCGAACATGTCGACGCCCGACAGGGCGAAGCTGGTCGAGAGGCCCTTGATGCCGGCCCGGCCGGCGGATGCGTGGGTGAGGGCGGTCATTAGGAGACTCTCCGGTTGAGTTGGGCCATCAGGTCGCGCAGGGCGGACTCGTCGAGCGTCTCGATGTCGGTTCCGCTGGGGATGCCCGCGTCCTCGAGGGAGGCCTGCACGGCGGCCTCACCCTTCACGTCCGCCAGCAGTTCGGCGAACTTCAGGACGCGCGCGAGGAGCCTCGAGTCTCCCGCCGGGCGGGCGGCGGGGGCCTTGCGGGCGGCGACGGG
>CALDOK010000043.1 GCA_937912125.1 uncultured Pseudomonadota bacterium
CTACGGCGATGCGTCCAGCACCACCACCGCCTGCAGCCAGCCCTCGGGCTACACCGCCGACGCTGCCGACTGCGACGACGCCGACGCTGCGATCTTCCCCGGCGCCGATGAGCGCTGCAACGGCACCGACGACGACTGCGACGGCGTCGTGGACGAGGACGACGCCGTGGATGGCGCCACCTGGTACGCCGACGCCGACGGCGATGGCTACGGCGATGCGTCCAGCACCACCACCGCCTGCAGCCAGCCCTCGGGCTACACCACCGACGCCACCGACTGCGACGACGCCTGGGCTGTCAGCTACCCCGGCGCCGACGAGCTGTGTGACGGCATGGACAACGACTGCGACGGCACCGTGGACGAGGAGGTCGTGGACGGCACCACCTGGTACCTGGACGCCGACGGCGATGGCTACGGCGACTCGTCCAGCAGCAGCACCACCACCACCTGCGAGCAGCCCACCGGCTACGTGGCCTCCGACACCGACTGCGACGACACCGACGCCTCGGTGAACCCGTGGGTCGACGAGCACTGCAACGGCGTGGACGACGACTGCGACGGCACCGTGGACGAAGACAGCGCCGTGGACGCCACCATCTGGTACGCCGACGTGGACAGCGACGGCTTCGGCGACAGCGCCACGGGCGCCGCCTCCTGCGCCCAGCCCACCGGGTGGGTGGCCGACGGCACGGACTGCGACGACCTGGACACCGCCGCCAACCCCGGCGCTTCCGAGCGCTGCGACGGCGTGGACAACGACTGCGACGGCACCGTGGACGAAGCCGACGCCCTGGACGCCGCCACCTGGTACGCCGACGCCGACGGCGACAGCTTCGGCGATCCCGCCGCCACCACCGCCGCCTGCTCGTCGCCCAGCGGCTACGTGGCCGACGACTCCGACTGCGACGACAGCGACGCGGCCATCAACCCGGTGGCCCTCGAGAGCTGCGACGGGGCCGACAACGACTGCGACGGCACCGTGGACGAAGCCGACGCCGTGGACGCCGCCACCTGGTACGCCGACGCCGACGGCGACAGCTTCGGGAACTCCTCCATCACCACCGCGGCCTGCAGCCAGCCCAGCGGCTACGTGGCCGACGACACCGACTGCAACGACGGGGCCTCGGGACAGTATCCGGGCGCCGACGAGTACTGCGACGGCGCGGACAACGACTGCGACGGCACGGTGGACGAGGCCGACGCCCTGGACGCCGTCACCTGGTACACCGACGCAGACGGGGACGGCTATGGCGACAGCGCCAGCTCCACCGTCTCCTGCAGCGCGCCCATCCGGACCAGCGCCGTTGGGGGAGACTGCGACGACAGCGACGTCTACGTCAACCCCGGCGCCTCCGAGCGCTGCGACGGCGTGGACAACGACTGCGACGGGGTCGTGGACGATAGCCCCGTGGATGCGGGCACCTGGTACGCCGACGCCGACGGCGACAGCTACGGTGACGGCGCCGTCAGCACCGTCGCCTGCTCCCAGCCCAGCGGCTACGCCGTCAACGCCCGCGACTGCGACGACAGCGACGCTGGTGTCCACCCCCTGGCCGACGAGTACTGCAACGGGGTGGATGACGACTGCGACGGCACCGTGGACGAGGACAGCGCCGTGGACGTCTCCACCTGGTACCTCGACTCCGACGTCGATGGCTACGGCCGCTCCAGCTTCACGGCGTCGTCCTGCAGCGCCCCCAGCGGCTTCGTGGCCGACGCCACCGACTGCAACGACAGCGACGCCACGGTCCATCCTGGTGCCGACGAGTACTGCGACATCGTGGACCACGACTGCGACGGCTCCACCACCGCCGGCGCCGTGGACGCCAGCCTGTGGTTCACCGACGGCGACGGAGACGGCTACGGAGACGGCGGCAGCGCCACCCTGGCCTGCTCTCCACCCGCGGGCACGGTGGGCCTGGACAGCGACTGCGACGACACCGACGCCGACATCCACCCTGGCGCCACCGAGTGGTGCAACGGGGTGGACGATGACTGCGACGGCGCCGTGGACGGCAGCGGCCTGGCCACCTGGATCGACAGCAGCGGCGCCATGATCGACCTCACCGGCGCCATGGCCGCCGGCACGTCCTCCTCCGCCTACACGCGCAGCTTCACCGTCGACGGCGCTCTGGTGCTCTGCGACGGCACCTACTACACCCACCTGCAGGTTCGCGCCGCCGACTTCACCCTCACCGGGCTGGACGGCTCCGGCAGCACCACCATCCAGGGCGACGGCTCCGCGGCGGTGGTGACGGCCTACAACACCACCTCCACCGTGCTCATCGAGGGCGTGACCATTCGCGACGGCTCGTCTACCTACGGCGGCGGGATCTACGGCGGCACCCACGGCCTGGATCTGGAGCTGGACGATGTGGTGGTGGAGGACTGCTACGCGTCGTCTCAGGGCGGCGGGGTCTACCACTATGGAGGCGTCCTCACGGCCACCGATCTGGTCCTGGACGGCAACCAGGCCGGCTCCTACGGCGGCGGTTTGTGCGCCTACTCTACCGACGTGTACATCGATGGCCTCGTGGCCACCGACAACACCAGCGCGTCCTACGGCGGCGGGCTCTACCTCCGTGACGGGGACGTGGAGGTCTTCGACGCCACCATCCAGGCGAACGTGGCCTACTACGCGGGTGGGCTCATGGCGCACACCTGCGATCTCTCCCTCAGCGACAGCGAGGTCAGCGACAACGAGGCCTACACCTACGGCGGCGGCGTCTACCTGACCCATGGCGAGGCCATCCTGGACGAGGTCCAGGTCCACGGCAACGCCGTGACCTACGGCAGCTACGGCTACTACGCGGTGGGCGGCGGGCTGTTCCTCAACAACGGCGTCGACGTCACCTGCTTTGGCTCCTCCTCCACCACCGCCGGCGTCTACGACAACGAGTCCGACTACGGCGGCGGCGCGTTCCTCTACGACGAGGACAGCACCCTGGTCTCCGACATCTGCGACTGGGGCAGTGGCAGCAGCGACAATGACCCCGACGACGTGGCCCTGGCCGAGTCCTGGGCCCGCTACAGCAGCTACGGGGCCGACGCCAGCTTCACCTGCCACGACTCGAGCTGCTACTGATCCTCGAGGGACAGGCTACGTTCAGCCTATGGTCGCCGTACCGCTCGTTCTCCTGCTGGCCCTGCCCGCTCTCGCTCGGGACGACGGCACATGCACGGCCTGGCGCTCGGCTCAGGAGCTGGGGACCGTGGCCAGCGACGATCTGAGCGAGGTCAGCGGCCTAGCCGCCAGCCACGGGGATCCCGGGGTGCTGTGGCTGCACGACGATCATGGCGGCGGTGCCTCCCTCCATGCCGCGGGGCTGCAGGGCCAGGACTGGGGGCGCTTCGATCTGGTGGGCCTGCAGAACGAGGACTGGGAGGATCTGGCCATCGGCCCCTGCCCGTCTGTGGACGACCCCTGCAGCTGCCTCCACCTCGCCGACATCGGCGACAACGATCTGGTGCGCGGCGGGGGGGTGATCCACCGCCTGGCCGAGCCGGGGGTCGGACGATCGGAGGCGGTGTCCAGCCTGGCCCCTCTCGACCAGGTGTACTTCGAGTACCCCGACGGGCCCCACGACGCCGAGGCCATGCTGGTGCATCCCGACACCGGCGAGGTGCTGATCCTCACCAAGGGACAGACCAGCCTGGTCTTCGCCTTCCCCACCGTGCCCCCCCAGCCAGCCCCCGCCTCGAACCCCGTGACCCTGTCCCTGGTGGCCGAGCTCGATCTGCTCGCCGCAGGCGCCCAGCAGGCCGAGGTCACCGGCGGCGCGGTCTCCCCCCGCGGCTACCGGGTGGTGCTGCGCACCGACGAGGATCTGGTGCTGTTCTCCGGGGCCTTCGGCAGCCCCCTCGAGGAGATCCTGGGGGGCGACGCCGTGCCCCTGCCCACCCCGCCGCCAGGCCGTGGCGAGGCCGTGGCCTTCGGCCTGGACGGGCAGCGCCTCTACCTGGTGGGCGAGGGCGAGCACCCCTCGGTCCACGCCGTGGACTGCGCCAGCTTCGTCAGCGACGGCGAAGACGCTTGGGACCCTCTGGTGGACTGCGAGGCCAGCTGTGGCTGCGCTGGAGTGTCACGCGGCGGCTTGCTCGCTGCCTTGCTGGGCCTGCTGGGCCTGCTGGCGCGGCGTCAGGGGCAGCGCAGCACGCCGTAGTCCACCTCCACCAGCACATCCGGGTTGGGCTGGACCTCGAAGATCACCATGTCGCGGATGGGGTCCAGGCGCCAGCCGTCGGTCCAGCCCACGCCGTCCACGCGCACCATGATGGTGGTCGGGTCTGCGGGGGATGGCAGCTGGACCACCGCGCGGCGGGAGGCCGCGGCCAGCTGCCCCAGCTCGTCCAGATCGGTGCAGATGGACAGGAACCTACCGCCGGTGGCGTCCACAGCGTCGTCGTAGCCCGTGCCTGGGAGGGCGCCTGGGCAGCCGCTGGGCAGATCGCCGGCTATGGCCGAGATGCCCAGGCGCTCGCTGGGTCCCACCAGCTCCCCCAGCTCTTCGACGTAGTACAGCGCCGTCTCCGGGCCCGGGTGGGGCACGTTGGTGATGACCACGCCGTGGAGCACCGCGTCCTCGCGCAGCATGCCCTCGTTGCAGTCTCCATCGTCGGCGCGCAGCACGGCCTGGTGGAGCATGGACAACATGCGGTCGGTGTACTGGAGCATGTCGGAGCTCTGGAGGCCGTCCGACAGGGAGCCAGCGGGATCGCCCGAGCTGGAGGAGATCGGCCCCGCGTGGAGGCAGGCGCTGTCTTTGGCCACTACGCTGACCTGCCAGTCCAGGCCCGCATCGTCCAGGGCTTGCACCAGGGTGTCGGCGTAGGACGCCAGGTTCTCCAACACCGAGACCATGGACGCGCTGTGGTCCACGGCCAGCACCAGGTCCACGGGTTGCAGGGTGATGCCTTCGACATGCACCCACTCCCAAGCGGCCTGGCCCACCTGAGTGGCGGTGGCCAGGGCTGCGGGGTCGTTGCTGAAGATCAGCAGAGCCCCGGCGTCCCCGCCTTCCCCCTGGGGGGCGAAGCTCACGGTGATCGTGGTGGCCGTCTTTGGCGGCAGGATCAGGGGGAGCTGGGGGGCATTGCTGATCCGCAGCCAGTGGTTTTCGGTGCTGTACTGCAGGTTCTGCAGCTCGAGATCCGTCAGGCCCAGGTTGATGAGCACCAGATCGTACTCGACCTCGCAGCCGGGGGTCAGCACGCCGAAGTCATCGGCGAAGTCGAGCTCCGAGGGCGTGATGAACAGGGCCGGTGCGATGGGCTCACCCTCGAGGAAGATCTGCTCGATGGGGTTGAGGGGATCGTCGGTGCGCAGCCAGATGGAGGCCGTGGCCCAGGTGTCGCTGGAGTCGTACTGAACCACCACCTCTGCGCCGGTGCCCGGGGCGATCACGCTGGGCGGCGGGTCACCCAGCAGCGCGAAGCTCGTGTCGCCCGCCAGGGTCATCTCGAGGAGGCCGAGGTCCCCATCCCCCTTGTTGGAGATGGAGAAGGTCTCGAACTGGGGCCCTGTGCTGGCCGGGAAGGAGAGGCGAGAGGGCGAGACCGCCACCTGCGGCGTGCCTGGATTGGCGGTGTCCAGGTAGGGGAACAGCACCTCCCCGGTCCGGCTGCAGCCTGCCAGGACCGTCCATGCCGCCAGGGCGGGGGGCGAGAGCCTCACTCGATGGCGCCTCCTGCACGGATGGCGTCGAGGCGCTGCTGGACAGCCGCGGCCTGTCCTGCCGGTGGAGAGAGGGTCAGGGCGCGCTCGAGCAGCAGCCCCGCGCGAGCGGGTTCCTCGTCCGTGATGCAGTCGGCCAGCAGCACCAGGGCCGCGCCGTTGTCGTCGGCCGCCAGGACCTCGAGGTGGGGCGCCGCGGCGGGGCAGCCTTGGGTGTCCATGGCGGCCCGCGCTGCGATCTGGCGGACCTCCTCGGCCCGGTGGGGCGCGCCGCGCTCCAGGTGGGCCTGCGCCGCCTCGAGGGCCTGCTCTTGGCGCCCGCTCTGGGCGAGGGTCTGGATACGCAGCACCTCCAGCTCGTCGTGGACGGGGTCTCCCTGGGAGCTGCGGGCCAAGCCGCGCTCCACCACCTGGAGGATCGCGGCGGGCTGGGCGCCCGGATCGCTGTCCGCCCAGTGCAGCGCGGCGGCGGGGCTGCGCAGGCAGAGCCAGGCTTCGCCGGCGGCGACCGCGTGGGCTGGCTCGTCCTGGCAGGTGACCTCCACCTCGCCCCGCGCCACGGTGACCGAGGTGCCCAGGGAGCTGCGATCCACCGAGAAGACCGTGCCCACGACGCGGATGGACGCTTCGGCGGTCTCCACCCGGAACTCGATGCCGCGGTTGGGCTCCACCTCGACCTGCAGCTCACCTTGCTCCCAGCTGACCACCGAGGGAGAGCTCACCTGGCCCTGGCCGTGGAAGGCCAGCTGCACACCGGGTCGAGCGTCCGCCTGAGCCCAGGTGTCGGCCGAGGCCAGGGGTTGGGGCGCCTGAGCCTGGGGCCATGCCAGCCAGGCCAGCGCGGCGAGAGCCAGGGCGCTGGCGGGGATCAACGCCCAGACCGGCGGCCTGTGTCGCTGGGAGAGCCGCTCCATGGCGCGCCGGCGCACCCGCAGGATCTCGTCCTCGCCAGGGTCCTGCGCGTGCTCGCGCAGCAGCTCGGCATGCTTCCACTCAGCCATGCAGCACCTCCGGTGCTGTGGGGCTGGGTTCGGGGTCCAGCCCATGTCTGCGCGCCACCTCTTCGAAGGCGCGGCGGGCGGCGGTGAGCCGCCGGTTCAGGGTACCCTCGGGGATGCCCAGCAGATCTACCAGCTCGCGGCGCGTCTGACCCTCGACATAGCAGAGCCAGAGCAGCTGGCGGTGCTCGGGGGGCAGCGCCTCGAGGGCCTGCTGGACCGCCTGGGAGCGCTCGGAGCTCTCGTAGCTGTCGTCGGGGCTCGCGCCTGTGCTCTCCTGGCGCTCGAGATCGCCGGGGACCCAGCGCCAGAACCAGGCCTTGCGCTTGCGGGCCTGGACCGACCGCCAGGTCACACCCCACAGCCAGGCGCGGAAGCGCTCGGGCTCGCGCAGCGCGTGCAGGCGGGACAGCACCGCCACCATCACGTCCTGGGCGACGTCCTCGTGGCTGACGCCGCGGGGGCACTGCCAGCGGCACCAGCGCAGGATCTCCACCTGCCAGGCGTCCAGCAGCCGGTGGGTGGCGTGGGTGTCGCCGGTGAGCGCCGCTTGCGCCAGGCCGGCCGAGAAGATGTCGAGGGCCGCGCGGCGCAGCACGCCTTGGACCTTGCCTCCAGCGAGCTCCTCGGGATGGGCCGTGGCCCGCTCCATGACCCTGGGGAGCAGGCGCGTGGCTTCCACCTCGGTGGACCCCAGCTCCCGCAGCCAGGCGTGGACCTGATCGCTCCAGCGGGCCTCGAACAGGGAGGTCGGGGCCTGCTGGGCGGCGGGAGGGGCTCTGTGCTGGTGGGATGGAGTGTTCATGGTGTCGACGGATAGTGCGCATGGCCCGAAAAGCTGATCACCGCGGGCCTCTCGCTGGCTCGCCCTCGCCCACGCCTCCCAGCTGGAAGCCGAGGGAGAGATTCCACAGCGGCAGGTCGACAGGCTCAGCGTCATCCAGGCCGTTCTCGAGGCTCGTGCTGTCCAGGTCTACCGTACCCCGCAGGTAGGGGCCGCCCTTCAGCTCCCCCAGGGGCAGGCGGGCGGCGATCTCCAGGGCCGCCATGGGCAGGGCGTCCCTGGCGATGGCGCGTCCTTGCTGACTGTAGCGCCGCAGGGCCGCTCCGCCCTCGATGCCCGCGTCCAGCTTGGGGCCCAGGGGTATCCAAGGCCCGGCCAGCAGGTTCAGGTCCCAGGCTCCGCGCTCGGCCTGGGAGTGGAAGGCGGTGAGGGTGGTGGGGGTGGTCGCGCGGATGCCCAGCCCTAGGCGCAGCCGCTCTCCTGTCCAGCCCCCCCGCAGGGAGCCCTCCCAGGCCAGGGTGGTCTCGGGGCGCCAGGTGGGCCCTCCACCCAGCTGAACCCAGGCCCAGCTGGGCCAGGGCTCCCGAGCGGGAACGTCCAGGATGGGAATGGGGGGGCGAGGTTCGGGGAAGAGAGGATCGAGGGGCTGGGGTTCGGGTTCGGGTTCGGGTTCGGGTTCGGGTT
>CALDOK010000044.1 GCA_937912125.1 uncultured Pseudomonadota bacterium
CGCTCCTGCCCCCCGAGACCGCCACCGCCCCGGCATCCTCCGCGGGCCCGGAGCCGGTCGAGCCGGCCCAGGATGTCGATGCCGACCAGCAGAGCGCTCCGCGGTTCTGCCCCCGCTGCCACGTCGGCACCCTCCGCATCATGTCGCTCCCGCGGCTGGTGGGGCGATTCCTCCCCGCTCCCGCCACCATGGACTCGTCATGATCGGGCATCCCTCGGCGAACATCGGCGGAGGACCCAGGGTCCGCCTGCCAGCCACCCGTACGCCCGCTCTGCGCTGGACCCCCGGATCCAGCCCTCCCGGCCACCCCTCCGACCGCGCTACCTGCTACCTGCGCGGCGCTCCCCGCCCGAAGGCCAACCCGATCTCGTGCATGACCACGCCGGGGGGCGCCGCGATTTCCCCATAGCGCTGGTGGCGACTCGACCGCGGCTTCGTCCAACCACGGGGTTCACACCTGGGCCGGCGGCGACCCGTGCGCCCAGCGCCCAGTCGTGAACCCCTCACGATTGTTGGTGCGAGAATATGGGTTATCGCCGTATGAGCGGCTCCCCGTTTGTAATACTTGTCCACGGCTCTGCGTCCGGGCGTCAACTCCGATAGCACCACTCGTTCTCTCGGTCCCAATCGCCCTCCTCTGTGATGCAGGCGCAGTCCCCCGGAAACTTCTCCAGACTTCCCTTGTAGGGATCACCCTGAAGAGATCCGCGACAATACCAGACCTGCCCACATTCATCGCAGCGATACCATGGATCGTGTTTGTCGCAATATCGTCCCGTCCAATCCGGGCAGGCGGTGTCATCCTGAGGACCGCAGGCCAAGGGTGCGGCGACTGTGAGCAGCATCAGGGCAACGCGTACCACCGTGGTCGAGAGGCGCTGGCTCACCCGCCGCATGAGCCATCCTCACATGGCAGCGCCGTCCAGCTGACTGGGGGCGACTCACAGAGTGTGGCGGCGAAGCTGGCACCTCCTCCCACCTCGCCGTGCTCTTCGGCACAGCAAGCGTAGCTGAACCCCTGCTCTCTCACTCCCACCGTGGGGTGGAACGCCATGTCCACCGCGTAGGTGTCACCGTACACCCCTGGAAACTGCTCGTTGGTGTAGAGAGCCTCGTCTATGGGATAGTGGTCGTCCGAGTACATGGACAGGCCCAGCTCACCCTTGACCTTGCAGAGCCAGCGCTGGGCAGCGCGCTCGAAGCAGTTGCCCCAGGGTGAGCAGTGCCCTGGTCCCAGGTAGGTGTGGCCCAGCTCGTGGATGAACAGCCTGCCCCAATCGGCCAGGATGGCGACGGCATGCTGGGCCAGCCTGCGGCCCTCCATCAGGTAGGCGGCGTGTTGATCGACCGAGAGCGCGGCCGCGTTCTCCTGGGCGAAGTCCAGCGCCAGCCTGGCCAAGAACATGGTGTAGTCGCAGCGGTAGGCATCGAAGGCCAGGTTGATGGCGGGCAAGAAGATGGAGAAGTCTTGACCAATACCTTTGAAATCGACACCTGAGTTGGGATCGTGGATTCCTTCCGGTTCCGCCGACAAGACCACCACTCCCGTTCCACTGTCCCACTCGTAGACTCGGAGATCTCCAACGGGTCGGGGAAAGCCCTCATCGTCATCGAACGGGTAGTACCCAACCCCGCAGGGGATGGCCGGCCCGTCCACGCAGCCGTATTGAGGCTCGAGCACGCCGCCGTAGCGCTCGTCGCGGCTGATGAGGTGCACGGTCAGGGTGCAGCGGTCCACTTCGTGATCCGCGGTGTTCTTCCGGCTGGCTGGCCAGCCACAGACCAGGCGCCGGGTGAACTCACCCAGGCCATCGCATCTGTGCGAGCAGGGATCCTCGATCAGCTCGCTGTAGGCTGCCAGCATCTTGCAGATCAGCCGGAAGCAGTGCCTCGGGGCGCCCTCGCCGTCGCTCCAGAACAGGTAGCTGCTGGGCAGGCCGTCCTCGAGCGCGAAGCTAGGCTCGG
>CALDOK010000045.1 GCA_937912125.1 uncultured Pseudomonadota bacterium
CGGAGTCCGGTCAGACAGCAGGGGGCGGGGACGAGGTGCTGTGGGGGCCTACAAGTAGTGGAGCCTCCTCTGCATGGTAGGATACGCTGTCCCACGACCGCTGGTGCAGGCTTGTTGGCGAAGGGGAACCCGATGGATGTTGAAGGCAGCCGGGAGCTGAACCTTGTGGGACTCACGAACGGGTTCCCCATGATCTCATCCGCGTTCTGTCAGGTTCTGGCAGAGGCCGCCTCGGTCTGTCTTGAGGACCAGAAGCACGGGCTTGATGTCGAAATGACTGTCACCGCATCGGAACCTCGGGCCTACTCCGTTCGAAGGCTTGAGGTGACGAAGCAGGCAGCGAATACCTACGTCGATGACGTGACCGCTACGGAATGGGGTGCCCTCGGGATGGCCTTCCTGCTGGTCCAAGACCTTTATGAGGACACGGTACTCCAGCAGTCTTGCAGGGGACCGGGCTTCGATTACTGGATTGGGGAGGCAGATAATGACGAAGAGCTTCCCCCCTTCCAGAAGAAGAAGCGACTGGAGGTGAGCGGCATCCGTCACGCCGGGCCGTACGACATCGACAAGAGGGTCAGGAAGAAGCTACGGCAGGTCTCTCCTTCAGATGGTGTTGCTTCAGCAGTGATCGTGGTGGTCGATTTCGGAGCCCCAGCTTCCAAGGTGGTCGACAAATGAGCACGGTCACCGCGGTACATGCCAGAGCGATGGAGGCAGCGGAAGCCGCCCACGTCGCTCTTCTACTCGGGAACCACGACGATTTTCTTCGGCTGACCCGACTGGCGATGGAGTTGGAGTCGGAGGCCGCGTCGGTGCTTTTTGGGCGGCTGGACGCGGAACCGTCGAGGGGGATTCTCTACCGAAGTGCGGCCACCTTGGCAGTGAAGTGTGGAGAGTACCGAATAGCAGAGCGCATGGCCTGCACGGGGCTTGCTGGGGACCCACCGAATGACATCGCTGCTGAGCTACGAGCTGTCTACGAGGACGCCACATTCGCCAAACATCTTGATGCTCGGGGAGTCGAACTTGACCAGAACGACCTCCAGGTGTCCCTCGCTGGCCCGGCGGTAGCGCATGGGTTTACGCAGGCCCACCCCTTCCTTAAGCGGCTGGCCGCTCTGCGGAAGCTGATCGACCGGACGGCTGACCGCCTGGCCCGGAAGCCCTACCAAGACACTGGCAGGATTCACTCAGAGTTCCAGACCTACCTGTCAGTCCCCAGAGCGGCGAGTTTCGCGATCACTGTTCGGTTGGGGCAGGATGGTGGGCAAACCGACATTCGAAGCACCCTCCTGATGACGGAACTCGTGGACTGCTTTGAACTCTTCGAGTCGGACAGGGATAGGCTTGAAAGCCAGATACCAAACGATGCCTATAGGCGAAATTTCGCTGCTCTGGCGACCGAGATTGCCCCGGACGGCAGGGACATCAATCTCGTCGGCCTCACTACGAACCTGCGAGGTCGAGAGCGGCGAGTTGCCCTTCGGACTCATGGGCATCAGGCTACCACTTCAGGGCAACGGAGAAAGTCATCAGAGCCTACTAGGGTGGCTGGGAAGTTGCTCTGGGCGGATGGCATCTCTGCAAAAAAGAAGGTGAAGCTGGTCCTCGACGATGAATCCAAGACCCTCACCATCAACGTTCCTGAAGGCCTGATGGAAGACGTAGTGAAGCCATACTACGGCCAGCAGGTCATCGTGACGCGCGAGAGGCGAGACAGGAAGTGGTGGCTGGAGTCTATCGAGCCGGCTGACGAGGAATAGGCTCCGGGAATCTGCCTCTTGCGGTTCGTCAACCATGAGGACAGCAGGTGACGTTCACCGGAAGGAGCCGGAAGACGATGCTGGGCGCTTCGGGGCTTGACGGTGGCAGGGGCGGTGTCTACCGTAAAATTGTCCCTGTTTGGGGCACATCCGTTTCGGCTGTTCGCCGAAGCACACCACGAACTCCTTCTACCGAGCCCTGTCCGCTCGGCGCTGAGGTATTCCCATGGCCAGAAAACGCGCCCTTGTTCCACCGTCCATCGAATCCGCGGCTGCCCAGGCCCTTCTCCCCCGTCTTGGAGAGAAGAAGCTGGAGCCCGAGAAGAAGTCCATGCCCGAACTGATGGCTGAAGGCCAGAAGCTCGCGGGCAAAATGAACGCCGCGACCGACGCTCTTAACGACGCGCTCGCTGCTGCCGAGGAGCAGTTCAACACGCTCAATCTCGGGGTGCCTGTATGGGTCAACCTGGAGACCGACGTTGATGACGAATTCCCCGATGTGTGGGAGCGCGCCCTCGGGTACTGCAAGCATGACGGACAGTGGGGCTTCTACATGTCTTGGGGGCACGTCCAGGACCCTCACCCCTCGATTACCCCTCTGCGCCAAAGCAGCCGTCGGGTGAGGCAGCTCGCCGCGAAGAGCCTCCAACCGTTGATGGAGAAGCTGATCGCGCAGGCGAACAGGAGCCTGAAGGACCTCGTCGATGATGTAGATGATGTCCTGCACTTCGTGGACATGGCGCGCTCCGCTCGTGGCGAGGGAGGTGGGGAATGACCCCCTCTCTGACCTCCATGAGCCTGGCCTCCACGGTGCTGAAGGAGCACCGGGTGACCGTGTGCGTTCTGTCGTCGTTCCTTCTCATGGGCGTCCTGGCCTTCGCATGGCTGGTGACGTCACGCGGCTACGACTTTCGTGCTGGACGTGAGCAGGTCTGGATGCTGGAGCTGAAGTCGCCGTAGGCGATCACGCCGCTGCCCAGCCCTCTTGGCCAGCGCAGTTCTCCGCTCGCCTTTGTCATCCACGATCGGGGCACCTGCCCGAACGCCTTGGTGACCTGCAGGCTACAACCGGAAATGGCATTGCCGGTCCGGAGTCGCTCGGCCTCCCGGCCTGCAACTCTGCGAAGAGCATGATGCCAGCAGATGCCGGCTCGCTGCCCTGCAGCCACGACGTCACTTCAGCCCGCCGACGAGCCCTGAGTCACCTTCCTGGTGCTGCGGGCGATGACTCGGGCTGCAGGGGGGAGGCGACGTCTTGCGCTCCGACAGCAGCGGGCACCCGAAGCTCCGGCTGCTGATGCAGGGGTAGCTACCCCGAAAGTAGCCCGTGCTTCTTCGCCCACTCCTCGATGATGCCCCCGACGATTTCGTCGATGTCCACGCTTGGTCCGGTTCCGTGCCGTGCCATGGTGAAGTTGCCTTGGTACGGGTTCCACTCGAAGCCGCAGGGGCGGTCCTTGAAGGCGTGCCCTCCATCCATGGTGACCACGATGGTGGTGCCCTTGATCTCCGCCTTGATGGAGTTCTGGGTCTGGGGCATGGCCAGCGTGCAGTGGTTCCCAGCGCCGTCAAGGCCATATTGAACCCTGTGCTTGAGGATGGGCACGGCCTCAATGAATGCCTTGAGGATAACGGCGACGCCATCGGCGAGTGCTTCCTCCGTAGCGAGTTCAAGTGCCTGCTGCTCAAGCTTCTTCTCCGTCTCTCGCTGCACGGGGGTCTTTGCCTGTTCTTGAAGTCTCTTTCGCCAGTCTGACATGGTGCGTCCTCCAGGGATGCGTGGGTTGACCGACAAGAAAATCACCGGGAGCGCCGGGTCAAGGCCCTGGACAGGGATTGTCGCCGAATGTCGTGTGGGTAGCTTCAATGGAGCCCATCGAAGCGAAGGAAGCCCTACCATGCCCAAGTCCCTGAACCTGAACCTCACTAAGAAAGACCGCGACCGCATCTGGCAGATTGCCATGACGCTCGTGTCTGGCCACTCCATCGACTCGGCGCCATTCTTCAACAATGCCTATCCCCTCGAGGGCACGCATGAGGATCGGGAAAGGTGATCGGTCTGGAGAAGGCGAAGAGGGCGATGGGGTGAGGGCGTGCCTTTGCGGTTCTTGAGTGAACCCGACCGCGCCCACCTTGAGGCCCCTTGTGTCCCCAAGGTATAGTCACGCCACCAGACTAGGTGGAAGGACAAGGGCAGGCGAATGGCATCCGCGACCTTCCCGCCATCTGGTGGACACCCGGAGGATACCATGCGTTTCACGGCGATCATTTCCGCACTGTCGGCACTGACTATTCTCGGGTGCGGACAGGAAACAGACGGTCCGGTGTGGCCTAACGACAATCCGTACCAGGGCGAAGAGGGGATCGCGGACGGGTGGGAGTACCTTGAGTGGCTAGCTGCGGCGTACTGCTGCGATCCGGATGGCTCCGCGTCTGGCTCGCCTGGTGCCTGGGAGGCCTACGGGGACAGAATTACGGCCCAAGACTGCATCGGGGACAAGAAGTTCCAGTTCCTGACGGCTTCTCTCGGCGACGTTTTTGCCTACCACAGCGAAGATGCGTACTGCGTGGACGCCGAACTGGCCGACGCCTGCGTTGAGTGGCTGGCCGAGAACATCGACGAGAGCTGCTCGAGCGGAGTCCCCGACGAGTGCGACATGTGGACTGTCTGGCTGTCCTGCATCGAAGAGCCCTACTAATGGGCGCCACCATGTTCAGGCGGGCCCTCATCGCAGCTCTCCTGTCTGGCTGCCACCAGAACCCGTACGCCGGAACGGCTGGCGATGTCACCGCAGACGACTACGCGAGTCTCTACAATGACTGGTTCTGCGTGAACGCAGAGGGGTGCTTCCCAGAAACGTACGCCTCATCCGACGACTGCGTGGACGGGCAGATGAGACAGTGGGACATGTTCCACTCGGGCTACGACTTCTGCGTCGATGCCATCTCGGCCAGCGCTTGCGTTGAGCTGATGAACGAGAACTCTCGAGAAGACTGCAGCGTTGAGCTACCAGACTGCGCCCCGGACACGCTGGCCTTTGTGTGTGGCACTTGATGCGAAAGCGCCGCTATCACTCGTTGGGCCGCAGCCCGATCACCAGCCTTCTTGAACTCGCAGTCTACACCGTGCTCGGCTTGGCGGCCTTCGTTCCGGCTGTCGTTATCATTAAGACGTCGTTGCTATATTCATGGGAGAACCAAGACTATTTCGCGGTCGCCTACAAGACCGTTCTGTTTCCGCTCACGTATTGGATCTCACCGTGGTTCCACGGGCAGGTCTGGCTGCTCGGGATCTCCCTGTTTGGGCTCTACATGACCAATGCACTGTCCGCGCTGACAGATGTTGCCACGCATCCCCGACACGGTCGCCGCAGTCACGTCTGCTGCGGCTCGGGAACGGCACTGAGGCACCGCTGCGCGATAGGTAGCCAAGAACGGGCCTGATCATCATGCAGCCCGGTCGTTCCCGATCTCGTTCCCTTAGTGTCGGGAACGCGGAACGCCCCACAGCCCGTCCCGCCTGACGACGTGCCCTCTGGCCTGCAGCCAGGCCAGGGCCTCACCCAGGGTCTCGTTCCTGACCGCGACGATGTCTCGCAGCGCGGTCCTGGTCATGGGCTGACCCACCAACGCATCCAGGATGCCGCGATGCAAGGGCTGCAGTCCAGGCTCGTCAGCACCCACGCTGCCTTCCACGACGATGTGGGCAGGGTCGTCGTGAAGCCTGACGACCAGTGGGTCGGGGGCTGGCTGGCTGCGGTGCTCGGCGTGCAGTTCGAGGCGGTCCTTGCGGTGCAGCAGGTACAGGTTGGAATCGGACCAGGCGTGCAGGTCGCCCGATCCCCGCAGGGCTTGGCCCGGCTGGGTGGCGCTGGCCTTGCGGACGTGGTGGACCAGGGCGATGGCGACGTGGTGCTCCCGCTGCAGCAGCCTGAGGAAGCCCAGCAGGCCGCTGACGTCGCTGGCGCTGTTCTCGTCGGCACGGTGCAGGCGGACCAGGGGGTCGAGGACCAGCAGCCTGGGGCGGACCTTGGCGACGGTGTCGGCCAGTCGTTGCTGGTGCTCGTCGATGTCCAGCCGCAGGATGGGCTCGGTGATCAGGCCCACGGCCAGACGCTCGAAGTCGATGCTCCTGGCCCTGGCGATGCCAGCGACGCGCTGGTGGATGTCCTGGGCGGCGTCCTCGGCGGCGTACAGCAGGACGGGGCCTGGCTCGGCCACCGCGAAGCGTCCCAAGCAGGGGCGGCCGCTGGCGACGGCCACGGCAAGCTCGAGGGCCAGCCAGGTCTTGCAGCTCTTGGGGGTGCCGCCCACGAAGCCTACAGCCTCGCGGCCCCACAGGTCGGTGATCAGCCAGGGCTGAGCGTGCTCGGTGGTCTCGATGTGGGCCACACGGACCACGGGGAAGGGATTCATCGCTCTCTCCATGCAGAAGCGGCGGCCGGACCCATGGGGCCGACCGCCGCGAAGGTGGGTGGGATGGGGATCAGGCCAGCGGGGTGTGGTGCAGGGCTCGGCGGACCAGGCCGCGGTCGATCAGGGTGGTGTCCTCGGCGGCGCCCAGGCGCATGCTGGCCTCGGCCAGCACGTCCACGCTGCGCAGCAAGCCGCCCGTCAGTTCGTGCAGGGTGCCCAGGCCGTCGGCGGTGAACAGCTCGTGGCGGGCGCCGGCGTCGGCCAGGCGCTTGCGCACGTAGGCGGTGGTCAGGTCGGCGGATCCGGGCGACAGCTCCGCCTTGACGTGGATGCGGGACAGCAGGGACCGATGCACGCCCAGCCGCAGGCGCTCGTGAAGCTCGGGCAGGCCCACGAAGACCAGGGACAGCAGGGGCTCGGCGTCCCACTGGAAGTTGGCCAGCAGGTGCATGTGGGCCAGGGTGGTGTCGGGCATCAGGTGGGCTTCGTCCACCACCAGCACGGCGTGCTGGCGGTGCTCGCTGGCGGCCTGGTTGCACTCGCGCTGGATGGCCTCGAACATGGCCGCTGGGGTGGCCTTGGCCTCGACGCCCAAGGCGTAGCAGACCTGCCGGTAGAAGTCCCTGCGGCCCAGGGTCACGTGGGCGACGTAGTGCAGGCGGAAGCGGGTGGCCGACAGTTGGTCGCGCAGCGCGCGGGCCACGCAGGTCTTGCCCACACCGGGCTCGCCCAGGGCCATGACGTGCTGGCGGTGTTCCACGCCCTGGACCAGGCGGTCCAGGGCCTGCTGACGGCCGCCGTCCATCCACATCAGGTCGGTGGGCACGCCCTTGTCGAAGGGGCGCCGGTCCAGGCCGAAGGTCTCTTGGATGCGATCACTCACCGGACACCTCTCGGGCCTGCTGCAGCAGGGTGGCGATGGGGTCGAAGGACGGGGCCTCGCCAGGCTGTACCGGCGGGGCCGGGGCCCGCTTGCGGCTGCGGTTGGCCACGGGGTCGCACGGGCCGAAGCGCAGGGGCTTGCCCTGGTAGGACGCCCGGATGGGCCGCTCGGTCAGGCCGTCGATCACCAGCTCGATGCGCTTGCCCAGCAGGTGGTGGCCCGCGACCTCGTAGGTGACAGCGCCGACATCGAAGGTGCCGTCGCGGCGGACCTGGCGACGGGCGGGGACCTCGAGGGCCTTGGCCAGGGTCGCGGGGGTCAGCACCGCGCCCTGGCGTGGCAGGCTGTCCAGGTAGCGGTGGCGTGGGGTGTCGCCCATCAGGCCGGCGTGGGGCCGGCGGTGGTAGTCGGCATCCAGCCAGGCCCACAGGGCCTGATCGACCTGGTGGGTGTCGGCCTCGCCGGGAAGGAAGTCGGTGCAACGCTGGCGCATGGTCCGCCAGACCCGCTCCATCTTGCCCCTGGCCTGCGGGTCGTCGGGACCGGCGTGGATCAGCCGGATTCCCAGCCGCTTGCATAGCAGGCCCAACAGGTCGCCGCGGTAGCAGCTGCCGTTGTCCAGGTAGAGGGCCCGTGGGGCCGGGTAGCGCAGCAGGGCGCCGCAGAAGACCTCCAGCATGTCCTGCTCCCGCTCAGCGTTCCGACCCTTCAAGGCGGTGAAGAAGCGGCTGTGGTCGTCCATCAGGCCGTGGACCAGCACCTTGCGGCGGCCCTCCCCATCCGGGAAGACCAGGTGGCAGACATCGCCGTGCCACAGATCCCCGGGCTTGGCCGCCTGCCAGCGGCGACGCTGGGTGTCGGTGCGCTGGGCGCGCTTGCGGGACAGGCGAGGCAGCCCTGCGTCCGCGAACAGCCGGCGCACCGTGGACACAGACACCTGGTCCGCGGCCACGACGCCGTTGTGGACAGCCTGATCCAGGATCAGGGACGCGGCGGCCGAGCGGTTGGCGCTGCGCATCTCGAGCAGCATCGTCCGCTGCTCGTCGGTCAGGGCCAGGGCGAAGCCCCGGGCCCGTGAGGCAGGCTCGAGCGCGCCGGGGTCGGCGGCCTTGGCCGCGTAGTACCAACGCTGCAGGGTCTTCCAGTGGTAGCGCCGCGTGCGGCTCGAGCTGGGCGCCCGGTAGCGGCGCTGGGCGCGCCGCACGAGCTCGTCCTGCAGCTCGCCGGGCTCGAGGTCCATGGCGAGCAGGTCGCCGATGACCCCGAGGCGGAACAGGGCGACCGCTTCGCGGTGGGTGGGGGTGGGTGGCTTCATCGGGTGTGCCTCCTTGGGTGGCGGGGAGCACGCAACCTGACCGGGACCCGTCGAAAACGCCGGGATCACCGATGGTGGGCGCCAACCCGCTCGCCGGTCACACGGTGCACCCCCACCGGGCGTGCGCGCCCAGGGCCACGACGAGGACCTCGCGCCGATCATGGCTGCCCGCGTCGACCACGAAGCCCAGCAACAGCTCCTCGAGCCCAGCGATGGCCCGACCGGGCCACCAGCGCCCTGCCATCCCGAACCAGCGGTCCAGCGACCGCCAGCGGTACGGGTCCAGGGTCCGCCAGCATCGCCGCCGATACATGCCCTGAAGATCGTATGCATCAGCCTCGGACAGGCCCTCACCTACGGGCTCGGCGGCCACCAGCAGGAAGGCCGTGACGATGGCCGCAGCACTGTAGAGGCACCGGGGTAGCACGCCCTTGGGCAGAACCGTGATCACCGCGCCGCAGCACTGGCATTCGTACCGTCGCACCCAGCACTCGAGCAGTTCGACATCGTCGTCATCATCGAGCACCGGAGCCACCACCACAGACCGCTCGCGCTTGCCGTGGCCGTGCACGTTCACCTTCTCTGCTGTCCTCCCAGGGCTCCGGCAGCGCGGGCAGTTGGCTGGCCGCACCAGTTCCACATCCGGAATCGTCTCTATGCTCCACTGCCGTGGATCGAGGTCGCACCACTCGATAGTCATGGCCCGCTGGCGCTCCATACCCAGCACGAGGTGGAGCGGGATCCGCCAAGACTACGCTCCACCTCACCCTTTCTCTTCGACTGGCCGCCGGCATGACGATGCTGGACCGCCGCTGCTATCGCGATGGGCTCCGCTGGGACCGCTGCGCCCGTTCCCTCCGCTGGAGGCTACGGGAACGGTCAGGCTGCGTGGGGCTGCTTCGTGCGCGAAGCCTCAGCGGACGTGACCGGGGAACGGTCGGATCGCCTCAGGTGGGTTGGGCGGCAACAACAGACAGGTTCGTGGAAAACAGAGACTCACAAGTACACCAGTCTCCAAAACCAGCGCCTCCGCCGCCGCCCCCGCCGCCTCCCGCCCCACCCCTGCCGACTCTGCATCCACCGCCGCGCCCACGATAGGGTCAGGCTCGCGGGTGTTGCGGCCCACACC
Source organism: uncultured Pseudomonadota bacterium (assembly GCA_937912125.1). Lineage (GTDB taxonomy): Bacteria > Myxococcota_A > UBA796 > UBA796 > JAFGLY01 > CALDOK01. Next base: position 9,510 of record CALDOK010000045.1, read on the forward strand.
CCGCTACACGGAATCCAGGCCATCGTCGCA
>CALDOK010000046.1 GCA_937912125.1 uncultured Pseudomonadota bacterium
CCTCCTGGGGTGACTGTGCCGCCAAGGATGATTCATCCATCGCCGGAGAGTCCGCCTGGGGGCCTCCTGGGGTGACTGTGCCGCCAAGGATGATTCATCCATCGCCGGAGAGTCCGCTTTGTCGGTCGGGGGACTCGGGGCTGCGATAGGCCTCTCATCCTCATGTTGGAGGGTTCGATGCTCGTCCGTCGACTTGTTCCGGGGCAGGAGGCAGTGGTCCAGGCCTTCCTCGAGGCCCACGCGGCCAGCACCATGTTCCTGCAGGCGGCGCTGCACCAGGCGGGGCTGGGGGCTGGTGAGGGGCGGACCTACGGCTTCTGGATGGGGGCGTTCCGGGACGGTGCCCTGGTGGGGGTGGTGGCCCACTTGAGGCTGGGCAATGTGGTGTTGCAGGCGCCCACGGGCTTGCCCTTGTTGCTGGATCGGCTGGCCGACGAGCCGCGGGGTTGGCCTGTGCGGGGCTTCGTTGGGCCGCGGGCCCAGGTCGTGGCGGCCCGAGAACATCCTCGGTCGCCCAAAACCGTCCCCGTGGTAGATACGGCTGAGGTGCTCTACGACCTCGCTCTGGACGATCTGATCGTGCCGCCGGCCGCAGTCGATGGTCGGCTGGAGTGCGTTATTCCTTGCGAGGCCGACCTCGAGCTGCTGGTGCGCTGGGGAGTGGCCTACAATGTGGAGACCCTGGGGGCGGTGACAGGCCCCCGAGCCGAGCGCAGCTGGCGCGCCAGGGTGCGCGACAGCATCCACCAGCAGCGCATCTTTCTGCAGCTGCGGGATGGCGAGCCCGTGTCCATGTCCGGCTTCAACGCCACGGTGCCCAGCTGCGTGCAGATCGGTGGGGTGTTCACTCCACCGGCCCTGCGCCGGCATGGCTTCGCCCGCGCCTGCGTGGCGGGTTCGCTGGTCTTCGCCATGGGCCGCGGAGTCGCTCGTGCGGTGTTGTTCACGGAGCCGGACAACCCGGCGCGTCGGGCCTACGAGGCCATCGGCTTCCGGGAGGTGGGGCGCTACAGGGTCCTGCTCTACGAGCTGCCCTGACCCGTCCGCTCCCCGCGCAGGGCCACGGCTTCGGCTACCAGCACGGCGGTCCACCACAGGGCGCGGCGCAGGCCCCCGTGCAGCGGGGTGCCGATGGCGCGGTCGATCTGCGCCATCAGCTCGGTCGGGATCAGGTTGAACCCCAGGGAGACCAGGGCCCCGACGATGGCGCCGGCCAGCATGGCCCGTCGGCTGCGCAGCACCAGGCCGCCTACGCCCCCCGCCGCGAGGCCGAAGAGGGCACCGTGGACCATGTAGGCTGGCTGGCCTTGCAGCCCGGTGAGGGCCACGACCTTGGCGAGGACGGCCACGGCCAGCCCTGCCAGCAGGCCGAGCCCGATGGCCCGGCCGCCCGAGAGCAGCCGGCCGCTGCTGGCCGCGATCATGGTGCCGATTCCCGACAGCACGGGCAGCGCAGTGCTGAGCCCTTCGTGGCCGATCTTGGTCAGGATGGACGAGACGGCCTTGCCGAAGACCCAGCCCCAGCTCGCACCCATGAGGCCCGCCAGGAACACGGCCGCAGCGATCAGCGCGGGGAGGTGGCTGCGGGGCGCGGGCTCCAGCGGTGCGCCCCCGGGATCGGTGGGTTCATCATCGACTTCGAGCTGCTTGGGCCCTGACGGATCCGGGCCCCCCAGGGCCGCGTAGGACCACCAGGGCTGCCCACCCACCGCCAGCAGCCCTGCCACCAACACCCAGAAACCCCACAGGGGCTCGGCCTGCATTTCGTCGCCCAGCTCCTGGAGCACATGCCAGGCCAGGTGCAGGATCGCCAGCCCACCTGCCAGCCCCTGGGCCAACAAGGCCCATCGCGCTCGCCTGCCCTGGGCCACCAGGGTGAAGCCCGCCAGCAGCGCGACCGCCGCTGCGATGGCGTAGACGTAGAAGTGGGCCGCCTCTTCCTTGGCCAGGTCGGCCATGGACAGCTCCATGCCGCAGCCGTTGACCGCGGGCAGGAAGAAGGCGATGGCCAGGGCGATGCCGCCGCCGATGGAGGCCAGGCCATGTTTGGCCGTGGGGGCGGGCGTTGGCTCGCTCATGGGTGCTCCGAGTGGTTCAGAAGAAGCTGCAGTGGTCTTCGCACAGCCGCACACCCTGCTCACAGAGGCCCAGGCCCATGGCGTTGTGGCCGCCAAAGGGGTTGGTGCGCTCGGCGAAGGCCTCGCAGTCCTCGGCACAGGCGGCGCGGCACCGAGCCTGGGCCACCGCGCGCCAGCCCAGGAAGCCGACAGCGATCAGGGCCAGGAGCAGCAGGGCCTTGCTGAGGTCGGACATGAACGGCAGCCGTGTGCGGGGTGAGCCCACGAGCCTACCGCGGATGAGGGAGGATTGACACTGGGTGTTTCACGGTGGGCTTGGTTGGTTCCGTCTGCCCTCCGACACCTCACCGCCCCCTTCAGCCCTCCAGCTCCTCGATCACCAGCTGCACGTACTCGCCCTGGCGCGTGGTGGAGATGAGCATCTCCACCGGGCCTGCCTGTCTGGTGAGGACGGCGGGGCGACGCTCCACCGGCTTGCCGGTGTCGATGGTGTGTGCCAAGGCCTCGCGGATGGTGCAGGCGCTGCAGTGGACCGTCTGGCCGCAGCCCTCGGGTAGGCGCGCGTTGACGCACTCGAGGAACTCACCGCCGCGCAAGCCTACGGCCGCCCGGGGGGCCACGTCGGCCAACGAGCCCATGGCGTGGTTGATGGCGATCACCCGGCCGTCGGCGTTCACTGCCACCACTGGGGCCTCGAAGCGGTCCAGGTACTCGCCCAGCTGCTCGCCGCTCCACTGGTCGTCGAACGCATCGAAGCACTCCTGGCACATGCCGTGAGTGAGCCGCGGGTCATCGAAGGGCTCGCGCTCGCCCATGTCCAGCTCGCAGTAGGAACAGATGGCCTGCATGGTGCTCCAGCGCTGGCGCCGCGGAGAGTGCGAGCGCCAGCTCCCGTGCTATCGGGGCGGGCGTCGAGGATCAGCAGGAAGAAGGTCGCATCTGAACCGTCGGTGACGGTGATCAGTCGGCGGGAGCCTCCTGGATGAGACCCAGCAGGCAGCCCTGAGGCGTGGCGATGACCGCCACCTGCACCCCGCCGCCCACGTCCTGGACGGGCTGATGCTCGGTGGCCCCCTCCCTTATCAGCCGGTCACGTACAGCCTGGATGTCGTCTACGCGCCAGTAGCTCACCCCTCCAGGCCCAGAGCCGTCCTGCCCGTCGCGGGGGGACAGGCCCAGCTCGGAGCCGTTCAGGTCGAAGCCTACGTAGAAGGGCTGGTCGAAGTAGGGCTCGACGCCCAGGGCGCGGGAGAAGAAGTCCTTGGCGGCCTGCAGGTCTTCCACCTCTATCCCCAGGGTGCGCAGACCCAACAGGGGCGTGGGGCTGGCCGTCTCCGGGGCGGGGAGCGCAGGCGCGGCGGCGGCCTCAGGCACCACGCGCTCGAGCTCGAAGAGCTGGCTGCCCCCCTCGTCCACCAGCTCGATGGTCAGGCTGTCGCCGACGCGCTGGTAGCGCAGGGTCTTGCCCTCGGCGGGGTCCACGAAGACCGCCCAACTGTCCGCCTGGTAGGCGGTCAGCGCGAAGCTCATGGCCTTCTTGCGCTTCTCCCAGCCCACCAGGCCCGGGTCGAAGTGCTTGAGCCGCATGGTGGGCACGCCCTGCTCGAGCTCCATCACCATGATCTCGTAGAACAGGGCGCTGTCGTCCTGGATGAAGCGGAAGGTGCCGACCATGGTCTGCGCCACCGGCGCGGACCAGGTCTCCTCCATCACGACGCCCTCAGCGCCTCCCCGCCAGGTGCCCTCCATCCAGGCCAGGTCTTCCATGGGGCCCGCGAGGGCGGCGGTGCAGAGCAGGAGCGCGAGGGACATGAGTCCATCCGGGAGAGGGGGTTTCGCAGGTCCTTAGCGCCCTGGTTCGGCCCCGTCCCTGGACCTTGGCTACAATGGCCCGATGCCAAGCCGACCCTCTGCGCCCGTGACCGTCGTCGCCTGCACGCTGCTGCTCCACGCTTGCTCCTGCGGGACGCCGGGCGTGGGTCCCCTGGAGACTGGCGACACCGGAGGTGTGGACGGGCCCGACCTCACGGATCACGTCTTCGATCCCGACCACCTGCTGCGGGTGTCCATCGAGCTGGACCCCGGCGACTGGGACGCCCTGCGCTCCCAGGACCGGGACGCCTGGGAGATGCTGGGCCGGGAGGACTGCCTGTCCGAGCCCTGGGGCAGCCCCTTCGACTACTTCCCTGCCACGGTGAGCATCGACGGTGAGATCTTCCCCAACGTGGGGGTGCGCAAGAAGGGCTTTCTGGGCTCGCTGAGCGAGGACAAGCCAGCCCTCAAGGTGGATCTGAGCGAGTACGGCGAGACCGCCGAGTTCTGGGGGGTCGACAGGCTCACCCTCAACAACGCCATCTCAGACCCCTCTTTCCTGCGCCAGTGCCTGGGCTACGGCTTCTACCGGGACGCCGGGCTGCCCGCGAGCCGCTGCAACTACGCCACGGTCGTGGTCAACGATGAGTACCTGGGGGTCTTCGTCAACGTGGAGCCCATCAAGAAGCCCCTGCTGCGTCGCCACTTCGGTAACGACGAGGGCAACCTGTACGAGGGCACCCTGAGCGACTTCCGCGAGGGCTGGACCGGCACCTTCGAGAAGAAGACCAACGAGGACGAGGCTGACTACTCGGACATCCAGGCCCTGACCGCGGCCCTCGAGCTGCCGGACGACCAGCTGCTGGCGGCTCTCGAGCCCCTGGTGGACCTGGACGCGTTCTACACCCACTGGGCCGCCGAGGTCATCAGCTCCCACACCGACGGCTACGCCTACAACACCAACAACTACTACCTGTACGCCGACCCCGACGACGGCGGTCGCCTGCACTTCATCCCCTGGGGCATCGACGCCATCCTGTACGGCGAGTCCGGCCAGGGTATGCCAGCCTCGGTCTTCGCCTATGGCTGGCTGGCCCACCGTCTGTTCGAGCTCGAGCAGTCCCGCGCGGCGTACCGCCAGCGGCTGCGGGAGCTGCTCGAGGGTCCCTGGGACGAGGACGTGTTCACCCAGCGCCTGGACCGGGACCGCGCCCTGGTGCTGGCGGAGACCCCGGCGAGCCAGGTGGACTTCGTGGATCAGAACATCGAGGCCCTGCGCGCCCGCATGGACCTTCGCCGGGACGAGATCGACGCGGCCCTCGCCGCCGACGAGCGCTGGGAGTGGCCCATGCGCGAGAGCTGGTGCTTCGACCTCATCGGCGAGCTCGAGGCCAGCTTCGCCACCGACTACAACAGCATCTACCACCAGGACGCGTTCACCTACGGCGCCGCCGATCTGAGCTTCACCCTGAACGGCGAGGCGTTCGTGCCGCTGCAGATCGGCACCGTGGCCGGCGAGTCCCACGGCAGCGCGGTGCTCTATGTCGCCGCCTGGATCTCGAGCACCGAAGCGGTCATCGCCTACTTCAGCACCCCCGAGGACGGCTTCGAGCCCGGCGCCATCGAGCTGGGCTTGGCGGACTCCATCGGCGCGCTCTACTACATCGAGACCCAGACCATGGAGGACTTCGAGCTCCTGTCCTACATCATCGGCACGGTGGAGCTCGACCAGGCGGGCGCGACCACCGGTGACCCCGTCGTGGGCCGCATGTCCGGTGAGCTGATGAGCTGGGGCTGGTAGCTGGGCGTCAGCGCCACACCACGTCGTGGAAGCGCATGTCCAGCTCGAACTTCTTCCTCATCAGGGGTGGGCCGCCGATCCCCGAGCTGAGGATGCGGGCGGTGTGGAGCTTGCCTGCGGTCTCGCCGATCACCAGCCGGTTGTCCAGGGACTTGACCAGGAAGGGCTTCTCGAGGGGCTCGAAGGTGATCCACAGGGGCCGACCGGTGCTGGGGTCCCAGGCCACCTCGCCCGAGGCCAGGTCGTCGTCGCTGGGCTCCCCTGGCGCTGGCTGGTAGTGGGCCACCGACGCTGTGCCGCGCTGGGTGGTGGGGCCGTAGGTGTAGCGGGGGAGGTCGTCGTTGGCGGGCACCGCGAGGGAGAAGCCGACCTCTTTCTTCTCACCATCGTCGTCCTTGTCCTCTTCTGGCTCCAGCAGCTCACCGTCCCGGGTGTGGGAGATCACGGTGTTGATCTGCTCTCCGCCAACCTCGAAGCGCACCTCGGTGACCACCACGTCGGTGTGGGCGTCGTCGCCGTCGGTGTCTGCAAAGCTGGCGGTGGTGGTGACCAGGAAGCTCGCTGCTTGGGTGGGATCGGCCAGGGCCTCGAGGGCGTCCACCAGGCGGTCCAGGGTGGCGTCGGGCGGTGTGGCCAGGGCTGTGGCGACGAGCAGCAGCAGGGGGAGCATCGGACCTCCAGAGGTGCAGGATAACTCCCTTGGGGGGAGGCTCGTCCCGCTAGAACCTGCGCCCGACGTGCGCGCCCAGCAGCAGCCGGATGGGGTCGATGGAGGCGGGCAGTCCCGCCGCGGTGACGTCGCCGAACCAGGCCCCGCTGGACCAGGACCAGCCGAGGTTGGGCATGAAGGAGATGAGCCCGAGGCGCAGGCCGTGATGCTCCCCCGCGCGCCAGCTCAGGCCCAGCGAGCGCCCAGGTGCAGGTAGGGGTCGGGCTGGAGCTCACCGTACTTCCCCATGCCTCCGGCCAGGCCTCCCCCTGCCGCGTCGATGCGCAGCCCTCCGGTGATGGCCCAGCTGGCGCGCAGCTCGGCCGCGGGGTCGAGGCTCAGGTCGGTGCGGTCGCTGTGGAAGTCCACCAAGCCGTAGGCGCCCAGGCCCACGCTCAGGGCCAGCTGGCCGGTGGGTGTCTGGGCCGCGTCGGGGTGGACCAGGCCCGGGTCGTCGGGCGTGGCCGCGGCGAGGGAGGCGAGCAGCAGGGCGGTGGTGATCACGGGTCCCCCTTGGACTGGACGAGGCGCGCTGGACGGCCGTGCCGTGACGATAGCATCCCTGCGCCCGGGCCGACGACTCTGGTTAGGCTGCCCGGGCCTGTGCACCGGGAGTTCCCATGCTTCGCACCTCGTCGCTCTTCATGGCCTCACTGCTGCTCGCCGCCTGCGAGTCCGAGCCCGCCCCGCCCCCCGCGGCCCCCGCGGCCCCCGCTGGCGCCGAGCGGCCCTTCACCCCTCCGGCCAACGCCAAGGTGCTCCAGCTGGGTGAGCCCCGCCAGGTGCCCGCCGAGCTGCAGGGCAAGGCCCATGCTCCCGAGCAGCCCGATCTGCGAGTCACCTGTCGCAGCAGCCGCGAGGGCCTGACCCGGCGCTTCGGTCCGGATCAGCTCGTGGACCGCGAGGTGGGACTGAGCGAGGGTGAGACCGCGCCGGGCACGGTCGTGGCCGAGGGAACGCCCTTTGCCCAGGAGGTGGTCTGGGCTGACGCCAAGCGCAGCCAGCCCGAGCGCATCCGCGTGCTCGGCCCTGGGATCCGCGATCCTCAGGGCCTGGGCCTGGGCAGCACCCTCGCCGAGCTCGAGGCGGCCCTCGGCCCCTTCCAGCTCACCGGGTTCGAGTGGGACTACGCGGGCACGGTCATGCTGAAGGACACCCGCCTCGAGAAGCTCGAGGGCAGGCTGTTCTTCCGCCTCGATCCCGGTATCGTCGAGGGCGCCGAGGCCCAGGCGGCCCTCCAGGCCACCATGGGCGATCGCCTGTTCGCCTCCAGTGATCCCAACGTCAAGATCCTGGCTCCGGTGGTGGGCGAGTTCCTGCTCGTCTGTCCCCAGGGCCCAGCTCCGACTGCGCCCAGCGCCCCAGCCGCTCCATCACCGCAGACGGCTGGCTGAACAGCAGGAAGTGGTCCTCGCCGGGGTAGACCTCGAAGCTCGTCTCGGCGCCCACCATGCGCAGGGACTCCACGCCCGCCTGGGTGTACTCCAGGGGGATGCGGCGCTCGGCGTCGCCGGTGATCACCAGCACCGGAGTGCCGTGCTCGGCCAGGCTCTCCCCCAGGCCGAAGATGCGGTCGAGCTCCAGCACGGCGCTGAGAAACACCACTCCATCCCAGCGCTCTGGGAAGGCCAGGGCCGCGCCTTGCACGCCAGGGCCGCCGTTGGACAGGCCCGCCAGGATCATGTGCTCGCCGTCGAGCTCGGGCTGCTGGTCGATCCACCCGATGGCCTGCTCCACCGCCTCCATGGCCCCGTCCTGGCGCCACCAGCCCATGCCGAAGCTGGGGGCGACCACCGCGTAGCCGTGCTCGTCCGCGAAGCGCTCGAACACCCACTGGTAGCCCAGGAAGGGGCCGCCCCAGCCGTGCAGGAAGACCAGCACCGGCAGGGGCTCGTCGCTGCTGTGCGGAGGCTCGTACACGTAGATGTGCCCGACGTCCCATCGGCGCCCGAACAGCTCCCGGTAGCTCCAGCCCATGGCTGACCCCATGCCCGCGAAGTCGGGGTCCTGGGCCAGCTCGCCATAGATGCCCTGGAACAGATCCCGCACTCGCTGGGTCTGGCCGGGGTCCAGGTACGGGTCGATCGGGCCCATCAGGTAGGAGCCGAAGGTGAACTGGTCCACCTCGGGCACGATGTTGGCCAGGCCGTGGCGCAGGTGGGCGCCGTCCCCAAGGTAGATGGATCGCAGCGCGGCGTCGGGGTCCGCGCTGGCCTCGGGGGCGATGTGCATGGCGTAGCCCAGGGCCAGGCCCCCCAGGCTCAGCAGCACCCCCAGGCCCGCCAGGGCCGGTTCGCGGCGCTGTCGGAGACCCCAGGCGAAGGGGACCGCGCACAGGGCGGGCACCCCCAGCACCACGGCCAGGGCGGTGAAGCGGCCTCCCGGGGTGGTGGCCACCGCCAGCATCAGGGCGGCGGACCCCCACGCCAGCGCGCCCACGAACAGGGCGGTGGTCAAGGCCGAGAGGGACAGGAGGCGGACGACTGTGGGTCGGGTGGAGCTCATGTCCTCAGGCTAGCGGAGAATCGGGCCACCCACAGGCCGCTCGGGGGCGACTTGCGACCGCTCGGGGGGATCAGGGCCGGATGCGTGCGAGCGCGACTGGGGCCGACAGGGGGTCACGCCGGCTGGTCGCCTTCGCCTGCCTCGCTCGCCTGCTGGTGCTGAGCAGTGCTCAACTGCAGCAACGGCACCCTCGAGCTCGAGCCGCGTGACCTCGGGGATGTTGCAGATGGATGCCTCTTGCCCGAGGTGGCGCGGTGGACCTGGCCGAATAGGTTCGCGAGGCCATCCCTCGTGGAGTGATCATGCGCCTTCGTGTCCTGCCTCTCCTGGCTCTCGTCCTGCCGACCCTGCTGGTGGTGGCCTGCGCCTCGCCCGAGGGCTCCTTCCCTGGCGAGTGTGACGACGGCAAGGACAACGACAAGGACGGCACCATGGACTGCGACGACGCGGACTGTCGGGATGACGTGGCCTGCGCCGAGGGCGACACGGACACGGACACCGACGCAGACACCGACACCGACGCGGATGCGGATGCGGATGCGGATGCGGATGCGGATGCGGATGCGGATGCCGATGCCGATGCGGACGCCGACGCCGACGCCGACGCCGATGCCGATGCGGACGCCGA
>CALDOK010000047.1 GCA_937912125.1 uncultured Pseudomonadota bacterium
GGCTACCCAGCCCAGCTACGGGCACAGTCAACCCTCGCGGGGTGACGGGCAGGAGAGCGCTGGCGCGGGCTCGCGGGGCGTCGCCCCGTGCTCCTGTTGTGCGCTTCGCAACGAAAGTGCAAAAGCCTGCACCGGTCGGACACGGAATCGTTGCGGGGCACACTGAGCCTCCGCTACGCTGTCCCCGTCCCGGAAGAACGCCATTTCCCCCGGAGTGCCGATGCGCAAGCCTGTCGCCTTGCTGATGTCCTCGTTGCTGGTTGGCTGCACCATCGAGAACGATCCCCACGTGAACCAGGAGAAGGACACCTTCTTCCAGGAGCCGCCGGCGGATGTGGACATCCTGTGGGTGGTCGACAACTCACCGTCCATGGCGCAGGAGCAGGTCGAGGTGGGCCATCGCTTCGCAGAGTTCATCGGGCACCTCGAGGACACCAACATCGACTTCCACATCGGCGTCATCACCACCGATGTCGACGACGACAACGATCTGGCCGGCCACCTGCTGGGCGATCCCCGGGTCATCGACTCCAGCATCGAAGACTTCGAGATGGTCTTCAACGACCGCGTCCAGGTGGGGGTCGATGGATCCGACATGGAGCGGGGCCTCGAGGCCGCCTACATGGCGCTGACCGAGCCCATGATCTCCGACGCCAACGCCGGCTTCCTGCGGCGGGACGCCGTGCTCTCCATCATCTTCGTCTCCGACGAGAACGACTGCTCGGATCGCGGGGGCTTCCCGGAAGAAGCCACGGGCATGGCCTGCTATGATCAGCCCGAGAAGCTCGTGCCCGTGCGGGAATTCGTCAACGACTTCCGCGCGCTGAAGGCCGATGGCTCCGACGTCATCACCTCGGCCATCGTGGGGCCGGACATCCAGGAGAACTGCGAGGACTCCGTCCCTGGCGTGCGCTACCTCAGCGTGGCCCAGAACACGGGCGGCATCGAGGGCAACATCTGCGACGAGGACTTCTCCGACATCATGGACAAGATGGGGCTGTCGGTCTCGGGTGTGCGCGCCTCCTTCGAGCTCGAGGCCGTTCCCGTGCTGGACACCATGGAGGTGTGGGTGGGCGACGCCGAAGAAGAGGACACGTCGCTGTGGGACCTGATCCCCCAGGATGATGCAGATGGATGGACCTACGACGACGCCACCAACTACATCACCTTCAACGGCGACTCGGTCCCTCCGCGGGGCACGGTCATCACGGTCTACTACGACTTTGGCGGCGCGGTAGAGTAGGCGGCGGCGGGCTCGCCGTCGTCATCCAGCCCCGGTAGGTGTCGGCCCAGCTGTTCGAGGGCAGCCAGGTCCGTGGCGTCCTGAGACAGGGTGGGGATGGTCCAGATCTGGGCATCGGGGCCCGCGGCGTGGCGCAGCTGGGCCAGGGACGCGTCGTCATGGCGAGCCAGGCGCGCGAAGCGCTCGTGGCTGGCACCCACGGCCTGCAGGATGCGGTCCCACACCGCCGGCTCCATGCCCTCGGGGGCGCGGATGGAGGAGGGCAGGGGAGGGGCCTGCTCGCCCGAGGGGCGGGGGGCGCAGCGGTTGACCAGGTAGCCATGGAAGGGGAGGTCCCGCTGCTGGAGCTCCTGGAGGAACTCGAGGGCCTCGATCTGGGCCGCGGGCACAGGGGTGGTGACCAGGTAGAACCGGGCGGAGTGCAGCTGGTCGCGGACGGCCTGGACCCGAGGGGCGATGGTGTCGGTGAGCTCCTCGAGGAAGGAGACGAACTCGGCGATCTCGCGGATGGTGCTGGAACCCACCAGGCGGTCGAGCACCGAGACCACCACTCCGCTGCGCTGCTGCAGGCGCTCCATGCCCTGGACCGTGCGGGGCAGGGCCAGGACCTTGAGCACGCGTCGATCCAGGAAGCGGCTCAGGCGGTCGGGGGCGGTGAGGAAGTCCAGGGCGTGGCGCGTGGGTGGGGTGTCCAGCACGACGGCGTCGTACAGCTCGCTCTCCACCAGCTCCTGGAGCCGCTCCATGGCCATGTACTCGTGGGTTCCCGTGAGGCGGGTGGCCGCGAAGCGGTAGTAGCGGTTGCCCAGGACCCGCTCGGCGGCGGCGCTGGTGGGGGCAGAGCGTCGCACCAGGCGCTCGAAGGTGGCCTCGACGTCCAGCACCAGCGCGTGCAGGCAGCCCTCGCCGGCCTGGCAGTCGGTGGCGAGCTGGATGCGCTGGGGCGTGTCCCCCAGCTCGTTCAGCCCCAGGCTGTCCGCGAGCCGGCGGGCGGGGTCGATGGTCAGCACGGCCACGCGGCGCCCTGCCAGGGCCAGGCGGACCGCCAGCGCGGCGCTGAGGGTGGTCTTGCCCACGCCTCCGGCGCCACAGCACACCAGCACGCGGGTCATGGTGTCTCCAGGGGCTGGTGCGCGAAGCTGTCGGCCAGCGCTTCGAGGTCCTGCTGCTCGAGCTGACGCTGGAAGCGGTACGGTAGCGCCAGGGTGGGGAGCCCCAGCGCTTGGCCCAGGCGCAGGCTCGAGGCTCGCTGCTGGCGCGTCGTGGTGACCCAGTGGTCGGTCAGCGCCACAGCCTCGAGCCAGCCAGGTTCTTCACAGCGGGTCAGCGCCGGAGCGGCGGCGGTCCACGCATCGAGGGGCTCGAAGGGCGGCTGGTGCACCTGATTGATCACGCAGCCTGCGACCTGCTCCCTCGCGGGGCCCAGGCCCTGGTAGAGCTGCAAGGCCTCGTTCACGGGCAGGGGCTCGGGCAGGGTGGTGAGCACGATGGCGGTCTGGGCGGGGTCGGTGAGGAGCCGGTGGATGCGCTTGGCGTTGGCATGGAAGGGGCCGCTGCGGGTGACGTCCATCATGCTGGCGGGGGAGCCGAGCATGGTCAGCCCGTGGCCGGTGGCGGGCGCGTCCAGGATGAGCAGGTCCCAGTGGAGCTGGCTGGCGGACCCCTCCTGGGCCAGGTCCCAGACCTTGCCAAGCTGGATGATGTCCGGGAGGCCGGGGACGGTGTCGATGAACGGCCCCATGAAACGATTTCGAAACACCAGGCGGTACAGGGAGCGCAGCTTGAGCTGGCGCACCACGTAGTCCTCGAGGGCATCGTGGGCGTTCATGGAGAGCAGGTGGAGCCCCTCGCCCACGGGCAGGACCCGGTACCGGGCGCTGCGTCGCCCCAGCAGGCTGGCCAGGCCGTGGGCGCCGCCGGTCTCGATGAGCAGCGTGCGCTTGCCGCGCTTGGCGGCGGCCATGCCCAGCGCGGCGGCCACGGTGGACTTGCCGGTGCCCCCCTTACCCGTGACCACGACCAGGCGGCGATCACCGAGCCGCTCCAGGAGCGAGGGGCCCGGGGGGGAGGGGTCGGCGGCGGTGGTGGTGGAGCACATGGTCGCGCGTCTTAACGCCCTGTCGGGCTTGCCTGCAGTGCTGGAGTGCTTACAAGGTGGGCGCTTGGAGGTCCCATGCCGATTTATGAGTACGCCTGCGACGCCTGCGACCACAGCTTCGAGATGATCCAGCGCATCGACTCCCCGCCCCCGGCCGAGTGCCCCGAGTGCGGCGACACCCATGTCCGTAAGCTGGTCAGCTGCACCAGCTTCGTGCTCAAGGGGTCCGGCTGGTACAAGGACGGCTACGGGCTGCAGAAGTCCGGCTCTTCCGGTGCCTCCCCGGCTCCGGCCGTGGCCACGCCTGCAGAGGTCAGCGTCGCCAAGGCCGCCGCCAAGTAGCTCTCGACCAGGAGTGCGCCCCATGGCCACGTCGATGAATGGTCGCGCCCTGGCCAGGGCGCGCAACCAAGCCCTCCGTGCACGGATCGCCGCGTTGCCTCGTCCTCCGGGCTTGGCCGTGGTGTTGGTGGGCGCCGACCCCGCCAGTCAGGTCTATGTCGGCCGCAAGGCCACCGTGGCCGTTCGGCTCGGCCTGCACCATCAGCAGCTGGACCTTCCGGCCTCCACGCCCGAGGTCGAGCTGCTCGGGCTCATCGACCGGCTCAACGCCGATCCTCTCGTCGATGGCATCCTCGTGCAGGTGCCCCTGCCCGTCCACATGGATCGCCAGCGGGTGCTGGATCGCATCGATCCCGCCAAGGACGTCGACGGCTTCCACCCCTGGAACATGGGCCTGCTGGCCCAGGGCCGGCCTCGGTTCGTGGCCTGCACCCCCCGGGGCATCATGGCGCTGCTGGCCGAGCATGGCGTCCCGCTGCAGGGCCAGCGGGCCGTGGTGGTGGGGCGCTCCACCATCGTCGGGCGTCCGGTGTCGCTGCTGCTCGATGCGGCCAACGCCACCGTCACGGTCTGCCACAGCCGCACCCGGGATCTCGAGGCCCGCGTGCGCGAGGCCGACGTGGTGGTGGTCGCCGTGGGCAAGCCCGACGCCGTTCCTGCGGCCTGGATCAAGCCGGGTGCCGCGGTGGTCGACGTGGGCGTCAACCGACTCGAGGACGGCACTCTGGTCGGAGACCTGGGCGCGGGCCCCGAGCTCGAGGCCGCCGGCTGGGTCACCCCGGTCCCAGGTGGGGTTGGACCCATGACCATCGCCATGCTCATGGCCAACACCGTGGAGTCCGCCGAGCGACGGCTGGCCCAGGGCTGACCTGAGGCATAGACGCCTCGGGATCCTGCGGAATCTTGCCGCCGGAGAGCGAGGCCACGGGTTAGGAAGCGAGCCTTTCGGGCCGTCGGCCCGCGCGCCTTCTCCGCCCCCCTCCCGAGGTTGTCATGCCCCTCAAGCGCACTCCCTTCTTCGAGTTTCACGTGGCCCACGGCGGCAAGCTCGTCGACTTCGGCGGCTGGGAGCTGCCCGTGCAGTTCGAGGGCATCAAGAAGGAGCACGAGCTCGTGCGCACGGCGGTGGGCTTGTTCGATGTCAGCCACATGGGCGAGATCCGCTGCACCGGCCCCCAGGCCCTCGAAGCCGTCCAGGGCCTGATCACCAACGACGCTGGCGCACTGGCCATCGGGCAGGCCCTCTACACCCCCATGTGCAACCACGCCGGGGGCATCGTCGACGACCTGTTGGTCTACCGGGTGGGCCAGACCGAGTTCTTCCTGGTGGTCAACGCCGCCAACATCGACAAGGACTTCGCCTGGATGGTGCAGAACAACCCCTGCCCCGAAGGTGCCACCTTCGTCAACGAGTCGCCCGAGTGGGGCCAGCTGGCGGTCCAGGGCCGCCACGCCCAGGCCGTGGTCCAGGCGCTGGTGCAGGTGGACCTCGACACGGTCGCCTACTACCACTTCGTGGTCACCACCGTGGCCGGCGTCCCGGGCTGTGTCGTCTCCCGCACCGGCTACACCGGCGAAGATGGCTTCGAGATCTACCTGCCCGCCTCCGGTGCCCAGGCCGTGTGGCCGGCCGTCATGCAGGCTGGTGAAGAATACGGCATCGCCCCCATCGGCCTCGGCGCCCGCGACACCCTGCGCCTCGAGGGCAAGCTCGCCCTGTACGGCAACGACATCGACGACGGCACCTCCCCCCTCGAGGCCGCCCTGGCGTGGACCGTCAAGCTCGACAAGCCCATCCGGTTCATCGGCCAGGACGTGATCGAGGCCCAGAAGGCCTCCAAGCCTCGACGTCGGCTGGTCTGCCTCGAGGTCAGCGATCGCATCGCCCGGCAGCACATGCCCATCCTGGTGGATGGTCAGGTGGTCGGCGAGGTCACCTCGGGCACTCGCTCGCCCACCTTGGGCACCAACATCGCCCTCGGCTACGTGCCCCTCCGCCTCGCCCGCCCTGGCAACACCCTCCAGATCGACGTGCGCGGGCGCATCGCCCAGGCCGTCGTGGTCAAGCCCCCCTTCTTCAAGCGCGACTACTAACCTCGGCCCCAGTCGGGCCGCCCAGGAGTCTTCCATGCAGTTCCCCGCCGATCTCAAGTACACCAAGGAACACGAGTGGTTGCGCGTGGACGGTGATGTGGTCACCGTCGGCGTCACCGACTTCGCCCAGGACGCTCTGGGTGATGTGGTCTACGTGGACCTGCCCGAGGTCGATGGCGCCGTCAGCGCTGGCGACACCGTGGCCGAGATCGAGTCCGTCAAGGCGGTCTCCGATGTCTACAGCCCCGTCACTGGCCAGATCGTCGCCGTCAACGAAGAACTCGACGGCAGCGAGGAGTCCATCAACGAGGATCCCTACGGCGCCGGCTGGTTGTTCCAGATCAAGCTCGCCGACGTCGCCGAGCTGGATGGCATGATGGACGTGGCCGCGTACCAGGCCTTCGTCGCAGAGCAAGAGCACTAGCCGCACGCCCCAGCAGGCGCCTGCGTCCCGGGGTGGTCTCCAGGGCGTGGGCCCTCTGTCCACACTTCTCGTGCCCCCGGAGCCCGGAGCCCATGGCAGAACGCTTCTACAAGTACATCCCGGCGACGGCCGGCGAGATCGAGCACATGCTCGGCGTCGTCGGCTACGCCTCGATCGACGCGCTGCTGGCCGAGATCGTGCCGGCGCCACAGCTCCTGGGGCGTCCCCTGGCGTTGCCGGCTCCCGTGAGCGAGGGCGAGGTGCTCGAGGCCGGTGCCCAGCTGGCTGCGCAGAACCAGCATGCGGGCACGCTGGCCTGCTTCCTGGGGGCGGGCGCCTACCGCCACCAGATCCCTGCGGCCATCCACCACATGGTGTCCCGGGGTGAGTTCCTCACCGCCTACACGCCCTACCAGCCCGAGGTCAGCCAGGGCACGCTGCAGGGCATCTTCGAGTTCCAGACCATGGTCTGCGAGCTGTTCGGGATGGAGGTCGCCAACGCGTCGGTATACGACGGCGCCTCCGCCTTGGCCGAGGCCATCTTCATGGCCCACCGCGTGGCCCGGGGTAAGCGCCCCAAGGCCATCATCGCCGGGGCCGTACACCCCGAGTACCAGGAGGTCTGCTGCACCTACGGCCTGGCCGAGATCGTGCAGCTCCGGGCCCAGCCGCCAGGGGCCGACGGTCGCATCGACCTGGCCGCCCTCGAGGCGTCCCTGGACAAGCAGGTCTGCTGCGTGGCCGTGCAGAGCCCCAACTTCCTGGGCTTGATCGAGGATCTCCCGGCCCTGGCCGAGCTGGTCCACGCCGCTGGCGCCCTGCTGGTCGTCGTCGTCACCGATCCCCACGCCTGCGCGCTGTTCGAGTCCCCCGGGGCTTGCGGCGCCGACATCGTGGTGGGTGAGGGCCAGGCCTTGGGCCTGCCGGTCAGCATGGGCGGCCCCTATGTGGGTCTGTTCGCCACCCGCACCAAGCTCGTGCGCACTATGCCTGGCCGCCTGGTGGGGCGCACCCACGACGTCCACGGCCAGCCCGGCTTCGTGCTCACGCTCTCCACCCGCGAGCAGCACATCCGGCGCGAGAAGGCCACCTCCAACATCTGCACCAACCAGGGCCTGTGCGCGCTGCAGACGGCCATGTACATGTCCATGTTGGGCCCCGACGGGATCAAGGACGTGGCAGAGCGCTCCCACGCCCACGCCCTCTACCTGAGCCGCGCCATCGCCGCGCTGCCCGGCTTCGAGCTGCCCTTCGGCGGTCACTTCTTCCACGAGTTCCTGGTGCGCACTCCGGTCCCCGCCGCGGGGCTGGTGGAGCACCTGGTGGCCCACGGCGTGTTCGCGGGCGTGCCCATGTCCCGCTACTTCCCAGACCGCAGCCACGAGCTGCTCGTCTGCGCCACCGAGCTCAACACCCGAGCCCAGATGGATGAGCTGGTGCGGCTGCTCGGCGTCCACGCGGCCTACGAAGGAGGTGCGGCATGACCCGCGCGTTCCCCCCCTCCGGCACCACCGGCCTGGCTCACGAAGAGCCCATCATCTTCGAGCGCTCCGTTCCAGGGCGGCGCGGGTGGCTCCAGCCATCCTCCGACATCCCAGCGGCGGACGACCTCGACGGCGCCCTCCTGCGGCAGCAGGCTCCACGCCTGCCCGAGCTCACCGAGCCCGACGTGGTGCGGCACTACCATCGCCTGTCCCAGTGGAACTACAGCATCGATGCGGGCTTCTACCCCCTGGGTTCCTGCACCATGAAATACAACCCGAGGGTCAACGAAGACGTGGCCGCCATGACCGGCTTCGCCCAGGTCCACCCTCAGCAGCCTGGGGCCACGTTCCAGGGCGCCCTGCAGCTGATGGTCGAGCTCGAGGACGCCTTGGCCGAGATCGTCGGGCTCGACGCGGTCACGCTGCAGCCTGCCGCCGGCGCCCACGGCGAGTACACCGGCCTGGCCTGCATCCGTGCGGCCCAGGTGGCCTGCGGCGATGCGCGCACCAAGATCCTGGTGCCCGAGTCCGCCCACGGCACCAACCCGGCCACCGCGGTCATCTGCGGCTACCAGACCGTCACGCTGCCGGCCGGCCCCGATGGGCTGCTGCACCCCGAGGTCGTGGCCGCCGCCATGGACGATCAGGTGGCGGGGCTGATGATCACCCACCCCAACACCATCGGCCTGTACGAGCGCCACCTGCCCGAGATCTGCGAGATCGTGCACCGTGGCGGAGGCTTCGTCTACGGCGACGGCGCCAACCTCAACGCCCTGATGGGCGTGGCCCGCCCCGGTGACGTGGGCATCGACGTGATGCACATCAACCTGCACAAGACCTTCTCCACCCCCCACGGAGGCGGCGGTCCCGGCGCCGGGCCCGTGGCGGTGCGCGCCGAGCTCGAGCCCTTCCTGCCCAGGCCCATCATCCGTCGGGGTGAGCTGCTCGAGCTGGACTGGGATCGCCCCCTGAGCATCGGCAAGGTCCGCAGCTTCTTCGGGAACTTCGGCGTCCTGGTTCGCGCCTGGACCTACATCCGCGAGATCGGTGGCCCCGGCCTCGAGCAGGCCACCCGGCTGGCTGTGCTCAACGCCAACTACATCCGCGCGCGCCTCGGCGAGAGCTTCGCGGTGGCCTTCGACACCCCCTGCATGCACGAGGTGGTCCTGACCGATCGAAACCAACGGGAGCACGGCGTGGCCACAATGGACATCGCCAAGCGACTGATCGACAAGGGCTTCCACCCTCCCACGGTCTACTTCCCGCTGGTGGTTCCCCACGCCATCATGGTCGAGCCCACCGAGTCCGAGTCCCTCCAGGAGCTGGACTCCTTCGTGGCGGCCATGCACGAGATCGCGGCCGAGGCGGCGGAGAATCCAGCGCTGCTCACCGGCGCACCACACGCCCCGGTCCGCGGGAGGCTCGATGAGGTGGCTGCTGCAAAGCAGCCCAGGTTGAGGTACGATTTTCCCTAGCGGACATGCCGTCCGCGCTCGTCCCATGGACCTGGGGGAGACATGAACCATACCCTGCTCGTTTTCGCTGGCCTCGCTTTGTCCGCCGGCTGCTCGCAGCCCGAGGGCGCCTACCCGGGTGAGTGCTCGGATGCCGGCGACAACGACGCCGATGGACTCTACGACTGCGACGATCCGGACTGCTACGGGACGGATGAGTGCGATGAGGCCGACGCCGACGCCGACGCCGACGCTGACACCGACACCGACGCCGACGCCGACGCTGATGCCGA
>CALDOK010000048.1 GCA_937912125.1 uncultured Pseudomonadota bacterium
GAGCCCGAGCCGGTGGCTGTGGTCGAAGTCCTACCGACCGTCCCGGAGCCTGAACTCGAGCCCGAGCCAGTCGTCGATCCCCAGGATGGCGTGGTCGATGCCATCGGTGAGCAGGATCCTGTTCGTGTACCCAAGCCTCCCCGCACCGGCGGTGGCGGCGGATCGGTCATGGGCAAGGCCCTGCTCGGCGGCGGCGGAGGCTGCCTGGCCATCGGAACCGGCCTGTACTTCGCCTGGGTCAACCCTGCGTACTCCGCTGTCGCTGACGCAAATGGGAAACCTGCGAGCTTCGATCGCGCCGAGGCAGACGCCATCACCGGCCGCTTCAACACCGCGCGCCTGGTCACCTCTGGCTTGCTGGGCTTGGGCTTGGCGAGCGTGGCGGGTGGGGCCGTGGTGGAGTTCACCGACCTGAGCATCACGCCCTGGGGCGTCTCGGTGGGCGGCAGGTTCTAGCCGCTAGTCTGCATCCCCTCCGAAGGGGATGGGTTCGGCCCGCTCGACGCGCTCGAGCTGCACCAGCAGGGGCTTGTTCCTGCCCGGTAGGTCTACCGCCTGTGCACTCATGGCTCGCCAGGTGGGGCCTGTGAGCACGCGCTCCATGCGGAACATGGGCAGGAAAGGCAGGGTTCCGATGGTGGCTGGCCAGGTGGGTGGGCCGCCGGCGTCGTGGAGGCCAGCGCCCTCGAGCGTCGCCAGGACGTGCTGGAAGGTCGGAGGGATGGCCAGGTGGCCCGCTGCCACCACGCTGGGGCCGCCCAGGGAGGCGGCGGCGGCCAAGGCGACGCTGCCGTCGCGCACGGCGTCGGTCCAGGTGTCCGAGCCCAGGCGGCTCGATCGGGCGGGGAGCTGGTAGGCCACCACGGGCACGGTGCCAACGCCCTGGACGCGAGGGAACGCGAAGACCAGCTGGCCTGAGGTCCTGCGCGCCGCGTGGTGGTCTGGCAGCTGCACCTGGTCGTCGTGATCCAACGCATAGTCCGCCAGTATGGGGCCCTGGCCCGGCCCGAACACCGTGAGGGGCCAGGCTCCAGCTTCGTCACCGCAGTCCTCGAAGGTTCCGCGCACGAACAGACCGATCTGGTCGCCGCGTGCACCAAAGCTCAGGCTCTCGCCGGGGAGCACCTCGGCCAGGCGCTCGAGGAACTGGCCGTCCGCGAGGCCGCTCACCACCGCGAGGTCCGGCCGCTGCTGGACCAGCACCTCGAGGGTGTCTGCGCCCAGGTCGGCGTCCGTGGCGTCCCAGCTGATCACGCGCAGGGTGGCGCTGGGCAGCGCGGCCTGCGAGGCGCAGGCGGCAACCTGGTCTGCCCAGGGGATCTCGAGGGCGTCGGGCGTCGTGGGTGTGGCCGGGGCGTGGAGCAGGGCAACGGCGGTGGCGGCGCCGATGGTGAGGCTGAGGGCCGAGAGCCACCAGCGCCGTGAGAGCAAGACCAGCATGCCGTAGGCGGCCAGCCCGATGGCCAGCGGTTCGGACAGCATCAGCAGGCCGGCCACACGGCCCGTGCCTGCGCCTGGGCGCAGGAACAACGCCGCCAGGAGCGGTGTGACGAGCAGGGCAGCGGCCAGGCCCCGGTGCCAGCTGCGCTGGCGACCCGACGGCGGAGGTGAGGTGGGCATGGCGACAGCCTAACTCCGGATGGCGCAGCGAGGTGGACCGGCGCTGCGCTTGTACTCAGCGGAGGTTCGAGCTGCGCCTCGGCTGGCGTGCTGGCTGTGGTAGCCTCTGGGGAGAGCACAGAGAGGCAGGACTTCCGTGGACGAGCAGAGGTGTGAGAGCTTGCTGGCCGAGGCTCGGGCGCTATCGTCCGAGCGTCGTTGGCAGGATGCTGCGGGTCGCTTCGCCAAGGCCGCCGCCTCCCTGGCTTCTGCGGGTCGTGGCGACGAGGCGCAGCAGGCCTTCGCCGCTGGCGGTGACGCAGCCTGGCGGGCTGACCTGCCGGATCTTGCCATGCGCTGCCTGGTGCGCTCCCGGGAACGCTTGGACCCTGGCTCGCCCCTGCGAGGGGTGCGGGCTGTGCAGATGGCCGGG
Source organism: uncultured Pseudomonadota bacterium (assembly GCA_937912125.1). Classification (GTDB taxonomy): domain Bacteria; phylum Myxococcota_A; class UBA796; order UBA796; family JAFGLY01; genus CALDOK01. The sequence continues at coordinate 2,033 of CALDOK010000048.1, forward strand.
GTGCTGATGGAGCTCGGTGAGCTGGGCTCTGCCGGCTTGCTGCTGGACGAGGTCGAGGAGAGCGAGCCTGCACGTGAAGTGATGATGGTGATGCTGGACATCCGGATCGCCATCGACCTTCACCTGGGCCGGGTGGGCCGCGCCCACAGCGACCTGGCGCTGCTCGAGAGCCTGGTGGGCGAGGATGCGGCGCCGGTGTTGCTGTTCCGGCAGGGGCAGCTGGCGACGCGCCTGGGCCAGTTCACCGATGCAGTGGACGCCCTGTCTGCCTGTGTGGCGCTCATCGAGGGCCGGGCCGCCTACGATGGACCCAGGGGCGCGGCGCTGCTCGAGCTGGCAGACGTCGCGTGTTTCCGCGAGGACTTCGACGACGCCCTGGGGCTGCTCGAGCAGGCTGCTCGCGCTTGGGAGCGGGCTGGCCGCCGCTCGGGGGTGATTCGCGTCGAGGCCGCTCGGATGGCCCTGCTGGGGTGCATGGGAGTGGTGGAGACGCTGACCAGCGGCCTCGAGCGTGGCCTACGCTTCGCCAAGGAGCGCGACCTGCGTCTGCTCGAAGTCGAGCTGCGCGTGGCCAGCGGTGTGTGCCATGCAGCGCGGGACCCCCAGCGTAGCGCCGCGCAGCTGGATCGGGCCATCGGCCTGGCCAGCGCCATGGGCGCCAACACCCTGCGGGGCAAGGCCTTGCTGATGCGCCACGACAACGCTGGCGGCGATCGGGAAGCCCTGGAGCAGGCCTGCCTGGATCTGGTGGAGATTCCCACCTGGCGCAGCCGCGCGTTCCTGGCCCTCGCTCAGGTGCTGGGCACCACCCCCGGTGGGCGGGCCGAGGCCCTCGAGATCTGCGCCACGGCCCTGTGTCGTTTCTCGAGCATGGGCCTCGAGGCCGACGAGGCCAGGGCGAGGGGGCTGCTGTGGAGGTTGGCGGCGGGGAAGTAGAGGCCTGCCTGCGCTACCAGTCCTCGTCGTCGTCCGGATCGCCCTCGAAGGTGACGGCGACCCTGCCCCCGCTGGCTGTGGAGGTCCCCGCGCTGGCGTCTCGGGCCATGGACCGCCGGGCGAACCACGGAAAGACAGCGCCGAAGCCCAGGGAGAAGAGCATCAGCCAGTAGCCCACCAAGGGTTCGATCTCGCCGCCATCGGTGAGCTCGATGAAGGACTTGTACAGCAGGTGCAAGAAGGGCACCGCCGAGGCGGCGCTGGCGATGGTGAGCAGCACGACCTTGGACAGCTTGAACAAGGCCAGGCCGCAGGCGATCAAGGCGACGCCCGCCAGCAAGTACAGCCAGAACAGCTGGTTGACCTGGGTAGCCTGGTACGCGCTGACCTCGGCCCCGCAGCCCCGCACCATGGGCAGCCAGAAGGCCACCACCACCACCATGCCTGTGCCCGCCAGGAAGCGTCCGGCCTGCACGCTGCGCTTGAGGGGGGCCTTCATGGGGGAGGTGGGCTCGGCGGCTGTGAGGTGGACCGGAGAGGTCTCCAGGTATCCTCTCACTGGAGGCCTCGCCCGCTTCGCAGGTGGGAGCTGGCGTGCTATGCCGACCTTCGGCCCATGTCAGACTTCGGACGGGAGATCCCATGCGACGCGAAGATCAGGAGCGCGCCCTGGTGGAGGTGACCTCGCGGGTGGTGGATGGCTTCGTCCAGGCCGCCCAAGGTCGCGATGGGTACCTCGAGGGGGTGCTGAGCGACACGCTGTACCACGAGGGCCTGCGCCTGGAGCGCGAGGATCCCTCCGATCCGGCCACCAAGGCCTACCGGGAGCTGTACGGGCGTGTGCGCCGGGAGCTGGGCTCGGCCTCGCCCAGCCGCCAGAAGCAGCTGCTCACCGAGATCACTCGTCAGTACGCCGAGGAGGTGGTGGGGAACTTCGACGATCGGGTCTACCGGGTGGCCACCAGGGCCCTTCCCCACGGCCTGTCGATCCTGCTCAAGGGCGCCTCCCTGCGGCGGGTGGCCAGCATGGACATCTTGCTGCGCCGCGGGCTTGAGGACCACGTGCAGGTCGAGGGTGAGGTGGAGCACGTCAAGGCCCTGGTGGACCGGGGTACGCTGCTGGTCACGCCCACCCACAGCTCCAACCTGGACAGCCCGGTGCTGGGCTACGCCATCTACCTGATGGGGGTGCCGCCGCTGACCTACGGCGCCGGCCTGAACCTGTTCACCAACCCGGTGCTGTCCTTCTTCATGGGCAACCTCGGGGCCTACAAGGTCGACCGCCGCAAGCAGGCCACCCTGTACAAGGCGGTGCTCAAGGAGTACTCGACCTGTGCGCTGGAGCTCGGCTACCACAGCCTGTTCTTCCCCGGCGGCACCCGCGCCCGCGGCGGTGAGGTGGAGCGCAAGCTCAAGAAGGGTCTGCTGGGCACGGCTGTGCGGGCCTACACCAACAACCTGCAGGCGGGGCGGGCCAAGCCCGACATCTTCGTGGTGCCTTGCACCATCAACTACAAGCTGGTGCTCGAGGCCGAGACGCTGATTCGGGACCACCTGGCAGAGGTGGGCAAGGCCCGCTTCATCATCACCGACGACGAGTTCTCGAAGCCTCGCCGCATCTTGAACTTCATGTCCAACCTGTTCTCGCTGGACGCACGCATCACCGTGCGCTTCGGCAAGCCCTTGGACGTCTTCGGCAACCCCGTGGACGGGCAAGGCCGCAGCCTGGATCCCAGCGGCCGGGTGGTGGATCCCCGGGGCTACGTCAGCCGGGACGGCGCGCCGGTGCGCGACGACCAGCGCGACCAGCAGTACACCAACGAGCTGGCCGAGGCCATCGGTGCCGCCTACGGCGACGAGAACGTGGTGATGTCCACCAACCTGGTCGGCTACGCCGTCACCGCGCTCCTGCAGCGCGCCAACCCCGGCATGGACCGGTACCGCCTGCTGCGCACTGGCGGCGCCCTGGACTCCTTCCCCATGTCCGAGGTCCACGCTGAGGTCCAGCGGGTGCTCGAGGCGCTGCAGGGGTTGCCCAAGCCTCCAGCGCTCGAGCCCGTGCTCCAGGCTGGAGATGTGCCCGAGATCGTCAACGACGCGCTCAAGCACTTCGCCATCTACCACAGCCTCAACGCCGCCGAGCGCCGCGGCGACCGCCTGTTCCACCTCGACCGCAACCTGTTGCTGTTCTACGGCAACCGGCTGCGGGGCTACGATCTCGGCCGCACCCTGGCCGCGGACGTGTAGGAGACCACGATGGAGAAGGTCACCGTCATCGGCGCGGGCTCTTGGGGCAGCACCCTGGCCGACGTGCTCGGCAACAACGGCCATGAGGTCCTGCTGTGGGCGCGCAGCCAGGAGCGCTGCGAGGAGATCAACCAGCGCCACAGCAACGAGCGCTACCTGCCTGGCTTCACGCTCTCCCCGAACATCACGGCCACGCCGGATCTGGAGCGGGCCTGTGCCCACAGCCACTGGATCCTCATGGTGGTGCCCAGCCACGGCCTGCGCGGCTGCGCGCGGGCGCTGGGCGACTTCGTGGGTGGGGAGCACATGATCGTGCACGCCACCAAGGGCATCGAGCAGGAGAGCTTTCAGCGTATGTCCCAGGTGCTGCGCGAGGAGACCTGCGTGCGCAAGATCGGCGTGCTCTCGGGCCCCAACCTGGCTCGGGAGATCATGCGGCGTCAGCCCGCGGGCACCCTGGTGGCTTCCAAGTACCGCGAGGTCCTCGAGCGCTCCCAGGCTCTGCTCCACTCCCCCTACTTCCGCGTGTACGCGGGCGACGACGTGATCGGAGCCGAGGTGGGCGGCGCCTTCAAGAACATCGTGGCCGTGGCTGCGGGCGTGGTGGATGAGCTGGGTATGGGCGACAACACCCGGGCCCTGCTGCTCACCCGGGGCTTGAATGAGATGGCCCACGTGGGCGCGGCCATGGGTGCCAACGTGCTGACCTTCGGAGGCCTGGCCGGGATCGGCGATCTGATGTGCACCTGCGCTTCGCCCCTGTCCCGCAACCACCAGGTGGGGGAGCGGCTGGCCCGCGGTCAGTCCCTCGAGCAGATCCAGGCCGAGATGCACATGGTGGCCGAGGGGGTCAAGACCACCCGCTCGACCTTCGCCTACGCCGGGTACAAGGGCCTGGATCTCCCCATCGTGCGGGCCGTCAACGCGGTGATCTACCAGCAGCGCCCGGTGAACGAGGTCATCCAGGATCTGATGGCCCTGCCCGCCAGCCGTGAGCTGGTGGAGCTGAGCTGGTAGCGATGGCCAGCAAGCCCAAGCGTTTCCCTGTGCACTCCGTGAACAAGCGGGAGTACCCACCCGACTGGCAGGGCGAGGTGTTCACCTGCGACATCGATCGCACCTACCTGGACACCCGCTTCAGCTCCCTGGAGGGCATCGCCCGCATCCCCTTCGAGGGGGCGCTGGACAAGGTGACCATCCCGGGCATGGCCCAGCTGCTCAAGGAGGTCCGCCGGGGCCCCACCATGGTCTCGCGGCAAACCCCCATCTACTTCGTGTCTTCGAGCCCCAACCAGCTGCGCAGGGTGCTCGAGCGCAAGTTCCTGCTGGACGGCATCGAGTTCGACGGTACCACCTTCAAGAACTGGGGAGCCCTGCTGCGCAGGGGTCGCTTCAGCGGCCTCAAGAAGCAGGTCTCGTACAAGCTGGCGGCCTTGCTGGGCAACCGGGCGGCTCTGCCGCCGGGGGCGAGGGAGATCCTGCTGGGTGACGATCTCGAGGTCGACCCCATCATCTATGGGCTGTACCGGCGCATCCTCTCGGGGGAGATCACGATGCGCGAGTTGCCCGCGGTGCTGGCCCGTCACGGTGTGAGCGCCGACGACGCCAGGGGCATCGCGGAGCTCAAGCTGCGCGCCGGGGGCAACATGCCCGGCGGGGTGGTGCGTGCGCTGATCCGCACGGAGCGCACCGAGAACCCCGAGGCCTTCCTGGCGTCTTGGCCCTGGCTGGCACCCTGCCATGACGCCTTCCAGATGGCGCTGGTGCTGTGGGATCAAGGCAGCATCGGGGCGGGGGGCGCCATGCGCGTGGCCCGCAACCTGCGCTTGTTTGACGTCTCGCCCGGCTCCCTCGAGACCAGCCTGCGTGAGATGGTGCGCCGGGGTTTGCTCTCGGCCGAGCAGGTGGATGAGCTGGCCGTGCTGCTCGAGGAGCAGGGCCTGTGTAGGATCCAGGGGCCTCTGCCCGAGGTGGATCCGGCCTGGGCTGCGGTGGGCGCTGGGCGCAGCAGCGGCTGATCCCCGCCACTCGAGTGTGGCCGCCATCACAGCCAGGACGCTGGCTGGGAGCCTTGACGCTTCATCGACATGGGCTCTCATGGCTCGAGCTATTGGTGGGCCAGGAGAAACAAGATGTTCCAAGCACTGGTCCTGTCTACCCTGCTCGCACCCAGCACCGTCGGCGCGCCCATCGTTGGCGGGGAGCTCACGGGCGCGTACCCTGAGGTGGTCATGCTCTGGATCGGAGGGGGCACCTGCTCGGGCACCCTCATCGACCCTGGCTGGGTGCTCACGGCGGCCCACTGTGTGGAAGGGGTCACCAACCTCGGCAGCGCCCTGGTCTACCGTGGTTCCTCGCCCGGCACCGGAGACAACGAGGGCACGTCGCGGATCAAAGCGGTCTACGCCCACCCCGAGTACCGATCGAGCATGATCAACGGGCGCGACGCCGGCCTGGTGGAGCTCTCCACCCCCTTCACGGACGTCACCCCGGCCAGGCTCACCCGCGCTCCTGTGGACCACAGCTGGACCGATCGCACGGTGCGCTACGTCGGCTACGGCGTCACCCACGAGGACGGCTGGGACTCTGGCACCAAGCGCACGGTGGATGTGCCCTTGTACCAGTTCGATGAGCACTGGCTGTTCACCTTCGACAAGGGCCACAACATGTGCTGGGGCGACTCGGGGGGCGCGGCGTTCTTGGAGACAGAAGAGGGGGAGCTGGTGCTGGGAGGCATCATCTCCTGGGTCTCCACCTGGACCGACACCGACTACCCGTGCACCACCGGCTGGGGCAGCTCCACTCGCATCGACACGATCTACGATTGGATCGATCAGTACGTGCAGCTTCGCTACCTCGAAGATCCCCCGGTGGACACGGCCCCGCCGGAGGACACCGCGGCGGTGGACTCCGGGGAGGAAGGGGAGCCCGATGAGCCCGGTGGCTGCGGCTGTGGCACGGGCTCGACGGTGGGCCTGTGGGGCGCCGTGGTGGGTGTGCTGGGGCTGGTCCGCCGCCGAAGGCGGGAGCATCGGGTCTGATTTCTACCCCGAGCCCGCGACCCGGGGCGCCGCCGTGCTGTCCTACCAGGCGTTCGCCAGCACGGTGCAGATCGTGTAGTAGGTGGCCTCGAAGTACACGAGCACCGGCGAAGTGCAGCTTCCACCGAAGAAGCTGAGGTTTTCGTGGTCGGTCCATAGCTGCTGGTCGGACGCGGGGAAGCTGCCGTCCGCGTTCATCACGGTGTAGCGGGGCGGAGGCCAGCCACCGCCGCCCTGGCCCACCACCATCAGCTGCCCGTCGTAGCTGTTGGCGTGGGGCACCTGAGCGCCGCCCCAGAGGAAGTCGCCGTCGTAGACGAAGTCTGCGCCGTCGGGGCTGGTGGCGTGGCAGATGTCGCCACCGCAGGTGCTGAACATGTGGTAGTCGCCGTCGAAGGGCACGACGGTGGGGTCCACCAGGGCCAGGTCGCTGTAGATGGGCTGCTCCTGGACCACGAAGGCCTCGCCGTCCCACGGAGCCTGCACGATGTCGTGGTCACCCGGGCAGTTCTGAGGTTCCTCGCTGCAGTCCCCGGGCATCTGGTAGTAGACGAAGTTGGGCTGACCGTCGTCCTGGAGCACCATGGCGGTGTCGATGGCCCAGCCGTCCTTCAGGCCGTCCAGGGGCTCCATGTGGCTGCCCCAGTTCTGCATGTCCGGGGTGGACAGGAAGTAGGCCTGGGTGAAGTCCGGGTGCAGGCCGGCGTCGAAGAGGCTGGGGCCGTCGGGCATGCCCGTGAGGATGAAGCCGTCTTCGGTGAGCACGCCGTCGAGGCTGGAGAAGCTGTGGGCCAGGGTGGTGTAGTCCTCGCAGCCGATGCCCCATCCTTCGGGGGACTCGCACATGCGCACCTCCCAGTGGGGATCGTCGGCGGGCGCGAGGTCCATGTCCATGATGACGTCGAGGTCGGACAGGCCGGTCCACTCGAAGGTGGCCCAGTAGTCGGTGGGATCGACGATGCCGGTGTCGCCTGTGTGGACGCCGGTCTCGCCTCCGGTGTGGCCTGTGTGCCCAGTGTGGCCTGTGTGGCCTGTGTGGCCTGTGTGCCCAGTGTGATCCCCGGGGCCGGTGTCGCTGTCGCCCGGAGGACTGTCCACGCCGCTGTCGTCCTCGTCGGGGGGCGGGCAGCCCAGGCCCAGGACCAGCAGGAGAGCGAGGGGCGTGGCGGTGCTGGGCATAGTGGGGCGACCTCGGGCAAGGGGCGCGGGACCCTCCGAGCGTACACTCGGTCCCCGGCCCTCGCAAGGCGGGCACGCTGCCCTCTCCCGGCACTGTGGGCGGGCTCTCCTGCGGGCGGGTCCGCGGGTCTCGGCTCCCGCGGGGCGAGGGTCCCGCAGCGGCGTGGGGACAGCGCCACACCATCGCCGGGGACTGGGGGGCGCGGGCGGTGGGTTTCCTGCTATGTTCGAGGCGTTGGCCCTGGCGCGAGGTCGAGAATGCGGAAGCGTAGGTACAGGATCGCAGAGCTGCTGGGCCGTGGTGGGTTCGGATCGGTCTACAAGGCCGAGAAGCTTGGTGAAGAAGGCTTCAGCACCATCGTGGCCATCAAGCTGCTGCACGCCATGGGCGGCGGCATGAACCCCCAGGTCGAGAAGGCCCGCAGCGACGCTGTCCGGCGCCTGCGCGACGAGGCGCGGTTGCTGGGGTTGCTCAAGCACCGGGCCATCGTGCAGGTCTACGACCTCGAGCGGCTGCGGGGCGAGTGGGCCATCGTGATGGAGTATGTGGACGGCATCCAGCTGGCCGAGCTCGTGGAGCTCACCCGGGTGCCCGTGCGCCAAGCGGTGGCCATCGTGGAAGAGGTCGCCGACGCCCTGCACACGGCCTACCACTTCGAGCCCTCGGGCCAGAAGCTCCAGCTGCTACACCGGGACATCAAGCCCAGCAACGTGATGCTCACCCACGGTGGGTCCATCAAGGTGTTGGACTTCGGCATCGCGCGGGCCAACTTCGACGCCCGCGAGAGCCACACCGCCGGGTTCCTGGTCGGCACTCAGAGCTACATGTCCCCAGAGCACCTGGACTTCGACGACGACACGATCCAGGTAGGCCCAGAGTCGGACATCTACGGCTTGGGTGTGGTGCTCTTCGAGCTGCTGGCTCACAAGCCCTTCGGGCGGGCGAGCCTGGAGCCCATGCAGCACCAGGACAAGATCAAGAAGCAGCTGGACGAGCACATCCTGGGCCGGGTCCCCCATGGCCTGTACGAGCTGCTCGAGCGCATGTTGTCCTTCGCGCCGGGCGTGCGCCCCAGCGCCCTCGAGCTGCGCACGGCCTGTGAGGACCTGCAGAGCCAGCTGCCTGGCGAGAGCCTGCGCTCCTGGTGTGAGCGTGTGGTGGCGCCCATGCTGCGCAGCCGCACCCGCCCGCCGGCGGGCCGCGACCCCATCATCGGCACGGTCCTCGAACAGGGCGCCCTGCCAGACGGCACCTACCTGGACGCCCACGACCGCACGGTGGCCGCCAAGCCGCCCCCCTCCACCTACGACATGGGCGACACCTGGGGCGATCACGCTCCCAAGCCCTCTGGGGGGCCCTCGGCGGCTGGCGCCATCGCTCTGGACCGGGAGCGCGACGAGATCGCCCACGGCGGTGTGGCCATCGACTCCCCCATCGATCAGCCCTCCACCGGCGGCGGTCGGGGCGGCTTCGACATCGCCATCGACGGCGATGGACCCTGGGAGCCACGCCCTGGGCGGCGCAGCTCCTCCAGCGGGGACGCGGACGCCAGGTCCCGCCGCATGATGTTGGTGGGCGGCGGCTTGGGTGTGTTGGCGGTGGTGGCGCTGGGCATCTGGGGGCTCACGGTGATGATCGACAGGCTCGACCAGCCCAGCGGTGAGGTCCTCCCCCCGCCCGCGGTGGTCGCGGATGCCTTGGACGCCGAAGCAGCAGATGCTGCAGGAAACGACCGGGCTCAGCCCCCGGCCAGCGATGCCCCCGTGGCGACGGCGAAGCCAGCGCCTGTGCAGGCCGCGCCCGTGCAGGCCGCGCCCGTGCAGGCCGCGCCCGTGCAGGCCGCTGCCCAGCCCCGAGAATCCGCCCAGGAAGAGCCGGCCGAGGTCGTCACTCAGCCCCAGGAGCCCGCCCAGGACGCACCTGTCGCCAGCGGCGCGGCACGCTTGGCCGCCATCGCTGCGCTGCAGGGTGGAGCTCAGGAAGACGCCGCCGGCGATCCTCCTGCCGATGCCCCGGTCATCGAGCCCGTATCCGAGCTGGAGCCCGAGGTCCCCGCCGTGGCCGAGGCCCCCGAGCTCCCTCCCGAGCCCGAGCTTCCCCCGGCCCCGGGCAGCTATCGGGTGCAGGGCAACGCCATGCAGGTCTTTCTCAAGAGCGGCGGCCGGCGCTTCGACGCCGGCGCCGAGCTCGAGCCGGGGCGCTACGACATCTGGGCGTTGTTCGATCGCAGCCCAGGCGCCGCGGCCATCCGCGTTGGTGTGGCCCGCATCGAGCCGGGCGCCACCGTGACCATCGACTGCGACGCCTCGATGACCCTCTGTCGGGCTCTATAGGGGCCAGGGTACGGGCGGTCGGCCCGGGCGTGTGGGCCTACCTGCGCTGCTGGGGCATCATGCCCCGGATCCAGGCGGCGAAGCTGGAGGGGTTGCGGCTCTGGATGAGCACGCGGCCAGGGCCGGTGAAGCGGCAGACGATACCTTCGCCCGAGGTGAACGATGACAGCCAGCCCTTGGCGGCCTTTTCGAGGGTGTAGGGCATGCTGGCGGGCCAGGCCACCAGGTGGCCGTTGTCGATGATCATCTGCTCGCCGGCGGGGATGTCGATGGGATGGATGGCGCCGTAGGAGGAGACGAACAGGGTGCCGTGGCCGCTGACCCGGATGACGAAGAAGCCCTCGCCCGACAGCAGGCCCTGGGAGAGGTTCTGCATCTTGGTGGTGATGGTGAGGGTGTCGGAGCCTGCGAAGAAGCCGTCCTTCTGCAGGACGTAGTCGATGGTGCCGTCCAGCTCGAGGTGGTGGAGGTCGCCGGGGATGGCGGGCGCCAGCAGGGCGGTGCCCGGGCCGCGCTTGGCCTCGAGGGTCTGGAAGAAGAACTTCTCGCCGCTCAGCATTCGGCCCAGGCCGCCCAGGACGCCACCCTCGAGCTTGCCCTCGACATCCACGGTGGGGCTCATGGCGACCATGGCGTCGGACTCGGCCTTGAAGCGGCCGCCCGCCGGCATGTCGATCTCGAGCATGGTGAAGGCGCCCTTGTACAGGTACCGGAAGGCCTTGTCCCGGGGCCGCTCGGACTGGAGCCCGGGGGGCGGGGCGGCCGCGGGCGCCGAGGCGGGGAGAGCCGCCGTGGGCGCCGGGGCTGGAGCAGCCGCCGTGGGGGCGGCGGCAGCGGGGGCGGGTCCGGAGGCGGGCTGGTTGCGAAGGTCGGAGAACATGTCGGCCATGGGAGGCTCCGTGATGGTGGGGCTAGGAGGTGGCGTAGCCCTGGGGGTGGCTGCGGTGCCAGCGCCAAGCGGTGCGCACGATCCACTCCGGGGTGTCGAACTCGGGCGCCCAGCCCAGCTCGCTGCGGATCCGGGCCGAGGACGCCACCAGGCGGGCGGGGTCGCCCGCGCGCCTGGCTGAGTCTACCGAGGGGATGGGGTGGCCGGTGACCTTGCGGGCCACGTCGATCATCTCGCGGACCGAGGTGCCCTCCTCGCAGCCGAGGTTGAAGGTGCGGGTGCCACCGCCCGCGGCCAGGTGCTCCGACGCCAGCATGTGGGCCTTGGCCAGGTCGCAGATGTGGACGTAGTCGCGGATGCAGGTGCCGTCGCGGGTGTCCCAGTCGGTACCGAAGATGGCGATGTCCTTGCGCTGGCCCAAGGCCACCTGCAGCAGCAGGGGCACCAGGTGGCTCTCGGGGCTGTGGTCCTCGCCGATCTCACCGCTGGGGTGGGCGCCCGCCGCGTTGAAGTAGCGCAGCCGCACCGAGCGCAGACCCCAGGCCTGCTCGCAGTCGTCCAGCACCTGCTCGAGGAAGCGCTTGGAGCGCCCGTAGGGGTTGGTGGGCACCGTGGGGTGGTCCTCGTCGATGGGCAGGCGGACGGGCTCGCCGTAGGTGGCCGCTGTGGACGAGAAGATGAAGCGGTCGATCCCCGCGTGCTTCATGGCATCGAGCAGCTCCACCGCGCGGGAGGTGTTGTTGCGGTAGTAGGCCAGGGGCTCTTGCACAGACTCGCCGACCTGGGCGAAGGCCGCGAAGTGCATCACGCAGTCGAAGCGACGCTGCGTGAAGAGCTCGTCGAGCAAGGCCCGATCCCCGAGATCGCCACGCACCAGCAGCTCGGCGGGAACCGACGCGGCGTGGCCGCGGCTGATGTCGTCCAGGACAGTGACGTCGTGCCCCGCATCGAGCAGGGTCCGCACCATGTGGGAGCCGATGTAGCCGGCTCCGCCTACGACCAGGTAGTTCGCCATGTTTCACCTCTGGTGAAGACCTATCCGGGTTGCGGCCCCCGCACCTGCGGACGTCTCAGGTCCTGTCTCCGATCCCACGGCGAGATCGGTTGGCTCCCTGGCGCTTGTCAAGCGGCTGTCCAGGGGACGCAAAGAGAATGTCCAGGCGGAACCCGGCCGGGCCGGAGTGGTCAATCACCCACGACACCGCCGCGCCCCATAACCCCGAGAGGACGCGAACGACGCCCCGAATCAGGCCGCCATGCGGCCGGGAGGAACACGACCATGCTGAACCCACCCCCCTGGACCACCCCCCTCGAGACCGAGATCCCGCAGGAGCCCCAGACCACCGAAGATGCCCTGGACTTCGTGCTGCGCGCCGAGCGCGGCACCAGCGATGTGGGCATCGATCGCAGCCGCCCCGACGTGGTGGAGGTCGCCCAGGTGTGGAACGACATCGTGTTGGACGTGCAGCACCACGCCGCCAGCGCCCGCCCGGTCACCGTGGGTAGCAGCACGGGCTACCGCTGGAGGCTGCTGGGCATGCCCATCAGCTGGGTGCCCGAGGGCTTCGCCCGGGTGGCCTGGATCCTGGCTCCCATGCTGAGCGAGGCACCCCAGGAGCGCCGCACGGACTTCTACTGCCCCTCCGACGCCCTGCCTGACGAGGACTTCACCTTCATCCGCTTCGACGACGGCGTGCCCAGCTGCCGGGTGGCCCCGGGCTGGACGGGCTTCGTCGAGCGCGAAGGCCAGCGCCTGCCCCTCGAGGAGCTGCGCGCCAGCGGCCAGCTGAACATCGACGACGAGGGCTGCGCGGTGCTGCCCCTGACCCACGGCGAGCGCGTGGTGGTGGACACCGGGCTCGGCTGCTTCGCCACCCACCTGGTGCCCCCGGGCAAGCGCGTGCTGACCCGCCCCCGCGACCGTGTGGACGGTCCCTTCGCGGCCTTCATGGCCAGCGCGGCCTTCGTGGGGGCCATGTGCGGGGTGCTGATGTCCATGTCCCCGGCCAGCATGGACGTGGACACCATCGAGCTGCCCACCCGCTTCGCGGAGATCTTCCTGCAGGACCCCGTGGTGGAGCGCCACATGGAGCAGCCCGAGAAGCTGGCCGAGTCCGAGGGCGCCAAGGCCAAGCTGGACGAGGGCAAGACCGGCCGCAGGGACGCCGACATGAAGATCGCCAAGGGCGACAAGGTGGAGCTGGCCAAGGCGGCCCTGGACAAGGAGATCGCCGAGAACGCGGGCGTGCTCGGCGCCCTGCGCGAGAGCGGCGACCTGGACGGCGTGCTGGGCAACACCGGCCTGAGCATGGACATCATCGGCGGCATCGGCGGCCTGATCGGCGGCAAGGGTGCCCAGTTCGGATCGGGTGGTCTGTCCTCCCGCGGCTCGGGTCTGGGTGGCGGCGGCACGGCCCGGGGCCTCGGTGGCCTGGGCAACAAGGGTCGGGGCAGCGGCGACAGCAACTACGGCACGGGCGACGGCATCATGGGCGGCAAGCGCACCGGTGAGATTCGCAACCCGGGCGGCGACTCCATCGTCATCGGCCAGATGGACAAGGCGGTGGTGGACGCGGTGGTGCGGCGCCACCTCTCGAACATCCGCTACTGCTACCAGCGTGAGCTGCAGCGGAACCCCGAGCTGATCGGCAAGGTGACGGTGAAGTTCGTCATCGCCGGCGACGGCTCGGTCTCCAGCGCCACCACCAAGTCCAGCACCCTGGGCAATGCCGCGGCCGAGAGCTGCATCAACGGCCGCTTCATGCGCATGGAGTTCCCCGAGCCCAAGAAGAACGGCATCGTCATCGTGACCTACCCCTTCCTCTTCGCGCCGGGCTAGCCGCGAGCGCACGAGGACAGGCCCGGCTGGGGTGTGACTCCAGCCGGGCATCGCTGCGTCTGGGGCTACTCGGCCTGGCTGCCTGTCACGGTCACCGGCGCGCTGACGTTGCCGTCCTCGTCGACCACGGTGAAGGTGAAGTCGTAGTCGCCTGCGTTGGCGCAGAGCACGCTCTGTTCGTCCTCGCGGAAGCTCGCGGAGCAGCTGCCGCCATCGCAGACCAGGTAGTAGGTGGCGATGTCGGTGCTGCCGTCGGAGACCACCACCAGGTTGTGGTCCATGTCGAAGGCGGCGATGGTGGCGTCGCCCTGGGGGTCCGTGGCCTGGCAGGAGCTGACCCACTGGTAGAACGTGTCACCCTGGCCGGTCTCGGAGCACCAGGCATCGGCGCTGTCGATCACCGGGGCCTCGGGGTCGGCGTCGGCGTCGCTGTCGGCGTCGGCGTCGCTGTCGGCGTCGGCGTCGGCGTCGGTGT